>JAIBBS010000159.1 GCA_019694555.1 Nannocystaceae bacterium
GCTCGCTTGTCGCCGGTGGCCGAGAACGGCACGCGGTGGCCGGTGATGCGCGTGAGCTCGTCGGCGGCCCAGCGACGCACCGGCACGTCGCGGTGCTTGAGGCTGTCGATGATCCACTCGACGCGGTGGCGACCCTCGTTGTCGGAGTACCACGCCTTCCAGCGGTGGGGCTTGAGTCCCAGCTGCTGACCCGTGATCGAGCACAGCGACTCGAGCGCGGCCTCCTGCACGAAGCGGTCGCGGCTGCTGAGCAGGTCGATGAGCTTGGGGATGGCCTCGATGTCGCGCAGCGTCCCGACCGCGCGCGCGGCGTACAGCTGCCGCGTGCGGTTGGTGCTGTCGAGCTGCGCCCGCACCACGCGTGCGGCCTCGGCGAAGCCCGGCGTGCGCCGGTAGGTCTCGAGCACGCGCATCGAGATCACGCGCACGTCGCCGCTGGTGTCGAACGCGAGCTCCGACAGCGGCCGCATCGCCCGGGGGTCGCGCAGCTCCTGGAACACGAACGCGGCGTAGAAGCGCACGTCGGCGCTGGGGTGATCGAACAGATCGATGAGGTGCGGCACCAGCTCCGCGCCGACACGGATCGCCGTGCGCACCAGCGGGCCGTGGGCCGAAGGGGGCGGCAGCGCCCGCAGGTCGCGGCGCAGGATCTCGAGCGGGCCGGGGAACTGCGCCGCCAGCCGCAAGAGCGCCGGCTCGCCCAGCGCGCGCAGATCGGCGACGTTGCCCGAGCCCGCTGCGATCGCGCGCAGCAGCGAGTCGATGCGCCGCTGCATCGACTCGCTCGCGAGCTGCTTGCCCGGGTGGGCCCAGTCCTCTTCGTCGAGCTCGATGCGGCCGCGCATCGACGGCTGATCGATCGGCGAGCTGAGCGGGATGATGCCGTCGTTGTCGCGCTCGTCGATCGGCGGCGGCACGAAGCGAGGGCCCTGCGCGTGGCTCGACACCGGCGGCGGCAGGCCCATCAGCGTGTCGAGCGGCTGGCTGACGTCGCTCGCCATCGGCGGCGGCGGCGGCAACGGTGGCGGCGGCGGCATCGCGTGGATCGTCAGCATGTGACCGCCGCGCGGCGTGTGATCGGGCGGCAGCGGCGTCGGCGTGCCCGCGGCCGGCTGTGTGCGCGGACCGGTGCCGATCGAGGTGACCGCGCGCGCGGACTCGCCGGCCGCCGCCGTGCGGGCGCCGTCGTAGGGCTCGGTCACGCGTGCGCCCTCGGCCTCACCGGGTTGCGCGGGCAACGGCCCGAAGCCATCGATCGACCCGGTGCCGAGCTCGCCCAGCGCGGGCCGGCCGTCGCCGAGCAGCGGCGCGTCGATCGGTGTGGTCGGACGCGGTCGCGGGGCGCCGGGCGTCGGCGTCGGCGGCGAGCCGTCGACGAGCGTGCGTGTGCGCGGGCGCGGACCGTCGCTTTGGATCAGATCCAGCGGCGGCGATGCACTCGCGACCGAAGGCGGCAGCGGCGGTGGCGTCCACGGCTTGGTCGCACCGCCGGTCACGCCGAAGCTCGGCGGGGGTGCGACCGACGTGCGCGCGCTGGGCGGTGGCAGCACGTCGTCGTCGCCGCCACGTCCGCGCTCGCTCTGCCGCAGCTTCACGATGGTCTCGAGCGCGCGGCCGGCGTGGGCGCAGACCTCGTCGAGCAGCGCGGCCTCGGCCGGCAGGAACTCGTCGCCCTCGCGGTCGAGGTAGACCACCAGCGTCGGGCGGCCGGCGACGTCGATGCGGCGCGACAGGCACGGGCGACCGTGCGCCAGCCCCAGCGCGCGCGCGAAGGTCTCGTCGTCGAGCACGGCGGCGACGCGGGCGTCGGTCATCACGCGCGCGACGAAGCCGTTGTCGCCGATCGGCACCACGCGGCCGGCGGGGTCGGGCAGCGTCGAGCCCGGGCTCGCGAGTCCGACCAGCTCGCGGCCGCGCACCCGCAGCACCGCGAAGCGCGGGCTGAGCACCGCGAGCGCGCGGGCGAGCGTCTCCATCACGCTCTCGCGCGAGCGCGCGTGGTCGAGCTCGGTGCCCAGCGCGGTGATGCGGCCGACGACGTCGGTCGCGCGGAACTGCTGCTCGAGGTCCCGCGCGGTCGCGATCATCGTGCCGCGCGCGGTGAAGCGCACCGGCGGCGGCGCACCCACGACGGTGCCCGAGGGCGCGAGCACGATCGCCTCGGCGAAGTCGCGGCGCGCCGGGCCGTCGTCGTGGCCGGTGGGCGCGCCGGCCTCCGTGCCTGCGTCGTCGCGCGACGGCGTGGTCTCGTCCGCCGCGTCGACGGCCGTGAGCGCGGGCGTCGGCTCGGGCGCCGGCTCGGCCGTCGCCACCGCGCTCGCGCTGGCCGTCGCGACCGCCGGCGGTTCGTCGGCCAGCGGCGGCTCGGTCGCGCGATGGCTCGGTCGCACGGGCGGGCTCGGCGTGGGCGCGGGTTCGTTCGTCAGCGTCGGCGGCGGGGGGATGCGCGGCGCCGCCACGCCGCGCGACAAGATCAGCGTGCGCCCGCGCCCCGGCAGCGTGGCGTCGCCACCGTCGGCCGGCTCCGTCGGAGGCGGCGGCGGTACGAACGTCGGCGCGACGCCCTCGCGCGCGGCCGCGATGGGCTCGAACACGATCGTCGGTCGGCGCTCGAACTCGTCCTCGGGCTCGGTGGTCTCGGGCGGCAGCGTCGGCGCGCGCGTGCGCTCGGTGTCGGGTGCCGGCGTCGCGCTCGGCGGCACCGAGTCGCCGACCGCGAACACCATCGAGCCGACCGAGCCGGGGTCGTGCAGCATCGGGAAGCCGATGTCCGAGACCGACGGCCGTCGGCGCATCGCGCTGAGGTACGAGACGCACAGCACCGCGTAGCGCTGCGGCACCACCGACGCGGTGCGCTCGGCCGCGATCTTCTCGAGCCCGCACTCGGGCAGCACGAAGGCCTGGACCCCCGGCATCATGCGGTACAGCGCGCCGAGCCGCTCGTTGGGCAGATCGGGGTGCACGCCGATCCACACCGTGCCCGCGCGGTCGCACAGCGGCACCGCCCAGCCGATCTCGATCACGTCGTCGGGCAGCGCGTGCCACGGCCGGTCGCGCTCCTCGTCGATGAGCTCGAACGGCGCCAGCGGCAGACCGCACGCCTGCACCAGCAGCTCGCCGAGCGTGTGCGCGTCGAGCAGGTCGAGCTCGAGCAGCACGGTGTCGAGACTGCCGCCGTAGATCTGTTGTCGGCGCAGCGCGGCGTCGAGGTGATCGGCCGGCAGCGCGCCGGTCTGCTCGAGGTATCGCCGCAGGTGGCTCACGGGTCCCTCACCGCGTGGGTGCCCGCGAGCCAGTCGTGCCAGCTGCGCCGTTCCATGTCGACCAGCGCCCACAGCCAGCCCAGCCCGCCGGGCACCAGCCCGACGACGGTGACGACGGCGCGGATCAGCGTGCGCACGACCCCTGGCCGGCGCGCGTTGCGGTCGACGACGCGGATCTTCAGCAGCGACTGACCGGGCGTGCGACCCGACAGGTGCCAGAACAACGCGAGGTACAGCACGGCCATCACCGCCAGCGGTGCGGCCTTGCGGACCAGCGCGCCGGGCTCGAGCTCGAAGAGTCGCAGCAGGGCCTCGAGCGCGGTCTTGCCACCGAGCAACGGTGGCTCGTCGCTCATCGACGCGAGCAACCACGCCAGCGGGCCCGCGGTGAACAGCAGGATCACCGCGTCGACCATGCTCGCGGCGAAGCGACGCCACAGCCCCGCGGCGCGCATCGGCACCAGCGGCACGCGACAGACCGGACAGCTGGGCTCGGCCCCGGCGGCGACCTCGGCTCCCAGCGTGGCGTCGCACACCGGGCAGAACGACGGCTTGGGCGGTCGCGGGCGCCGGGGTGCCATCAGGCGCGAGAGCTTACCACGGCTGCCGCCGGCGCCCGGGAGTCAAGGTTGCGCGCGCAGCCACGCGAGGCCGGCGGCGACGGCCGTCGGCGCGCGCAGGGTCCACGGCCCGAGCGAGCACGCGTGCATGCCGTGCGAAAGACACCGCTGCACCTCGTCGTCGGTGAAGCCGCCCTCGGGCCCCACGAGCAATCGAGCGACGCGCGGCCCGGCGGCGGACTGCTGAACGTGGCGCTGGCACGCGATCACGCCGCCGGCCGGCGCGGCGTCGGCGAGCAGCGGTTCCAACGCGACCGGGCCGGAGATCTCGGGTGGACGGGGCCGCCCGCACTGCCGCATCGCGGCCCGCACCACCCGCTGCACGCGCGCCGGTGCGGGCGGCCGCGCCTGCGCGTGGGCCGATCGCACCCACGTGATCGCGGTGACGCCCAGCTCGCACGCCATCGTGATCGCGGCGAGGCACGCATCGACGTCGCACAGCGCCAACCACAGCTCGAGCGGCGGCGGCTCGGGGATCGACGAGAGCTCACCGACGCGCAGCACGGCACGTCGAGCGTCGAGCGTCGCGATGGTGGCCCGGGCCGCGTGCGCGCGTCCATCGAGCAGCTCGACCACGTCGCCGGCGCTCGCACGACGCACGCGCGCGAGGTAGTGGTGCTCGGGTGCCGCGAGCGTGACCAGCTCGCCGGGCACCAACGCACCGTCGTGGAACACCCGCAGGCTCATGGCGCGCGCCGCAGATCGATCGCGACCCACTCGCCGCGCTGACGTGGCCACGGCTCGACCGCGGCGTCGCGCACGAAGCCGGCCTCGAAGTAGGCGCGCGCGACCTCGTCGCGTTCGTCGTCGAGGATCCCCGAGAGCACCACCGCGGCGCCACTGCGGCACAGCGTCGCGATCGCGGCCGCGCGCGGGATCAGCGTCTGCGCGCGGATGTTCGCGAGCACGAGGTCGAACGCGTCGGCGCCGAGCGCGTCGACGTCACCGGTGTGCAGCTCGATGCGCGCCTGCAGATCGTTGGCGATCGCGTTCTCGCGCGTGGTCTCGACCGCCTCGGGGTCGTCGTCGATGGCGACGATCGCGGCGCTCGGCATCAACCGCGCGGCGGCCAGCGCGAGGATCCCCGACCCGCAGCCGAGATCGAGCACGCGTGCCGCGGCCGGCCCGCGCGCGAGCGCGCAGATGCGGTCGAGGCACAGCTGCGTGGTCTCGTGCAGGCCGGTGCCGAACGCGCGTCCGGGGTCGAGCACGAGCTCGACCGGCGGGTCCTGGGGCTGCCGCTCGATCCAGCTGGGGCGCAACAGCAGCTGGCCTTCGCCGAGGATCTGCGCGCGATAGAATTGCTTCCACGCATCGCGCCAGTCGTCGTCGGTGCGGACCTCCGCGCGCAGCCGGCCGCGCAACCCGAAGTCGTGCATCAGTGTCTCGGCCTGCCGCTGCGCGCGATCGAGGAATTCTGGGGCGGTGTACACGACCAACTGGGGCGACTCGGGCCCGCCGATGGTCCGCGGGTCGCGGGTCTCGACGCCGGCGATCCCCTCGGCGCTCGCGAGCACCGCGGCGACATCGTCGAGCAAGTCGAGTGTGGCAGCCCACGCATCGCGCGAGCTGCGTTCTGCGTCGACGTCGATGGTCACGATTGCCCACGGCGGCGTCTGTCGAGTCATTGGAATCGCTGCTCCGGTCGTCGGTCTACCATGCGCGCGCGCTGCGGCGGCGGCGCAGGAATTAAGCGGCCCGGCGGGCCATCGGCCCACGTGGACCGTACCGACGGTGCTAGCGTATCAGGGACGCGAGACAGCATGCCCACCGCGGACGAACGCAGGAGTCAGCCACGAGCGCCGTTGCACGGCAACGTGGTGGCGTTCGTGGGTGACGAGCGGGTCGATTGCACCGCGCTCGACATCAGCGCGGCCGGGCTCGCGATGCTCAGTCCGGTCGCGCGTCGACCGGGCCAGTTCATCCGCGTGAACTTCTGCCTGCTCGCAGGTGGCGCGACGCCGCGGTGGTACGACGCGGACGGCGTGGTCGTGCGCGCGAGCCAGGCACGCACGGGCGTGGTGCTGGGCGTGCAATTCGTGGTCATCGAAGATCGCGTCGCCCGCGAGGTGCACGGCTACGTCGCCGAGACGCTGCGATCGATCGCCTCGCGTGCGGTCGATCTGCGCCGCGTCGCGGGCAGCAGCGTGCTCGCGGGCTCGAGCGCCGCGTCGTCGTCGACGACCGAGGGACGCATCCCCGACGCCAACCACCCGCCCAAGGCCACCGGCGAGTTCGGACCGCCCGAGCCGCGTCGCGGCGGCACGGCGCCGGCGATGCCGCGCGTGAGCACGTCGGAGACGACCGCGCAGACGCGGCGCACCGGCGAGTACGGCAGCTCGCCGGCCACGACGCCGGGCGCGGCGCAGCCCACCACGCAGGGGGAGGCGCCGGGCGCCGCGACGCCGGGCGCACCGGTGCGCACGCGCCCTGCCACGATTCCGCCCTCGACGGTGGACACCGCGGTCGGCCGCCGGCCCACGCCGGTGCCCAAGCCCGCGCCTGCCCCCGACGCCTCGCGCGAGCGCGTGGCGGAGGAGGTCAGCAAGTCGGAGATCGCCGCGCTGATCAAGCAGGCGCTCGACGAGGTCGACCGCGGGCCTCCGACCGGCCCCGGCAAGGGCCGAAGCAAGCCCCGGCGCTGAACCCGACGGCGGCGCCGCGCGGTGCCGTGGCACCGCGCGCCGCGACGGTCACAGACGCAGCTGCGCCTCGAGCCAGGCGCGCTCATCCTGCAGCGCGCGGAACTCGGCGGCCTCGATCGGCCCGCGCTCGCGCTCGAGCGCGCTGCGGACCTCGGCGAGCCGGCTCTGCACTGCCGACTTGTCGACGCCGCCGGCCTCGACCGCGCGGTCGCACAAGATGATCACGCGGCCGGCTTCCTTCACCTCGACGAAGCCGGAGCCGACCGCGAGCTTGACGGCGTTGCCGCCCTCGCGGAAGCGGACCACGCCGGGCACGATCGCGGTGATGAGCGACTCGTGGCGCGGCAAGATGCCGAGCTCGCCGAGCACACCGGGGACCTCGACGCCGGGCACGTCGATGCCGTCACGGATCGCGCCCATGGGCGTCAGGATGTCGAGCTTGATCGCGGTGTCGGACATGGCGTTCGGCGCTCCTGGGGGCGGAAGGGTCGTGGGGCGGGCGCCGCGAGGGCGCCCGGGGGCTCACGCCTTCTTCGCCAGCTCCTTGCCCTTTTCGACTGCCTCCGCGATGCCGCCGACCATGTAGAAGGCCTGCTCGGGCAAGCTGTCGTGCTTGCCCTCGATGATCTCGCGGAAGCTGGTGACGGTGTCCTCGAGCTCGACGAACTTGCCGGGGTTGCCGGTGAACTGCTCGGCGACGTGGAACGGCTGGCTGAGGAAGCGCTGGATCTTGCGTGCGCGCGCGACCAGGATCTTGTCCTCTTCGGACAGCTCGTCCATGCCGAGGATCTTGATGATGTCCTGCAGCTCCTTGTACTTCTGCAGGATCTGCTGCACGCGGCGGGCGACCTTGTAGTGCTCCTCGCCCACGACCTCGGGGGTCAAGATGGTGCTGGTCGAGTCGAGCGGATCGACCGCGGGGTAGATGCCGATCTCGGTCAGCGCGCGGCTGAGCACCGTGGTCGCGTCCAAGTGCGCGAACGCGGTCGCCGGCGCGGGGTCGGTCAAGTCGTCGGCGGGCACGTAGATGGCCTGCACGCTGGTGATCGAGCCCTTGGTCGTGGTGGTGATGCGCTCCTGCAGCACGCCCATCTCGGTCGCGAGCGTGGGCTGGTAACCCACCGCGGACGGGATGCGACCCAGCAGCGCCGAGACCTCGGAGCCGGCCTGGGTGAAGCGGAAGATGTTGTCGATGAACAACATCACGTCCTGGCCCATGGTGTCGCGGAAGTACTCCGCGATCGTGAGCGCGGACAGGGCCACGCGGGCGCGGGCGCCGGGCGGCTCGTTCATCTGGCCGTAGACCAGCGCCACCTTCGACTTCTCGGTGTCGATCTTGTTGACCTGGCGGTTGTCGTGGTCCCACTCGGCCTCGATGACGCCCGACTCGATCATCTCGAAGTACAGGTCGTTGCCCTCGCGGGTGCGCTCGCCGACGCCGCCGAAGACGGAGAAACCACCGTGCTTCTTGCCGACGTTGTTGATGAGCTCCATCAGCAGCACGGTCTTGCCGACGCCGGCGCCACCGAACAGGCCGATCTTGCCACCGCGCCGGTACGGCGCGAGCAGGTCGATGACCTTGATGCCGGTCTTGAACGGCTCGACCTTGGTGCTCTGGTCGACGAACGCGGGCGCCTTGCGGTGGATGGGCCAGCGATCCTCGGTGCCGACGTCACCCTGCTCGTCGACGGGCTGACCGACGACGTTGAGGATGCGGCCGAGGGTCTTCTTGCCGACCGGCACCGAGATCGGCGCGCCGGTGTCCTTGACCGGCATGCCGCGGACCAGACCGTCGGTCGAGTCCATCGCGATGGTGCGAACGGTGCGCTCGCCGAGGTGCATCGCGACCTCGAGCGTGAGGTTGTCCGGCCGGTCGTCGATGGCCTTGCTGGTCACCGTCAGTGCGACGTTGACCTCGGGCAGGTGGTCCTCGAACTCGACGTCGACGACCGGGCCGATGACCTGCATGATGCGACCGATCTTGCCGACCGAGACGGTCGGCGCGGGCGGCAGGTCGCCGAAGAGGGGCTTGTCCGAGGGCGGGGTGAAGCTGGTGGTCATGATCTTGGCTCCGCGGATCGCTGGGACGGGCTAGCCCTTGAGGGACTCGGCGCCGCCGATGATCTCCATCAATTCCTTCGTGATCGCTGCCTGACGCTCGCGGTTGTAGACCAGCGTCAAGTCCGCGATCATCTCGGTCGCGTTGTCGGTCGCGGCGTCCATCGCCACGCGTCGCGCGGCGATCTCGGCTGCGATCGAATTGAACATCGCCTGCTGCAGTCGCGCTTCGATCGCGAGCGCGACGAGGTGCTCGAGGATGACCGCACGCGAGGGCTCGTAGCTGGGCTCGCGGGCGCCGGCGCCGGCGGTCTCGCCGGGCACCAGCGGGATCATCGGCACGTTGTGCACCTTCTGCGACAGCATGCTGACGAACTCGTTGAACAGCAGCCGCACCGCGTCGAAGCGCTCGCCCGGCTTGGCGCCGAACGCCGCGATCGCATCCGCGATCACGGTCTTCGACAGCGTCACCAGCGTGGCCAGGGTCGGCGCGTCGTGGCTGGCGCGCAGCGGCACCTTGGCGTGGCGCAGCGACGAGACCGCCTTCTTGCCGATGGCGACGACCTCCACGGTCACGCCCTCGCGGCGGCGCTCGTCGATGTGGGCCAGCGTCGCGCGCACGATGTTGCTGTTGAAGCCGCCGCACAGGCCGCGGTCGGCGGTGAGCACGATCAGCAGCTCGCGCTCGACCTTGCGCGTCGCCAGCAGCGGGTGCGCCGCGGCGCGCTCGGCCGGATCGATGCCGCCCACGAGCGACTCGATGACGTCGCGCATGCGGTCGCCGTAGGGCTTGGCCGCGATGACCGCGTCCTGGGCCTTGCGCAGGCGCGCGGCCGCGATCTGGCTCATGGCCGCGGTGATCTTGCGCGTGTTCTTGACCGACGCGATGCGGTTGCGCAGCTCTTTGAGGTTCGCCATGGGACGGCTAGGCCTTGAAGGTCTTCTTGAACGCGGCGAAGGCCTCGTCGAGGTCCTTGTCGAGCTGGGCCAGCTCTTCCTTCTTTCGCGCCGAACGGATCTGGTCGAGCAGCTGCGAGCGCTTGTCCTTGAGCCACTCGTGCAGTTCGTGCTCGTAGCGGGCCACGTGCGCGAGCTCGAGCTCGTCGAGCTGGCCGGTGGTGCCGGCGCGGATCGACGCGACCTGCAGCGCCACGTCGAGCGGCTGGTACTGCGGCTGCTTGAGCAGCTCGACCAGGCGCGCGCCGCGGTTGAGCGTCTGACGCGTGGTCTTGTCGAGGTCGGAGGCGAACTGCGCGAAGGCCTCGAGCTCGCGGTACTGCGCCAGCTCCAGGCGGAGGTTGCCGGCGTAGCGCTTCATCGCGGGGATCTGCGCCGAGCCGCCCACGCGCGACACGCTGATGCCGACGTTGAGCGCGGGACGGATGCCGCGGTGGAACAGCTGACCCTCGAGGAAGATCTGGCCGTCGGTGATGGAGATGACGTTGGTCGGGATGTACGCCGAGACGTCACCGGCCTGGGTCTCGATGATCGGCAGCGCCGTCAGCGAGCCCGCGCCCTCCTTGTTCGACAGCTTGCACGCGCGCTCGAGCAGGCGGCTGTGCAGGTAGAACACGTCGCCGGGGTAGGCCTCGCGACCCGGCGGGCGGCGCAGCAGCAGCGACAGCTGGCGGTACGCGACCGCCTGCTTGGACAGGTCGTCGTAGATGAGCAGCGCGTGGCCGCCCTTGTCGCGGAAGTACTCGCCCATGGTCACGCCGGAGTACGGCGCGAGAAACTGCAGCGGCGCCGACTCCGACGAGGTCGCGGCGACCACGATGGTGTACTCCATCGCGCCGGCGCGGCGGAGGCGGTCGACCACGGTCGCGACGGTCGACTGCTTCTGACCGATCGCGACGTAGACGCAGATCATGTTCTGACCCTTTTGGTTCAGAATCGTGTCCACGGCGATGGCGGTCTTGCCGGTCTGGCGGTCGCCGATGATGAGCTCGCGTTGACCGCGGCCGATCGGAATCATCGAGTCGATGGCCTTGATGCCGGTCTGCATCGGCTCGTGCACGCTCTTGCGCTTGACGATGCCGGGCGCCTTGAGCTCGACCACGCGGGTCTCGGTGGTGGCCAGCGCGCCGAGGCCGTCGATGGGCTCGCCCAGCGCGTTGAGCACGCGACCGATGAGCGCGTCGCCGACCGGCACGCTCATGATGGTGCCGGTGCGCTTGACGACGTCGCCCTCCTTGATGAGGTGGTCGTTGCCCAGCAGCGCGATGCCGACGTTGCCCTCCTCGAGGTTGAGCACCATCCCGCGCACGCCGTGGGGGAACTCCAGCAGCTCGCCGGCCATGGCGTTGCCCAGGCCGTCCACGCGCGCGATGCCGTCACCGACCGTCAGCACGGTGCCGGTCTCCTGCACCGAGAGGCTGTTGTCGTATCCCGCGACCTGTTCGCGGATGATGCGGCTGATTTCGTCGGCTCGGATCTCCATGATGTTCGACTCGCTGGTGCGCGCCTGGAAAGGATGGGGTGTCGGCGCGGTGGTGGGGGTCTAGGAGGGAAGGGAAGGGGTTGCGCGGCGTCAGCCCTGCAGCTGCTGCCGCATGCGTGACAGCTGCGAACGCAGGCTGCCGTCGAGCACGAAGCTGCCGACCTTGGTCACCACGCCGCCCAGCAGCGTGGGGTCGACCTTGGTGGTCATGACCACGGTCTTGCCGCTGGCGCGCGCGAGCGCGGCCTGCAGCGCGTCGACGGTCTCGGGCGGCAGCGGTGCGGCCGAGGTGACCTCGGCCTGCACGCGGGACGCGGCCTCGTCGGCGAGGCGCACGTAGGCGCGGGCGATCTCGGGCAGACCGACGATGCGGTCCTTGTCGATCGCGTGCGCGAGGAACTTGATGACCATCGCGTCGGCGCCGACGCGGCGGCCGAGCGCTTCGAGCAGCTTCTTGCGGTCGGACGCGGCGAAGCGGCGCGACGACATCGCGACCAGCAGCGTCAGGCCGTTCTCGTCCGCGGCCTTGGACAGCTCCGCGAGCGCGACGATGTCGCGGGCGTACTTGTCGCGCGCGGTGGGGTTCGACGCGAGCCCGAGCAGCGCGCGGGCGTAACGACGGGCGAGGGCTCCAGGGATCACGACGGGCCTCCTTCGGCGCGCAGCGGCGTGGCTTCGGCCTGGCGGATGAAGTCCTCGACCATGCGGCGCTGATCGGCGGGACCGAAGCGCTCGCGCAGCAGGGCCTCGGCGCGGACGACCGCGGACTCGACGATCTCGCGCTCGATCGCGCGGCGCCGCAGCTCCGCGTCGCGCTCGCCCGCGGCGCGGGCGGCGGCCTTGATGGCCTCGGCCTCGGCCTCGGCCGCGGCGACGATGCGCTTGCGGTCCGCGTCGGCGCGGCTGCGGGCCTCGTCGAGGATCTCCGCGACTTCCTTGTCCATGCGGTCGAGCCGCTTGCGGACGTCGCCCATCACCGTCTCGGCGGCCTGGCGTGCCGCGGTCGCGCGGTCGAGCTGCGACTTGATGTCGTCACTCTTGGCGGCCGTGCGCGCGCGCAGCTTCGAGAACAGCAGCTTCTCGAGCAGCCACATCAACACCACGAAGTTGATGAGGATCCACAGCAAGCCCATCTTGCCGTTGTTGCCGACGATGGGGCTCGTCCACCGGATGCCGTCGTCGTGGCCGTCGTCGTGCGCGGCGCCGTGATCGTCGGCCTTGGCCGGGGCGCCGGCCTTGCCGGGCTCGGCCGCGGGCGCGCCGTGGGGGTTGCCGTGCGGGCCCGCCGGCGCGGCCGCGGGCGCGTCGTCGACGAGCTCGCTGCGCGCAGCGGCGATCGCCGGCGCGAGCACGGCGGGGAGTGCGAAGGCGATCGCCAGCGCGATCGAAGAGGCGACGCGGCGCATGTCAGGCGCTCCTTCCGAGCAGCTTGGTCGCGATGGTCTGCGCGAGCTCGTCGATCTTGCCGCTGAGCTCACCGCGCGCGGCCTCGGCCTGCTCGGCGAGACGCGTGCGCATCGCTGCGGCCTGCGCCGCCGCTTCGTCGCGTGCGGCGGCGAGGGTCTTGGCCTGCGCGGCCTCTTCCTCGCGTCGCGCCGCGCCGCGCAGATCCGCCGCCTGCTCGCGCGCGGCCGCGAGGCGGCTGTCGTAGTCCTTCACCAGGCCATCGGCTTGCTGCTCGAGATCCGTGGCCTTGCGCGCGGCGCCTTCGATGGCCTCGGCGCGTCGCGCCTGGGTCGCGAGCCAGGGCTTGAACAGCAGCCCATTGAGGATCACGACCAGGGCGAGAAAGATGCCCAGCTGCACGAACAGGGTGCCGTCGATGTCGACGACCGGCGCTGCCAGCAACAGATCCGAGTCTGCGAGAAGGAATTCGCCGCGCACGCGCGCGCTAGCTACCACGCGAGGGTGGGGGCGTCAACGACCGCGGCGGGCAGGATTTCGCTGCGCAGCCGGCGGATCGGAGCCTTCGCACGGACCGCGCGCGGGCACGTCGACGGCGCGACGTATGCCCGCTTGCGGCTGCGCGCCAGATCGTGCGGCGCGGGGCCGCCGCGGCCTCAACCCGCGACGATCGCGTCGCTGCTCGCAGCGGTCTTGTCGCGCTTGCGCTGGCCGTTGCTGGCGGCCGCGACCTGGCCGCTGCCATCCATCTGGCAGTTGCCTTCGAACACGCTGCCGCGCTGGATCTCGAGCGCCGGCGTCGCGAGGTTGCCGTAGACCCGCGCGGGCGCGTGGATCTCGATCGACTCGCTGGCGTTGATGTCTCCGCGCACGACCCCTTCGATGATGATGCGCGCCGCGACGATCTGCGCGCGCACCTCGGCCGACTCGCCCACGATGAGCGTGCCCTGGGTGCGGATCTCGCCCGAGAACTCGCCGTCGATGCGCACGGCGCCTTCGAACGTCAGCTTGCCGTCGAATGCGCTGCCTTTGCCGAGGATCGTGGTGATGTCGGGGGTGTTCATGGGCGTTGCCTCGTGGCGCTGCCGTCGGCCTCGTTGGCGGCCGCAGGGTCGGCGCAGGATCGTGTCGGGTCTCGGGAGTGCTCTGGGGTCTGGGCTGGCACGGACCGCGCGGCGCCGAGACGGACGCCGCGGGAGATCTGCCCGGGGCGAGCGACCCTAGCCGGAATCCGGCGACGGCGGGTACCTGGGCGACTGTTCAGCGACGTGGCCTGGGCTGGGACGGTGCTGCGACGCGGCCCGAGGGCGCGCCGCGGCAAGGCACCGGGCGCGGCTGCGGCGATGGGCAGGCCCGCCGGGGCCGTGCGCGGGACCGATCCGATGGCCGATCGACGGCTGCCTCCGATGCCCGCGCCGGGGCCGGCCCCGTCGGTGTCGCCGCGCCGCTGCGGCCGCGCTCGAACGCGCAGCGCATCGACGGCTGGCGCAAGCCCTCGGGCTTGTCTACGCTGCACGAAGGTGCCCCTCAACCCCGAAGACAGCGCAGACGAGCACCGCATCGTCGCGGGGGGCGAGCTGGCGCCCGAGGCGCTCGACGAGCCCAACCCCACGGCGCTGCTGGCCGAGTGTTTCGGTCGCGCACGCGCGGTGCTCAAGGCGCTCGTCGCCGGCGTCGAGGCCGGCGATGCGCTCGTGGTCGCGACCGATCGCAAGGGCTTTCCAGTCGCGCAGCGAGTGCTGCGCCGACCTCGGGACCTGCCCCGTGCGGTGGTCATCGGTCGGCACAACCGCTGCGCGCTGTCGATCCCCAACGACAATCGCGTGAGCCTGCGACACGTGCTGCTCACCGCGTGGGCCGGCGACGGTCCGATTCGCTATCGCGGCTACGATCTCGGCGGTCGTGCCGGCGTGCAGCTCGCCGACGGCAAGCGCGTGCCCGGCTTCTCGCTGATGGGCCACGGCCTGGTCAGCCTGGGACGCACGATCGTGTTCGTGCTGCCGGGCGGCAACGCCGGCGTGGCGCTGCTCGATGGCTCGGACCAGGAGAGCTTCCGCGCGCTGACCGGCCTCGATCCCGCCGGCAGCGGCGTGCGGCTGGCCGTGAGCGCCACCAGCGAGCCCGGCGTCGCGCACCTGGGCGGCGACGAGCTGCGCGAGTTCGGTGGCTACCGCGGCCTCGACGTCGATGCGCGACCGCAGCCGCGGGGCGTGCTGCGGCTGCGATCGACCAAGCCGGCCGGCCGCGGCGAAGAGGTGCGCGAGCTCGAGCTCGACAGCCGTCAGCTGCAGCGCGGGCTGCTGATCGGTCGCTACTCCGATCGCTGCTCGCTCGCGGGCCACGGCCGCAACCTCTCGCGCGTGCACGCGCTGGTGACCGAAGAATCGCCGCGCTCGCTGCTGGTCTACGACCTCGCGAGCACCAACGGGGTGCGGCCCGCGGGCATGACCGAGGGTCCCAGCCACGCGGTGGTGCGGTTGACCGAGGACTCGCCGGTGATGCTGGGCCACTTCGAGCTGGCGTGGGCACCCGGGCGGCCGGTGAAGCTGCACTGAAGCGCGCCGCGGGCGACGCGATGGGAGCGTGGCGGAGATGAAGCGCCTGTGGATCGTCCTGATCGTCGTGGGCGTGCTGCTCGCGGTGTTGCTGGCGGTCGGCTGGTGGCTCGATCGCACCGCGCGGCAGATGGCCGAGGTCGAGGCCAGCAAGCGCATCGTCGAGGTGCTGCCGCACACGCGCAAGGCCACGGTCGAGATCGAGGGCTTCCCGTTCCTCGCCGACGTGCTGTTGTTCCAGCGCGTCGATCGCCTGCACGTCACGCTCGACGAGATCGCGGACGCGGGCGTCGGCGTCGAGCACGTCGATCTGGTGGTCGACGAGATCCGCATCGATCGCGACCTGCTGCTGCGCGAACAGAAGCTGGCGGTGACCGGCATCGACCGCGCGGAGGTCGTCGCACGCGTGACCGGCGAGGCCATCTCGCGCGTGCTCGGCGAGACCGTGCGCTTCGACGGCGAGGAGGTCCACGTCACGGTGCAGGGCATGCACCTCGACGCCAAGCTCGAGGTCGCGGGGCGGCGCGTGAGCCTGAACCTGTCGTCGAAGGACGTGCCGCCGGAGCTGGCGCGCCGCTACCTGCGACCGATGGTCTTCACGCTGCCGGGCGAGGACGTGCTGCCGTGCACGCCCGGGGTCGCGGTCAAGCAGTCGCGGCTGGAGCTGCGCTGCAGCGTGAACGAGCTGCCGGTGTCGGTCCGCCGCGCGCTGGGCCAGCGCTGAGCCGCCGATCCGCATCCGCCCGCGGGCGCGCGCGGGGGCTTGCGGTCATACTGGAGCGGCGCCATGCGCCGCGTCGTCGCGATCGTCCTCGCGCTGTCCGGGTGCCGGCCCGCGGCGCCGTCGGCTGCGCCCGCGCAGACCGTGCCGGCGGTGCCGCGACGCGTGCCGGCGCCGGCGGTGCCCGCGGGCGTGCAGCTCGAGCCCTCGCCGCAGCAGGCCGCCGCGCCGGTGGTCGCGACGCCGCCGGTGGCGGGACTCGATCTCGCGCCGCTGTCGGGCAGCTGGTCGGGCACGTACCTCTACGACGCCGGCAGTGGGCGCCCGCCGGTGGTGTTCTTCGCCGAGCTGGTGCTCGGCGGCGAGCAGCTGCGCGGCACCATGGTCGAGCCCAACACCTTCGGCGACGACACCAGCGGCGAGCTGCACGCGGCGCTGCAGGGCACCATCGATCGCGAGCTCACCGTGACGTTCACCAAGCGCTACGACGGCCGCGGTGGGGTCGCGCACGAGGTCGTCTACATCGGCAAGCTCGATCTCGCGGCGCGGCGCATCGAGGGCACGTGGAGCACCGAGGGCGCGAGCGGGCGCTTCGTGCTCGCGCGCGACAGCGCCCTGCCGCAGCTGGCTCGCCGCACGCTCAGCCGCGCGCGAGCGACTCGATGATCGCGCGCCCGCGGTGACCCCAGATGGGGTGGGGCACGCGGCAGGCCTCGTCGGCCAGCGCGTTGGCGGCGGTCGACGTGGTCACGCCGTCCTTGGCCGCGCGCTCGAGCACGCGCCGCGTGATGACGTAGACCGCGTTGTCCCAGTCGCGCCCGAAGTGGCGCTCGATCGCGGGATCGGGATCGACGCGGCCGTACTGCTCGTTGGCGCAATTGACGATGCCCATGCGGTTGGCGACGAAGTCGGGCACGTACACGATGCCGCGCTGGGCCAGCAGGCCGTCGTCGCGACGATCGTCGAGCAGCTGGTTGTTGGCCGCGCCGCACACGATCGGCGTGCGCAGCATCGCGATGGTCTCGGGCTCGAGCACGCCGCCCAGGGCGTTGGGCGCGAACACGTCGCACGGCTCCGCGAAGATGCTGCGATCGCCGGCGGCGGCGTGGCGCAGCTCGACCGGGCGACCGGCCCAGCGCTGCCGCAGCGACTCGAGCCGCGCCGCGTCGATGTCGGTCGCGACCACGCGGCCGACGCCGCGCTGCAGCAGCGTCTCGATCATGTACGCCGCGACGTTGCCGGCGCCCTGCATCGCCACGGTCTTGCCGCGCAGCTCGCCCTTGCCGAGGTGATCGAGCGCGCCCTCCATCGCACAGACCACGCCCTTGGCGGTGGCCTCCGAGGGGTTGCCGCTGCCGCCGACCGCCGGGGGCACGCACGTCACCCAGCGCGTGGTCTCGAACACGTGGGCCATGTCCGCGGGCCCGGTGCCGACGTCCTCGGCGGTGATGTACACGCCGCGCAGCGAGGTCGTGAACTCGCCGTACTCGCGGTACAGCGTGCGGCGGTACTGCGGGTCCTGCCACGGCGCGTCCTTGCGGCGCGCGACGATGCCCTTGCCACCGCCCCACCACAGCCCCGCCAGCGCACTCTTGCGCGACATGCCCAGCGACAGCCGCAGTCCGTCGCGCAGCAGCGACTCGACCGTGGCGTAGGGCCAGAAACGCAGGCCGCCGGCCGCCTGACCGCGCAGCGTCGCATGCACGAACGCGCCCATCAGTGCGCCGGTCTGCGGCGCGACCGCGAGCACCACCGCTTCGTGGCGATGCACGTCGCGGGTGTCGGCGTTCATCCACGCGGCCATCGGCGCCAGCCACTGCGCGTCGGTCACGATCGCGCCGCGATCGTGGTCCCACCACAACATCGCGCGGCCACCGTGGTCGCGCAGCGCGGCGGTGAAGTCGTCGGGGTCGAGGGCCAACAGCTCGGTCATGGCGGCGGTGTATCACCAAGCCCGGCGGCCGGGAACCGCGTCAGGGTGTCGGCGGCAGCGGCGTCGCGCGCGGAGCCAGCCAACGCTCCAGCTCGGCGACGTCGCGGCTCGCCTGCAGACCCAGCGCGCGCAGGCTCGCGCGCGCGCGCTCGAGTCGCGCGGCCGCGTGGGGTTCGCCGCGCGCGTGCGCGATGGCTGCGCCGGTGCTGTCGAGCACCGCGCACAACGCCGGGTCGACCTCGGTCGGCGCACACGCGGCCACGATCGCGTCGCGCTCGCGCGCGGCGTCGTCGATGTCACCGCGGCCCAGCGCCGTGCGCACGAGCGTGAGCTGGGCCGCGGCGATCCACGGGTGCTCGGGCGGCAGCGCGCGCTGCAGCAACGCGAGCCCGCGCGTCGCGTGGTCCCGCGCCTGCTCCCACCGGCCGGCGCGGCACATCGTGCTGCCGAGGTTCGCCAGCGTCGCGCCCACGAACGGGTGCTCGGGTCCCAGCGTCGCGACGAAGTCGTCGAGCGCCCGCCGGTAGGCCTGCTCGGCGGCGACGTCGTCGCCGGCGGCTTCGTGCAGCGAACCCAGGCTGTTGTGCGAGCGCGCGATCGCGACGTGACCGGCCGGCAACGCGCGCTCGCGCCGGCGCAGCGCCTCGCCGAACTGCTCGCGCGCGGCGTCGTAGTCGCCCATGCGCAGCGCCACGCCGCCCAGCGCGTCCATCACGTTGGCGACGTCGGGATGATCGGGACCCTCGATCTCGGCGTACATCGCCTGCGCGCGCTCGAGCAGCTCGCGGCCCTCGGCCAGGCGTCCGAGCTCGGCCACGGTGATGCCGAGGTTCATCTGCGCGGTCGCGACGTCGGGACTCTCGGGCGAGCCCTCGTCGGCTGGGCGCGCCTCGGCCTCGAGCGCCGCGGCCTGCTCGAACAGCGCCAGCGCGCGGGCGAACTGCTCGGCGGCCTCGCGCGGCCGGCCCGCGCCGGAGTAGGTCGCGCCCAGGGCGTTGGCCAGCCGCGCCTGCCGGGCGACGTCGGGCCGCCGCGCCAGCGCGGCGCCGACGTGGCGGCTCCACTCGAGCGCGCGCTCGAGGTCGGGCGCGTCGAGGCCGTCGATCCACACCAGCTCGGTGCCGGCATCGGCCACCAGCACGTCGTCGCCCACGGCGCTCGCGCGCCACAGCGCCTCGCGCAGGTGATCGCGCGCGCGATCGATCTCGCCGACCTGCTCGAGCGCGCTGCCGATGGCGTACTGCGCCCGTGCCTGCAGCGGCGGATCGGCGATCTCGGCGGCGTCGCGCAGCGCGGCGTCGGCGGTCTCGACCGCGGTGGTGTAGCGACCGGCGTTCTCGAGCACGTGCGCGCGCTGCAGCGCGCGGTCGACCGCGTCGATGCGCTCGCGCAGCCGCGGATCGGTCGGTGTGCCCGGCCGCGCCGCGTCGATGCAACCCTCGGGGCGCGGCAGCGCGACGGTGGCCACGACCGCGCGATCGACCAGCTCGGCGTCGGCGGTCGCGAGCACGTCGATCCACTCGCCCAGCGCGTGCAGCCGCTGGCCCAGGCACTGCGCGCGCGCGTCGAGCTCGGCGTCGTCGCGGCGCGCGTCGGGCTCGGCCTGCGCGATCGCGGTGCACAGGTCCTGTTGCGCGCGCTGCCACGACGCGGTGTAGCGATCGATCGCCGCCTGGGTGCGCTGCCAGGTGTCGGGCGCGTGCGCGACCGCGGTGCCCGCGAAGTGGTTCGCCAACGCCTGCGCGCGCGCGGGCGACCACACCGCGGCCAGTCGCGCGGCCGCGTCCCGGCGCGCCGGTGGTTGCGGCCACGCCCACACGCCGGCGATCGCCGTCGCGCCCGCGGCGGTGGCGA
>JAIBBS010000360.1 GCA_019694555.1 Nannocystaceae bacterium
CGGTCACGGGACCCCTCACCTTCCGGTCGCTTCGCGACGAGAGCCTGTCAGCATCCGCTGACAGGCCCTCAGTCGGGCGCGGACGCCAACGCCACCTCGACCTCGCCCAGATCGCGCGGCCGGCGGTCGGGATCGGGGTCGTCGAGGCGATCGAGCACCGCGCGCGCGCGCGGAGGCATGCGCGCGTCCGCGGCGAGCAACCGCCGCAGCAGCGCCCCGACCAGCCACACGTCGGCGCGGCGATCGGCCGGGCTGCGATCGATCTCGGGCGCGCACAGCGTGCCCGGATCGCGGCGCATCGCCCACGGCATCCGCCCGGCCGGCGCATCGAAGCACGCGCAGCGCGCGATGCCGAGGTCGAGCTGCGGGCGCTCGCCGTCCGCGGGCCCGACGACGTGCACGTCGTCGAGCGCGACCGCGCCCAGCAGCACGCCCTCGTCGTGGACCGCGCCCAGTGCCTGCGCCAGGCGCACGCCGAAGGCCCGCGAGCGCCGCCACGACCACCGCGGCAGCAGGGCCAAGCGCGTCGACAGCGGCATGCCCTCGGAGGCATCGGTGATGCTCGAGGCCCACGGCCCGTCGTCGTCCTGGCCCGGCTCGACCCCGAAGTCGCGCACGACGAGCACATCCGGATGGCGGACGCGGGCGGCCCGCTCGGCGGTGGCGACGAACGCCTCGGCGTAGCCCGGCAGCCGCGTCAGCTCGGGCCACGCCAAGCGCATGCGGACCGTGCGGGCCCGCGCGAGGTCGTGGCCGACCACGGTGGCGTCCACGAAGCTGCTCGCGACGACCTCGGTGGCCAGCACGCGCCCGCCGAACACGCGTCCGCGCAGTCGCGCCGCGTGCCGCCGCGCGGGCGGGGCGGGCTCGACGAGCGGTGGACGCTGCGGGGGTGGCAGCATGGGGCGAGGGGATCGTGGCACCAGCGCACCCATCCGATCCCGGCGTCGGCACTTTTCGGGCGTCGTGCCCCGGCGGGTTGCGCTGCTACGATCACGAGCGTGACGCAGACCCCGCACGGGCCGCCCCGCTGGCCGCGCGTCGCCGTGGGTCTGGCGCTGCTCGCTGCGGTCGCTGCGGTCTTGTGGTGGGGCGCAGCCGGCCTCTCTGCGAGCGCGGTGCGACAGCAGCTGCTCGACAGCGGGCCGTGGGGCCCGGTGCTGTTCGTGGCGGCGTTCGCCGCATTGCAGCCCTTCGGGGTTTCCGCCCACGTCTTCATCGTGGCGGCCGCGCTGGTGTGGGCGCCGCAGTGGGCGGCTGCGCTGTCGTGGCTGGGCGTGATGCTGGCAGGCTGCGTGGCGTTCGGCGTCGCGCGGTGGATGGGGCGCGGATGGGTGCAGGCGCGTCTGCCGGCGCGCCTGCGGCAGTGGGACGATCGCCTCGCCGCGCACGGATTTCGCACCGTCCTCGTCATGCGGCTGCTGTTTTTCACCTTCGGGCCCATGCAGCTGATGCTCGGGGTCTCGCAGGTCCGATTCGGAGCATTCCTGCTCGGCAGCGCGATCGGGCTCGCCCCCGTGGTGGTCGTCGAGAGCTTTGTCGGGGGGAATTTGGCGCGTTGGTTGTTTTCCTGACGCGGCCCGCGCCAGCGTGAGCTTGCATCGACCGCGGGTTCGAAAACGATCGCGCGCCGCGGGATCGGACGATGCGTGCCGCGCCACGATACACTCGCAGGAGCAGGCATCGCGAATGCCTCGCCGCGCGGGCAGTCAGGACGGCTCTCACCCATGACACCGACTCTCATCGACAGTTCGGGACCGGCAAGCCCCTCGCGGTCTGGTGGGGACGTCGAACGCCAGCGGGTGCGACTGCTGGCGCGTGCGCGCATGTTCGGCGATGCGGCGCCGGTGGTGCAGGAGCGCTACCTGCTGCGCGAGCGAATCGGTGCCGGCGGTCTGGGTGTGGTGTATCGCGCGCACGACATTCGTCTCGATCGCGATGTCGCGCTCAAGTTCGTGCGCCGTCGCCATGGCGACGAGACCGAGGCAGAGGCGGTCGCGCGCGAGGCCAAGGTGCTCGCCAGGCTCTCGCATCCCAACATCGTGCCAGTGTTCGACCTCGAGCTGGTCGGCCGCGAGTTGGTCATGGCGATGGAGCTCGTCGAGGGCCACACCCTCGAACAGCGATTGATCGCGCCGATGCCGTGGCGCGAAGCGCTGCCGATCTTCCGTCAGATCGGCGAAGCCCTCGCCGCCGCGCACGGGCAGGGCATCGTGCACGGTGACATCAAGCCCGGCAACATCATGATCGATGAGGTCGGGCGCGTGCGCGTGCTCGACTTCGGGCTCGCGCGGCAGATGGGCGTCGACTCGCTGCCCGGCGACGAGCTGCTCTCGACGGCCCGCTCGTCGCGTCCGTCGGGCACCGCAGGATTCCTCGCGCCCGAGCGCTACGAGGGCGTGCTCGACGAGCGAACCGATCAGTTCGCGTTCTGCGTGATGTTCTACGTCGCGCTGATGGGGCGCGTGCCGCTGCCGCTGACGTGGTCGCGACCGTCGTCGGCCCAACTGGCCATGCTCGATTTCCGCGGCGCCCGCGGCAACGAGGTGCCGCGCTGGTTGCAGCGGGTCCTGCGGCGCGGCCTGTCGGAACGCCCGCAGGAGCGCTACCCGTCGATGGCCGCGCTGGTCGAGGCCCTGCGCGCGCCGCAGCGCGGCCCGATCCTCATGTCCGCGGGCACCACGCTCGCCATCGGCGTGGCGGCGTGGTCGCTGTTGTCGCGCGAGCCCGCGTGCGAGCCCCACGCCGATGCATTCGCCGGGACGTGGGATGCCGAGCGCCGCAGCGCGTTGCTGGAGCGCGCGCCGCAGGAGCATGGCCAGAGCATCGCCGCCGCAGCCGACGACGTCGTCGCGCGCTGGTCCGCGGCGGATCGCGACAGCTGCAGCGCGCGGATCGACGAGCAGCTGCCGACGCTGGGCTACGAGGTGCAGCAGGCGTGTCTGCAGCGCGCGGTGGCGGCGTTCGACTTCGCGATGGCGCAGGCGGAGCAGCCCGGCTTCACGGCGTGGCGAGATCTGGCGCCGGCGCTGACGGCCATCGACGCCAGCGATGCGTGCGGCGACGCCGACCGATTGCTCGAGCAGGTGGCCGGCGTCGACGATCCCGCGATCGCCGACGCGATCTACCGCGGCATCGATCGCACGTATCTCGCCTACCTGCTCGGCGACGACGACGATTACGTCGCCCAGGCTCGCGCCACGCTCGCGGAACACGGCGACCGTGCCCGCGCGCCGCGAGCGACCCTGCTCGCCGAAGCCCGGCTCGGCTCCGCGTTGGTCCGCCGGCGTCAGTTCGACGAGGCATCTTCGCTGCTCGAGTCGGCGCTGGTGGCGAGTCGCGCGTGGCCGCGCTGGCCCGACGTCGAAGCCGACCTGCTGACGTCGCTCGCGGCCGTGGCCGTGCAGCGTGGTGAGCCCGCGCGCGCGCGGCTGCACGCCAGGGAGGCCATCGCCGCGCTCGAGGCGGCGCCGCAGCAGCATGATCGCGTGGCGGCGTGGGAGCGTCTTGCCGCGGCCGAGGCCGCACTCGGCAACCTCGGTGCCGCCCTGGCTGCGGCGCAGCGTGCCGCCGATTCCAACCAGAGCGTGCGACGCGACCTCGCGGGGCTCGAGGACTCGGTCCGTTCGTACTCACGCGCTGCCTTGCTGGGCGGCCTCCTGGCGCGGGCGGGCCGCCTCGACGAGGCCGAAACGGTGCTGCGTGCGGGGCTCGCGAAGGCGGACGACGAAGGCGCGTCGGCGGCGATGCGCGGCCGGCTGCAACAGAACCTGGGCCACGTCTTGTGGCGGCGCGGCCT
>JAIBBS010000160.1 GCA_019694555.1 Nannocystaceae bacterium
CGAGCGAGCCCAGTGCCGCGCAGCCACCGACGACGGCGCCCGCGAGCGCTGCGTCCGCGACCGCGACGCGTCCAGCCACACCGAGTCCACGCGGCGCGCCCTCGGGCGCACGCGGTGGACCTGCGTCGCCGCCCGCGGGCGGCAGCCGCGGCCTGCCGAGCATCGGCCCCAGCGCAGGCGATCCCTTCGGCGATCCCGACGGTTGGGACGAGCTCACCACGCGCGGCGATCCGTGGGCGAAGGCCGTGCTCGCGGCGCTTCGCGAGATGCAGGTGCAGGGCTTCGCGGCCGACCTCGGCGAGGGCGACGTCCGCTTCCAGATCTCGGTGTGCCGCGACGGCTCGATCGACGCGGTGACCCGCAAGGGCGGCACCGCCTCTGCCGATGCGCAGGCCGCCGTGGTCGCTGCGCTGGGGCGGGTCGAGCTACCGCCGGTGCCCCGCGACCTCGCGGCGCACATGCGCAGCGACTGTGCCAAGCTGCGGTACACCTTCGTGTGGTCCGCTGGTGTCACGCGCTGACGGGTCGCACCGCGCGGTCGCCTTCGCACCGGAGCACACGCGCGTTGCGTTTCGCCGCGTGCCGTCGCCGCGTGCAAAGTCGGTGGGCCACGCAGGCCGCGTGGACCGCAAGCGCCCCGTTACCGGCTAAATAACCCCGCCAGACCTCGCGTCGGCCCTTTCGGAATTGCACGGGCCTGGCTATGCTTCCGCCCGTCCTTCCGCGAGGTCATCCATCATGAAGCGAACCCTTTTCGGGACTGCGGCGCTCATCTCGTTGCTGGCGTTCGGCGCCTACTGGGCCGGCCAAGATGTTGCGGTCGTGAACGCGGCACCGGCCGGCGACGACGACCCCAAGCACGTCGGCGGTGCCGGCGTGGTGCTGCTGCGCCTGGGCGTGCCCGCCGGCGACGAAGTCGGCGACGTGGTCCGGCGCGACGCCGAGCTCTCGGCCGGCTTCCAGGTCATCGATCGCAAGTCCATCCCCGCCGCGCTCATCAAGGAGGGCGGCTTCGACAAGGACAAGTGGAACGATCTCGGCGCGCAGGCGGTGATCAAGAACGCCGAGGTCGGCGGCCAGATCAAGTTCCAGCTCTACGACCTCGCCAAGGGCAACAAGCCGGTGCTGTCGCTGGGCTTCCCCGCGGGCGACAAGCGCAAGGCCGCGCACAAGTTCATGAACGAGGTGATCAAGTACTACACGGGCACGCCGGGCGTGTTCGGGTCGCGGATCGCCTTCGTGCGCACGCGTCGTAGCCCCGAGGTGAGCAAGAACGTGTTCACCATGGAGATGGACGGCGGCAACGTCGCGGGCATCACCAACAACCGCTCGCTGAACATCCTGCCGTCGATCGGCCCCGGTGGTCAGGTCATCTTCACCAGCTACGCCAAGCGCAACCCCGATCTGTGGATGAGCAGCGGTGGCGAGCCCACCCGCGTCAGCAAGGAGCCGGGTCTCAACCTCGGCGGCGTGATGAACCCGCAAGGCGGCACCATCGCGCTGACGCTGTCGAAGGACGGCAACTCCGAGATCTACCTGATCGATCAGGGCGGCGGCATCAAGGCGCGACTGACCAACAACGCCGCCATCGACGGCTCGCCGTCGTGGAGCCCGGCCGGCAACCAGCTCGCGTTCGTGTCGAGTCGCGCGGGCGGTCCGCAGATCTTCCGCATGACCTCCGCCGGTGGCGGTGCGTCGCGCCTGTCCAAGAAGGGCGACTACAACCAGACGCCCGACTGGAGCCCCGGTGAAGGCGAGTACGCGAGCTGGGTGGCGTACGCCGGCCGCGACGGCAGCAACTTCGACATCTTCGCGGTCAACGTGAAGTCCGGCGAGCTCAAGCGCCTCACGCAAGGCGGCGGTCGCCACACCGACCCCACGTGGGCGCCCGACGGTCGTCTGATCGCGTTCAACTCCTCGCAGGGCGGCATCGTCATCGCCAACGAGGACGGCAGCAACCAGATCACCGTGATGAAGGCCGGCACGACCCCCGACTGGGGTCCGCGGGCGCTTTGAGAGCGGCGATCGACATCGGCACCAACACCGTGCTCATGCTCGTGGGTGAGCGCGGTGCCGATGGCCGCGTTCGCGTCGTCGACGACCTCGCCCGCATCACGCGGCTGGGCGAGGGCGTCGCGGCATCGCACCGCCTGCGGCCCGAGGCCATCGAGCGCACGATCGAGGTGCTGCGGCACTACGCGAGCGTGGCCGCGGGCCACGGCGCCGAGATCGTCGCGGTCGCGACCGAGGGGCTGCGTCTGGCCGAGGACGCCGAGCGGTTCCTCGGCCCTGCCGCGGCGGCGCTGGGGGCTCCGATCCGCCGCATCTCCGGCGAGCAGGAGGCCGAGCTGTCCTATCGCTCGGTCGCGGCCGAGACCCCCTTCGGGCCGCTGCGCGTGCTCGACATCGGCGGCGGCTCGACCGAGCTCATCGTCGGCGAGGGCGATCGCATCGTCGATCGGCGCTCGCATCCGGTCGGCTCGGTGCGCCTGACCGAGCGCATCGTGCAGCACGATCCACCCAGCGACGACGAGCTCGAGGCGTTGTCGGCGGCGGCGCGGCAGGTGTTCGCGAGCCAGCCGCTGTCGCCCGCGCCGCGGTTGCACGGGCTCGCGGGCACGGTGACCAGCGCCGCGGCACTGCACCTGGGCCTGACGCAGTACGACCGCGAGCGCGTCGACGGCACCGAGATGACGCTGGCGCAGGTGACCGCGCTGCGTGACACGCTCGCGCGCGAGACCCTGGCGCAGCGGATCGCGCGACCGATCCTCGGCCGCGGCCGGGGCGACGTCATCGTCGCGGGCATGACCATCTTGGTCGAGGCGATGCGGCACTGCGGCGCGGAGCTGCTGGTCGTGCGCGACCGCGGCCTGCGCTTCGCGTTGATCTGAGCGCACCCGCGGGTTTCGTCATGCGCGTCGAGCTGCACTGCCACAGCCTCCACTCCGACGGTTCGTTCCCGGCGGCCGAGGTCGCACGCCGGGCGCAGCGCACCGGCGTCGAGCTGTTCTGCCTCACCGACCACGACACCTGCGGTGGCTTCGACGACACCGTCGCGGTGCTCGGCGGGGGCTCGTGTCGGGTGCTGCGTGGGTTGGAGCTGAGCTGTCGCGCGAACGGTCGCACCGTGCACGTGCTGCTGTACGGTCTGCAGCCCGGCGAGGGCCTGGTGCGGTTGCAGGAGCGGCTCGACGCGATCCACAGCGAGCGTCGCGATCGCTTGCGTCGGATCTGCGGTCGGCTCGCGGGCATGGGCATCCACGTCGATGCCGATCGTCTGCTGTCGCGCACGCACGGACGCACGCCGGGTCGTCCGGACGTGGCGCGGGCGCTCATCGAGCAGGGCGTGGTGTCGACACCGCAGGAGGCCTTCGCGCGGTTCCTTCGCGACGGCGGCCCCGCCGACGTGCCGCTCGAGCGGCTCTCGGTCGCCGACGGCGTCGCGCTGGGCCTGGGCGCCGGCGCGCGCGCGAGCCTGGCCCACCCGCATACCTTCGGGGACTTCGCGCAGGTGCGGGCGTTGGTCGCTGCGCACCGCGACTGCGGGTTGCAGGGCCTCGAGGCGTACTACGGCAGCTACGCGCGCGCCGAGTCCGAGGGCTGGCTGCGGCTGTGCGACGAGTTCGCGCTGGTGCCGACCGGCGGCTCCGACTTCCACGGCGACATGAACCCGGCGGTGACCCAGCCGGGCATCACGCTGCCGCCGGGTGCGGGCGAGCGCATCACGGCCTGGCTGGGACTGTGAGCCAGCCCCCCGGCTGCGGCAGCGTGCGTGCAACGGCACGACGTGGCCTCGCACGAACGGGAACCACCGGCCGTCCCAGCCCGTAGACCGACACGGAGGCGCCGTGCGTTGCTCGGCCGACGGCGTCCCCGGGCCGCACGATTGCCGGGTCAGTCCAGCGAGGGAACGATGGCGCAGCGCAGCGGAGGCAGTTGGATCATTCGCGCGGCGTGGGCCGGGATCGCGGCGGCGTGCCTGGGCGTGGGCCTGGCGACGCTGAACTACGCGCAGCTGCCGGGCACCGAGGCGATGCCGTGGTGCGCGATGCTGCCCGCGATCGTCGGCTACGCGCTCGTGGCGGGGGTCTGTGCGGGCCTGGGTCTCGCGGGCGCGACCGCGCTGGCGGTGCGCAGCGGCGGCGGGCCACGGCGCGTGGGCGGGTTGCGGCTCGCGGCCTTCGGCGCCGTCGGCGGCGTGGTCGGCACGGCGTTGCCGGCGGTGCTCGGCGTCGCGGGCTTCGGCTCGCTCGACGCGCCCTATGCCGGGACTGCGAACCTCGTGTTCGCGGTGCTCGTCGCGAGCACGACCTTCGTCGCGCTGTGGGCCCCGCAGCTGCAGCGCGGCTGCCCCGAGGCCCGCGCGATGGGGCGCATCGAGCATCTGGGCATCTCCGCGATGGCGAGCACGCTGGCGTTGGGCTCGCTGGGCATCCTGGGCGCGACCGCCTGCGGCGCGCTGGGCTTCTCGCCCACGCTCGAGTGGTTCGTGTCCACCGCGGAGCAGGTGGGCCTGGTGACGCTGGGCGTGGGCACGGCGGTGGTGTTGGGCGCGGCGATCGGTGCCGCGGCCGGCTTCGCGTGCTGGATGTACCTCTCGGCCGCGCTGGTGCTGCAGCGGCAGCTGCGTTGAGCCGCGCGGCGCGAGCTCAGTCTGTGGAGAGGACGCGCCGCTTCCTCTTCCCGTGCGCGGCCAAGCCGGTCACGGGACCCTCAGCTTCCGGTCGCTCCGCGACCAGAGCCCGTCAGCAGCCGCGGACGGGCTCTCACAGCGTCGCCTCGACGCAGGCGATGTAGCCGCGCTCGCTGGTGTCGATGCTCTCGCGCAGCGCCTCGAGCTGCGCGACCACGGCGGGGCGCAGCTCGTCGATCAGCGACAGCTCGCCGCGCATCGCATCGCGCTCGCCCTGCAGACCCAGGGTGCTCTCACCGCGGCCGCGCGCGGCGTCGATCCGTTGCTGCAGACGCTCGATGCCCGCGACCAGCTCGGCCCGCTCCGCGTCCATCGACACCAAGGAGGCCTCGAGCTGCTCGAGGCTGGCGCGCGCCTGCGTGACCTCGTCCAACATCGCGCTGCACTGCGGCAGCGCGGTCTCGGCGTGGGCCTGCGAGGCCGTGAGTCCGAGCACGAAGGGGACGATGGCGACGAGCGTGCGCAGCATGGCGCCGCCCATGAGCAAGGCCGATGCCATCGCGCCCGGCCTCACCGCGGGCAACGATCCCAGGCGCCCGGGCGTGCGGCCGGCCTGGCCCGGCCGGCCCGATCTGGCCAGGTCCGTGGCCCGATCTGGCCAGCCCCGTCGCCACTGCACGCACGCGAGCCTGCGCCGAATCGCGCGCGATCGATTCCTGGCCGCTTCGCACCCAAGCAGCATGAACGCTGCGACGCGCATCCTCGGTTGCTTCCTCCTGCTGACCGCCTGCGACGACGGCCGCGACCACGAAGGTGGCGCGCCCGCGGGCGTGGGCACCTACGACCCGCAGGGTAGCGGTGCCGATCAACCCTTCGACCAGCCCGACGACGAGGGCGACGACGCGCAGGCGCGCTGCGAGTCGATCACGCGTGCCTACGCCGATCAGCTCTACGGTTGCTACCCCGACGAGGTCTCGGCCTCGAGCGACGACGACGTCGAGGCGGTCTGCGATCTCTCGCGCACGCCGCAGAGCGCATGGTTCGACTGCCCCGACGAGGTCGCGGCCTTCACCGCGTGTGGCGAGCAGGCGGGTTGCGACGGCTGGTACGGCACCGAGTGCTGGGACACCCAGCGCGCGATGATGATCTGCTTCGGCGAGCCCGACCCCGGCGCGCAGCCGCCGTCGTGCGGCTACACCAACGACGGCGAGTGCGACGAGCCCGAGGGCACCGGCATCTGCATCGACGGCAGCGACGAAGCCGACTGCGCCGGTGGTGGCCAGGACGCGCCCAGCTGCGATCCGACCTACTGCTCGGGCTGCGAGGGCTCGTGCGACGACTACGGTTGCTACCAGTGCTGCTGGTCGTGCAACGGCAACAGCTGCGAGCAGAGCTGCAACTTCTGATGGCGGGCGGCGGAAAATCTCGGCCGTTCGCAGACCGCCGCGTATCCGGAGCACGATGCGTGCTCCACCCATCCACGCGGCGCTGTGGCTTCCCTTCGTGCTGGCGTCCGCGTGCGGCACCGCGGGCCCGGACGGTGGCGGTGGACACGAAGCCGGCAACACCGCGGCCGGCACCGACGCGAGCGAGGGAAGCGGAGCCGCGACGGCCTCCGGCGCCGATGCGAGCACGCTCGAGGGCGGCGGCAGCGTCGACGGTGGACCCGCGGGCAGCGACGGCGGCAGCGATGGTGGCAGCAGCGACGATGGCGGCGTGCACCCGGTGCCGGGGTTGATCCCCGACGATCGCGTGACGACGTGGAATCCCGGGATCCTCGCCGACGATCAGCTCGGGCTGCCGCTGGGCGACGACGGCCTGCCGGTGCGCACGGAGATCTGCGCGAGCCTGTCGCCCGGCGACGACATCCAGGCGGCGCTCGACGACTGTCCCGAGGGCAGCGTGGTCGAGCTCGCCGCCGGCAGCTTCACCGTGGGCGCCACGATCACGCTCGATCACGCGGTGGTGCTGCGCGGCGCCGGCTCGCAGGGCGCACCGTCCGGTACCACGATCGTGCGCCAGGGCGGCGGCGCAGCGCTGGCGATCGGCACGACGCGCGATCAGATCTGCTACGGCGGCGCCGGCGTGGCGCTCGTGTCCGACGCGCCGCTGCAGTCGACGACGGTGAACGTCGGCGCGGCGGCGAGCGAGTTCGCGGTCGGTGATCTCGCGCTCGTCGATCAACTCGACGACGCCCAGGTGCAGCAGGGCGACTGCAGCTACTTCAAGCGCGAGAGCGGGCGCTCGGCCAGCCAGCGCGTGCGCATCGCGGCGGTCGACACCGACGCGGGCACGCTCGAGCTCGACGCACCGCTGCACTGGGACTTCCGCGCGGGCGACCCCTACCACGCAGAGATCGTTCGCGTGACCGCGGCGCGCACCGAGTGGGCCGGCATCGAGCACCTGCGGATCCAAGGCGGCACCAACCCCGGCTACAACGGCCAGGAGGCCGGCGGCATCGACGTCTCGAACGCGGCGTACTGCTGGGTGAAGGACGTGCAGACCGACGAGACCATCGGCGGCATGCACGTCGCCCTGACCGCGACCTACCGCTGCGTGGTCCGTGACGGCTACTTCCATCACTCGGCCGACTACGGCTTCGGTCACGACTGCTACGGCATCGTGTTGCGCTGTGGTGCGGCCGAGAACCTGATCGAGAACAACATCGCGCGCTACATGAACAAGCCGATCATGCTCAACGTGAGCGGCGGCGGCAACGTCATCGGCTACAACTACGCCGACAACTCGTGGGCCGATCCGCCGCAGTGGCAGGAGGTCAACGTCGACACGCACTGCGCCTTCCCGCACATGGAGCTGATCGAAGGCAACTTCGCGCCGCACATGGGCGCGACCACGACCCACGGCAACGCCGGCTACCTGACGTTCTTCCGCAACTACGCCTCGTCGCAGTTCGCGGCGCCCACCGTCGCGGGCGCGGACGTCGTGCAGACCGGCAACGTGACCGCGCTGCAGTTCCAAGGCGGCGATCTCGGCATGAACGTCGTCGGCAACGTGCTCGGCAGCGAGGGGCTGGACGCCAGCTACGAGAGCTACGACGGCGACAACGCGGTCTATCGCTTCGACGGCGGCGACGGGGCCACCGACATCGCGGTCACCTCGGCGTATCGCCACGGCAACTACGACTTCGTGAACCACGACACGCTGTGGGATCCGAGCAACGACGTGCACCAGCTGCCCGAGTCGCTCTACCTCGAGCACCGGCCGGCGTGGTGGCCCTCGGGCACCGCGTGGCCTTGGGTCGGGCCCGATCTCGATCCGATGATCGGCGAGCTGCCGGCCAAGGCGCGCGCGGACGCGATGTGACGGCCCGCGCGACCGCGCAGGTCGGGCTCACGGCGCACGCAGGCGCGCACGGTTGCGTGCGCGCGCGTGCTTGCCGGCGCTGCTCTTGCGTAGCCAGCCCCGCGGCAGCACGCGCACGGCCGCCGGCGCGACGCCGACGCGCGCGACGACGGCATCGCGCACCGCGGCGACGAGCGCGGCTGCGGCGGCCGCGGGCAGATCCGACTCGAGCAACAGCACCGCCGCGCCGTCGTCGTCGGCCACCGCCTCGCAGCGACCCGGGATCACGCCGGCCACACCCGCGGCCGCGGCCTCGAGCTCCTGCGGCAGCAGCAGGCGACCCGCATGCGCGAGCAGCTCGTCGCGCCGGCCCAGCACGAAGACCTCGCCGTCGGCCACGAAGCCCACGTCGCCGCTGTCGAAGGGGTCGGCACCGACGCAGTCGCCGGCGACGCGCAGCTGCCCCGGGCACGCCGCGGGCAGCGGTCGGCCGCCGTCGTCGACGACGCAGACGGACGTGCCCTCGATCGCGGGCCCGCACGAGACCAGCACGATCGCGGGCTCGCCCGCAGCGGCAGCACGCACGGGTCGGTGCAGTACGAGCGCATCGCGTGCGATCGCGAGCCGGCGCGCGCCGGCGTCGATCGGACTCTGCGTGATCGCAGCGACGTTCTCGGCCGCGCCCCAGCCGGCGCCGAGCACGTTCGCGCGCAGGCCGGCTGCGGCGAAGCGGCGCGTGAACGCATCGAAGAGATCCGCGACCACCGGCTCACCGCCGCACACGATCTGGCGCAGACCCCCGAGCGCGAGCCCCTCGGGCTGCACGCGCGCGGCGAGGCGACCCAGCGCCGCAGGCGGGACCCAGGTCAGCGTCGCGCCGCCGTCGGCGATGGCGTGCAGGAACGATGCAGGGTGCGTGCGCCACAGCGCCGGTGACAGCCGCACGCAGTCGATGCCACAGACCAGCGGCAGCAGCACGGTGCTGACCAGGCCCATGTCGTGGTGCAGCGGCAGGAAGCTGGCGATGCGATCGTCGCGCGTGATCGCGAGCGCGCGGCCCAGGCCCCACAGCTGCGCCAGCACCTGCGTGTGCGTGGGCGCGACCAGCCGCTGTGCGCCGGTGGTGCCGCCGGTGCGCTGCAGCAGCGCGGTCGCGTGCGGTGCGGACGGCTGCGCGAGCGCGAGCGCTCCGTCGTCCCAGCGCGACAGCGACGGCGCGGGCGTCGACGCACCGACCCACAACGCGACCGTGGTGCCGCCGCTGCGCGCGAGCTCGGGCTGCTCGGGGGGCACGAACGTCGGCACCCAGCCGGCCAGCGTCGCGCCGACCCAGGCCTGCAGCGCCGCGGCGCCGTCGTCGATCGCGATCGCGACCACGTCCCCGTCGCGCAGGCCCAGCGCGCGCGCGGCCGCGACGAAGCCCGCGGCGCCGCGACCCAGCGCGGCCGCGTCGAGCGTGTGTGTGCCGTCGGCGTCGACGAAGCGCATCGACCAGCGCGGCAGCGCCAGCGTGCGCAGCAGGCGTGTGCGCAGATCCCCGGCGAGCCACTGCGCCCGGGTCGCGCCGTCGAACGCGTCGGTGTCGCCGCGGTCCGGCGACACGTTCAGCCCCGCAGCTTGCCGAGGATCTCGTCGATGACCTTCTTGGCGTCGCCGAAGAGCATCTCGGTGTTGGGCTTGTAGAACAGCGGGTTGTCGACGCCGGCGTAGCCCGAGGCCATCGAGCGCTTCATGACCACGCAGCGCCCGGCCTTCCAGCACTCGAGCACCGGCATGCCCGCGATCGGGCTGGCGGGATCGTCCTGCGCCGAGGGGTTGACGATGTCGTTGGCGCCGATGACCCAGCTGAAGTCGGTGTCGGGGAAGTCGGCGTTGATCTCGTCCATCTCCAGCACGATGTCGTAGGGCACGTTGGCCTCGGCCAGCAGCACGTTCATGTGGCCGGGCAGGCGCCCCGCGACCGGGTGGATGGCGAAGCGCACGTTCTTGCCCTTGCTGCGCAGGATCTTGATGACCTCCGACAGCGAGTGCTGTGCCTGGGCCACGGCCATGCCGTAGCCCGGGATGATCACGACGCTGCCGGCCTCGCGCAGCGCCTCGACGGTCTCGTCGACGCTGGTGGCCTTGACCTCGCCCTGGGGCTTCTGTGCGCTGCTGGTGGAGCCGCCCTCGGTGCCGAAGCCACCGAGGATCACGCTGATGAACGAGCGGTTCATCGCGCGGCACATGATGTAGCTCAGGATCGCGCCGGAGCTGCCGACCAGCGCGCCGGTGATGATGAGCAGGTCGTTGCTCAGCATGAAGCCGGCGGCGCTCGCGGCCCAGCCGGAGTAGCTGTTGAGCATCGACACCACCACCGGCATGTCGGCGCCGCCGATGGCGGCGACCAGGTGCACGCCGATGACGGAGGCGACCGCGGTCATGATGAGCAGCGGCGTGAGTCCGCCGGGCACGCCACCGGTGGCGCCGTGGCCCGCGCCCATGAACTGCCAGCCCAGCACGACGCAGCCGCCGAGCATGCCGAGGTTGAGCAGGTGGCGCGCGGGCAGCATCAGCGGCTTGCCGCTGATCGAGCCGCGCAGCTTGCCGAACGCCACCACCGAGCCGGTGAAGGTGATCGCGCCGATGAACACGCCCACGAAGATCTCGACCTCGTGGATCTTCAGCTCCAGCGCGCTCATGCCCGGGGTCTGCGGGCCCATGTAGCTGCCGAAGCCGACCAGCACCGCGGCGAGACCGACGAAGCTGTGCAGCACCGCGACCAGCTCCGGCATCGAGGTCATCGCCACGCGCGAGGCCAGCACCGCGCCGATCAGCGCGCCGGGCACGACCGCGCCCGCGAGCATGCCGAAGCTCGCGGCGCTGGTGCCCATGGCCGGGCCCGCGGCGGTGGCGACCAGCGCCAGCACCATGCCGATGATGCCGTAGAGGTTGCCGCGTCGCGCGGTCTCCTGGTTCGACAGGCCCGAGAGGCTGAGGATGAACAGCGCGCTCGCGGCGATGTAGGCGACGGTGACGAGACTGTCGGGCACGGCGCGGTCCTTCTACTTGCGGAACATCTGCAGCATGCGCTGCGTGACGAGGAAGCCGCCGGCGATGTTGATCGTCGCCAGCAGGATCGCGGCTGCGCCGAGCAACGTCGTCGCCGAGCCCATCGGACCGGCGAGCTGCAGGATGCCGCCGATGATGATGATGCCGCTGATCGCGTTGGTCACGCTCATCAGCGGGGTGTGCAGCGCCGGGGTCACGTTCCAGATCACCTGCCAGCCCACGAAGATCGCCAGCACGAACACCGTGAGGTGGGTGAGAAACGATGGCGGCGCGCCGACGCCGATGCCGAGCAGCGCCAGGCCGGCGCCGAGCAACGGCCACGGCGAGCCGCTGCCGCCACCGGCACCGTGGCCGTGCGCGGCGGGCTTGGCCGGCGCGGCGCTGCCCTGCGCGGGCTTGCCCTCGGTGGGCGAGGTCATCTTCGGCTTGGGCGTGGGCCAGCGGTTGCTGCCCTCGTGCACGACCAGCGCGCCGGAGACGACCTCGTCGTCGAGCCGCAGGCCGAACTTCTCCGCCTTGCCGAGGTCATCGAGCAGGTGGACGATGTTGGTGCCGTAGAGCTGGCTCGCGACGCTCGACAGGCGGCTGGCGAGATCGGTGACGCCGACGATCGTGACGCCCTTGTGCACGATCACGCGGCCGGGCGAGGTCAGCTCGCAGTTGCCGCCCTGCTCGGCGGCGAGGTCGACCACGACGCTGCCGGGCTTCATCGCCTCGACGTGATAGCCCTCGAGCAATCGCGGCGCCGGACGACCGGGGATGAGCGCGGTCGTGATGATGATGTCGACGTCCTTGGCCTGCTCGAGGAACAGCTCCATCTCGGCCTTGATGAAGGCCGGCGACATCTCCTTGGCGTAGCCGCCCTCGCCGGCGCCGTCCTCCACGAGCGTGACCTCGAGGAACTCGGCGCCCATGCTCTGGACCTGCTCGCGCACGGCCGGGCGCGTGTCGAAGGCGCGCACGATCGCACCCATGCCCCGCGCGGCACCGATGGCGGCGAGGCCGGCGACGCCGGCACCGATGACCAGCACCTTCGCCGGCGGGACCTTGCCCGCGGCGGTGATCTGGCCGGTGAAGAAGCGCTGGAAGTGGGTCGCGGCCTCGACCACCGCGCGGTAGCCCGCGATGTTGGCCATCGACGAGAGCGCGTCGAGCTTCTGCGCGCGGCTGATGCGGGGCACCGCGTCCATCGCGAGCACGTTGGCCTTGCGCGCGACCAGGCGCTCGAGCAGCGCGGCGTTCTGCGCCGGGTACACGAACGAGATCAGCGTGCCGCCCTCGCGCAGCATCTCGGTCTCGTCCTGCGCCGTGCCGGGGTGGTACTCGGGCGGGCGGACCTTCGCGACGATGTCGGCCTGCCACACCTTGACGACGTCGGTCGTGACCTCGCAGCCAGCGGCACGGTAGGCGTCGTCGGGGAAGCTCGCGGCCTCGCCGGCGCCGGACTCGATCAGCACCGAGAAGCCGAACTTCTGCAGCTTCTTCGCGGTGTCGGGGGTCGCGGCGACCCGCCGTTCACCCTCGTGGATTTCCTTGGGGATCCCGATCTTCATGCGCACCGCAGCCGGGCAACAGGGGTGCCAGGGCAGCGGATGTTTATCACGGCTCGCGGGCCCTCAAAAGCCGCCGCCGCCGGCGCGAGCACGCCGGCGCCGCGGCCTGCTAGCCTGCGGCGCCGACACACGCGGCCGGGTACGCGGGCCGCAGGCGCGAGGGCGCAATCATGGCGGAACTGACCCACTTCGACGACGACGGCGCCGCGCAGATGGTGGAGATCGCGGGCAAACCCGAGACGTTGCGCCACGCCGTCGCGGCAGCGCGCGTGCGCATGGCTGCGGCGACGCTCGCACGCATCGAAGCGGGGACCCTCGCGAAGGGCGACGTGCTCGCGGTGGCGCGCTTGGCCGGCATCGCCGCGACCAAGGTCACCGCGCAGACCATTCCGTTGTGTCACCCCGTGCGGGTCGTCGGCGTGCGGGTGGACTTCCGCTCGGTGCCGCCCGCGGACGCGCCGTCGGGGGCGTCCCCGGCTGCGCCTGCAGCGCAGGCGGAGCTCGAGATCCGCGTGCGCGTGGACGCGATCGACCGCACCGGACCGGAGATGGAAGCGATGCACGGCGCGACGATCGCCGCGCTGACGGTCTACGACATGTGCAAGGCGATCGACCGCGCGATGGCGATCGACGAGGTCGTGCTGCTCGAGAAGTCGGGCGGCAAGTCGGGGCAGTGGTCGCGCGACGCGACGCCCGGATCGATCACTCGACCGTGACGGACTTCGCGAGGTTGCGCGGCTGATCGACGTCGGTGCCGCGCAGATCCGCGATGTGATACGCGAGCAGCTGCAGCGGCACGCTGGCCAGCAGCGGCTGCAGCAGCTCGTCGACGTCCGGCACCACGACGACGTCGTCGGCCATGTCGGCGATCTCGCGGTCGCCCATCGTCGCCAGCGCGATGATCTTGCCGCCGCGGGCGCGGACCTCGGCGAGGTTCGACAGCACCTTCTCGTAGCCGGCGCCGCGCAGCGCGATGACCACCACCGGCAGGTTCTCGTCCACCAGCGCGATGGGGCCGTGCTTCATCTCGCCCGAGGCGTAGCCCTCGGCGTGGACGTACGAGATCTCCTTGAGCTTGAGCGCGCCCTCGAGCGCGACGGGATAGCCCAGGCCGCGGCCGAGGTAGAGGAAGTCGCGCGCGTGCATGTAGCGGCGCGCGATGGTGCGGATCGCCGGCAGCTGGCCCAGCAGGTGGCCCATGGCCTCGGGCACCGCCGACAGCCCCTGCATCGCGCGGCGGATGCTGTCGTCGTCGAGCGCGCCGCGGCGCTTGGCCACGTGCAGCGCCAGCAGCACGAAGATCGTCAGCTGGCTGGTGAAGGCCTTGGTCGAGGCCACGCTGATCTCGGGCCCGGCGTGGGTGTAGACCACGTGATCGGCGGTGCGCGCGATCGACGAGCCCACGACGTTGCACACCGCCAGCGTGGTCGCGCCCAGGCGCTTGGCCTCGCGCAGGGCCGCCATCGTGTCTGCGGTCTCGCCCGACTGCGACACCGCGATCGCGAGCGTGCCCGGCTGCACCACCGGATCGCGGTAGCGGAACTCGCTGGCGAGGTCGACCTCGACCGGGATGCGCGCGAGCTTCTCGAGCATGTACTTGCCGCACATCGCGGCGTGATAGCTGGTGCCGCACGCGAGCAGCAGGATGCGCGCGACGTTGCCGAAGTCGAGATCGAGGCCGTCGAGGCGGACCTCGGCCTGCTGCGGCGCCATGCGACCGGCGAGCGCGTCGGAGATCACGCGCGGCTGCTCGTGGATCTCCTTGAGCATGAAGTGCTTGAAGCCCTCCTTCTCCGCCGCGACCGGGCTCCAGTCGACCCGCCGCTCCGGCCGCCGCACCGCCTTGCCCGCGGCGTCGAAGATCTCGACCGCGTCGCGGGTCAGTCGCGCGGTGTCACCGTCCTCGAGGTCGACCACGCGACGCGTGTGCTCGAGGATCGCGGCGACGTCCGAGGCGACGAAGTTCTCGGGTTCGCTGGCCTCGCCCAGGCCCACCAGCAGCGGTGCGTTGTGGCGCGCGGCGACGATCTCCTGCGGGTGGTCGTCGTGCAGCACGCAGATGGCCCAGGTGCCGCGGACCTGGCCCAGCGCCCGCGCCACGCCGGCGCGCAGGTCACCACCGCCGGCGAGCTCGCGGTCGACCAGGTGCGCGAAGATCTCGCTGTCGGTCTCGCTGGCGAACTTGCACCCGGCGGCCTCGAGCTTCTGCCGCAGCTCGAGGTGGTTCTCGATGATGCCGTTGTGGATGATGCTGACCTTGCCCTGACGATGCGGGTGCGCGTTGGCCTCGGTCGGGCGGCCGTGCGTCGCCCAGCGTGTGTGACCGATGCCGCACTTGCCGGCGATGGGCTCCTTGTCGAGCAGCTCGCGCAGTCGTCCGAGCTTGCCCTCGCAACGCGCGACGCGGGCGGGCGCACCCGCAGCGAGCACCGCGACGCCGGCGGAGTCGTAGCCGCGATACTCGAGACGGCGCAGGCCCTCGAGCAGCAGGGGAGAGGCCTCACGATGCCCGGTGTATCCGACGATGCCGCACATGCCTGTTGGAGCGAGTATATCGCGCCGGCGCGGGGCCGCGATTCCCGGATCGGGACCTGCTAGCGTCGGTGGCCGTGGACGAGTCCCAACCTTGGTGCACGCGCGCGTCCGAGGCCGCGGGCGAACCCATCGCAGGCACCGCGGCCGCGCGCGTCGACGCGTGGCTGCTGCTCGAGTACCGCGGCGCGTGGGCCAGCAAGGCCTGGGAGTCGGCGGAGGTCTCGCCGGCGGTCCGCGCCCACGTCGATGCGTGGGCGAGCGCGACCACCGGCAGTCGCATCCAGCTCGTGCGCCGTCGCGCGGAGCCCGAGCGACTCGCGCTCTACCTGGTGAGCTCGCAGCAGGCGCAGCCGCTGGCGGCGCGCTTCGAGCTCACCGATCACGACGCGATCGTCGGGTTCGACCTCGTGGCCGCGACCGCGGCGCTGCGCGCGGGCACGCTGCCGGTGGGCGCGCAGCCGGTCGCGCGACCGCTGGTGCTGGTGTGCACCAACGGCAAGCGCGATCGCTGCTGCGCGAAGTGGGGCTTGCCGGTCTACGACGCGATCGCCGAGCGCGGTGACGTCGAGGCGTGGCAGACCACGCACCTGGGCGGGCATCGCTTCGCGGCCACGGCGGTGTGGCTGCCCGAGGGCCTGTGCTACGGCCGGCTCACGCCGCAGAGCATCGGTACCGTGGTCGACGCGGGCCTGCGCCGCGAGATCGATCCGCTGTCGTGTCTGCGCGGTCGCACCGCGCTGTCGGAGTCGGCGCAGGCGGCCGAGTGCGCGTGGCGACATGAACACCGCGCGCTCGGCTTCGACGACGTCGTGGTCGATCGCGACGACGAGCACGACGATCACGGCGAGATCGAGGCGGTGGTGCAGGGGCGTCGCGTGCACGCACGCCTGCACGCGGAGCCGACCGGCGCGAGCGCGCCGCCGAGCTGCGGCAAGCCCGACGCGGCGATCGTGACGTGGCGCCGCGTCGGCGGCTGAGGCGACGGCATCGCGATCCGTCGCGGATCTTGGCGTCACGGCGGCGGCAAGAAGCCGTAGTCGAGGAACGTGTGGCCCAGCAACAGCGTCGCGCCGCCTTCGACCAGCCTCGTCGCGCGCAGGGCTCGCGGCGTGCCGGGGTCGAGGAACTCGGTGTAGTACGCGTAGCTCTCGTCGGGCGTGAAGCCCAGCTGGGTGCTCACCTCCGCGCCTGGCTCGGGCGGGACGTCGATGCGCAGCGTGGTTCCCGGCAGTGCCCCGCCCAGATCGATCGCGTGGTGCGAGTAGCCGCTCTCGACGCCTGCGCCCATCACCGCGAGCCAGGCACCCGACGGCGACGGCCGCGGCAGGCCCACCGCCAGCACATCGGTGACGGTCTCGGCCGGGCCGAGCTCGGCACCCAGGCCCGCGCGACGCAACACGCCGTCGTCGCCGATGGTGAAGACCGCAGCATCGTCCACCGCGAACGCCAGGTTGGTGAGCGAATGCACCTCCGCCAGCACCAGCGGCGCGCCCGCGACACCGCCCGCGATGCCGACGATCTCGACGTGGATTGCGTCGGGCGTGTCGCCGACGCGATACGCGACCCAGCCCCACTGCGACGAGACCGACACGTCCCAGTGCGCCGTGCGGTCGCCCGGCGTCAGATCGACCGGCGCACCCACGACGCCGTCTGCCACCGAGACCATGAAGACGTCGCCCTGCGTGCCGCCGCCCATCGCGTTGGCGCCGGCCCAGAACAAAAACGTGCTGCGATCGGGCGACAGCCGCAGGTCGTGCAGCTGGTCCTCGGCGGCGAGCGGCGGATTCACGCGCACCGGCGCCGTGCCCGGATCGAGGTCGTCGACGAAGAGATCCTCGACGTCGGCGCTCTCGGTCGTGCCGGTGAACCACACGTGCTCGGCATCGGCGAGAAAGCCCAGCTGCGTGATCTGCTGCCAGTCCTGGTCGAACGCGGTCACGACCGCCGCGGCGTCCGGGTCGGCCGGCGCGCGCGGCATCCACACCAGGTTGTCGATGCCGGTGGCGAGCTCGGTGCGCAGGCCGAGCACGGCGTCGTCGGCCGGTGCCGTCGCAAACGCGGTGTAGCCGTGGCCGGGCTCGTCGGACGACAGCTGCTGCGGCGCGGCGACGGTGGTGCCGACGTAGCTGGTGTCCCAGAGCCCCGCTGCGGCACCGAACGCGTCCGCGGCCGCGAACACCAGCACATCGTCCGCGAGCGCCTCGATCTGCACGACGTGTCCGGTCGGCGCGGGCGCGAGCACGACCGGCGCGGGCTCGGACGGCATCGCGCCGGACACGTCGACCAGCGCGTGTGTGCGCGCGCCGTCGGCGGCCTGGGTCTGCGTGAGCAGCAGCGACGACGACAGGATCGACACCGCGATCTCACCGCCCCGCGGCGCGGGCCCGTGCACGAGCGCGGGTGGTTCGACGGAGACGCCGTCGCTGCGCACGAGGTAGGACCACAGGCTGCCATCGCCCAGCGGATCGCCCAGCAGCACCGCGCTCACGGGCGCCAGCGGCACGTCGCCCGTCGTCCCCGACGACGAGTCGGCCGCGCCACTGCTCGAGCCCGTGCCGGGCTCGCCGCTGCTCGAGTCCGGGTCGAGCGTGGCGCTCGACGACGCTGTCGTGTCCGAAGACGTCGACGGCGACGAGCCCGACGACGACGCATCGGCCACCGCGCCGTCGTCTCCGCAGGCAGCTGTCAGCAACGGGGCGACTCCCAACCAACGACACGACCATCCCATCGTCCACCGCATGCGAGCACCGTGGCACGGGCCCGTGCGGGCGGTCAATCGTCGTGGGGCCGATTGGAATCGTCGGCGATCGATGGCGTCGCCGACGTCGGCCGATGGATCAGCCGCCGTGCGTACGCAGCCAGCGACGGGCCGCGGCCGCGTCACCGCGAGCGAGCGCGCCCTGGCGCTCGAGCTCTGCCAACGCCGCACGCGCGAGCGCTCGCGCCTGGCCGGGATCGGTCATGCCGACCGCGCGAGCGAGCGCCCAGTCGATGCGCGCGCGCTCGAGCTGCGCGTCGTCGCCGACCAGGGCCCGCGCGCGACGCAGGTGCACGAGCGCCTCGTCGACGTGACCCATCGCCAGGTGCACCTCGCCCAGGCCCGCCTCGGGCATCGCCAGCTGCGCGTGGGCGCTGCCGAACACGCGCACGTAGCCGTCGTGGCACCGCTGGTACTGCGCGAGCACATCGTCTTGCTGCGCCAGCGCCAGCGCGACGCCGCCGAGGTTGCAGTGCGTGCGCGCGGTGTCGGGGTGGTCGGCGCCGACCACCGCGGTGCGGATCTCGAGCGCGCGGCGGAAGTAGCTCTGCGCCTGGTCGGGCAGCTGCAGCTCCGACAGCACGTCGCCGATGTTGGCCAGCGCGTTGGCGACGTCGAGGTTCTGCTCGCCGTAGACCGCGATGGTGCCGGCGAGGCTGCGCTGGTGCAGCGTGAGCGCGCGCGAGAAATCGCCCTGCGCGTACACGACCATGCCGAGGTTGCCCTCGAGCGCCGGCAGCAGCGGGTCGGTGCCGTGGCTGCGCTCGCGGCGATCGTCGAGCGCGGCCTGGAAGTCGCGCTCGGCCGCCGGCAGGTCGCCGAGGAAGAGCTCGACGACCGCGCGATTGTTCTTGATCGCCGCGATGTCGGCCTGCCGCGGATCGATCGCCGCGAGGATCGCGATCGCGCGATCGAAGTTGGCGCGGGCCTGCGTGAGCGCGCCGAGCTTGCGCTGCACCGTCGCGACTGCGGCGATCCGCAGCGCGGTGCTGGGATGGTCCTCGCCGAAGCGCATGCGCTGCTCCTGCAACGCCTGCTCGAACAGCTGCTCGGCCTCGTGCAGATCGCCCGCCGCCGCGGCGACGTCGGCCAGGTGCGAGACCAGGTTGGTGCAGCCCTCGGGCGGTTGCACGCGGGCGCAGAGTTCCTGCGCTTCGACGTAGCCGCGCCGTGCGGCCTCGAAGTCCTCGCGTACGTACGCGAGGTTCGCGAGCGTGCTCAGCAGCCGCAGCCGCAGCGGCGCTGCGGTGGCCTCGGGCAGCCGCGCGACGTCGGCCTCCGCGTGGGCCTGCCACTCGGCGAACTCGTCGAAGCGGCGCTCGGCGGCGAGCGACGTCAGCGTCGACAGGCTGGCCTCGCACTCGAGCACGTCGTCGTGCGTGGCGTGGGCGCGCCACGCCACCTGCTTCGACAGCGGGATCGCCTCGACCCAGCGGCCGTCGTCGGACAGCGCCTGGGCCTCGGACAGCTCGATGCGGCCGAGCAGCGGCGGATGATCGAGGCGTACCGCGGCCTCGCGCAGCGCGGGCAGGCGCGCGAGCGCGGCGGCCGGGCGGCCGGCGCGACGCAGCGCCTCCG
>JAIBBS010000161.1 GCA_019694555.1 Nannocystaceae bacterium
GCGCTGAGCCGCTCACGGCAGCGCGCCCGCCTCGATCCACGCCCGCAGCGTCGCGACCACCCGATCATCCAACAGCACCGGCGCGTTCTTCGGCATGTGCGAGACGATCGCCCCGTTCGCGTTGGTCGGCTCGCAGCGCGAGACCAGCTGGTACAGCCAGCTGCCCTCGGGATCGCCGGGGGCGACCAGCGGCAGCGAGGTCTGGGCCTGCACGACGTGGCCCAGCAGCGTCGCGTGCAGATCGGGTGCGGTGACGTCGAGGCCACCGGCGCCGCCGAGGCCGTGGCAGGCCGAGAAGGCGCAGGCCGGCTGCAGCAGCACGTCGCGCACGGTCTGCAGCGTGGGCTCGGGCAGCGGCTGGGCCTGGGGATCGCTGTCCTCGCACACCGGCACCGGCGGCAGATCGACGTCGCCCTCGCCGACCGGCGGCACGTACAGCGGGCCGTCGATCTCGGCCTGGGTCGGTGGGCCCTGCTCGCCGCTCTTGGGGTAGCCCACGAGGATGCACGAGCCCTCGTAGTAGTGCACGCCGTCCTTCTCCTCGACGAAGTGCGAGGCCGACAGCACCGAGCCGTCCATCAGCAGGTCGGACTCGACCAGCAACAGCATCACGCACATCTCTTGATCGCCGATGCCCCAGCCCACGTCCTGCGAGCGGAAGTTGTCGTAGCCGCAGGTGAAGCTCAGGCCGTTGCCGTCGCCCAGCGGGATCGGCGGATCGTAGGTGCGGCCGTTGGCCTCGGCGTTGAAGCCCTCGAGGTGGTACAGCGCCTTGTCGTCGTCGGGCCCGCCGAGCTGGCGCAGCTCGAAGAAGTCGCCCAGCGAGTGGTAGTGGGGCAGGGCGTAGTGCAGCTTGATGTCGTAGGGCTGGCCGGAGTAGCCCTCGTAGTAGGTCTTGATGTCGCAGCTCGAGCTGTGGCGCGAGCGGCTCATCGCCGGGATGTCGAGATCGAGGTACGACAGCCGCATCGGCGTCAGCACCACCTCGACGTCGCGCGGGTGGATGAGCTCGAGCGACAACCACAGGTTGGTCGTGATCTCCGCAGCCGAGAGGTTGAGCAGGTGCACGCCTGCGACCACGCGGCTGCGCGGCGGGATCTTGATGATCGCACCGGCGGCGGTGCGCTGGGTCTCGACCCACGATTGCGTCGACTGGGCGAACAGCACCGTGCCGGCCTGGGCCGCGGCGATCTCGTCGAAGTTGCGCGAGCCGCAATCCCAGAAGCCGTCCTCGCCGGGATAGACGTCGTCGGGCACCACGAACCAGTTGCTGTGGTGGAAGCTCGAGAGGTTCGAGACCGTCACCGACTGCACGTACAGCGCCTGCTCGTTGTTCAGCGTCCACGACACGCACGGCTCGGTCTCGCCGAACGGCGGCAGCATGCCCGCGCCGAATTCGTGGGTGATGGTCGCGCGCTCGGTGCCCTCGCCGGTGTCGCGGCCCTCGGCGTTGCCGGTCTCGGTGGTGGCGCTGTCGCCAGCTTCGCCCTGCGGATCACCGGGCGGTGCGTCGAGCCAGCGCGAGCCACAGGCCGACGCCGCCAGCGCCATCGCGACCACGAGGCTCGATCCGAACGAACCGGCGCGCATCGCCGATCACAGTAGCACTACGGCGCCTCGGGTGGTCCGCCGGTGACACGGATCTGGAAGTGCGTCCACGTCACGCCCTGCCGGTCGTCGCGCAGCACGTAGTACAGGGTCGCGAGCGCGTACGGCGGCACGTCGGTGCTGTCCCGCGGCCCCGGCATCAGCGTCCAGGTGTTGATGGCCAGCGGATCGTCGCTGGTGGGTGCGAGCAGGGTCCCCCACGTCACGAACCAGCGGCCGGAGAAGGTCTCGTCGCGCGTGCTGAAGCTGTCGTCGTCGCCGGGCACGACGTACTGCTGCAGGTCGGCCTCGTGGCCCTGGACCTCGAGCTCGACCCGCGCGCCCCAGGGCAGCTCGAGCACGTCGCCGGTCTCCACCGTGACCTCGAGCAGGCGCTTGGCGGTGACGGTCTCGTCCGCGTAGGCCGAGACCGTGACGGCGTCGATCCGCGGGTTGCGATCGGGATCGGGGATCGGATCGGGCAACGGCGGCAGCGCATCGGCAGGCACGCCGAACTGCTGCGCGAGCTCGATCAGCTTGGCGTCGGGGCCGACTGCGAGCCGCTGCGTCACGTACAGGCAGCCGGGATCGGGATCGCGATCGAGCAGCAGCTGCTCGAGGCACGCCGCGGTCGTGATGGTCGCGGTGGTGTGCGCGACCATGGTGACCTCGATGTCGCCGCCGACCAGGTAGCCACCGTCGAGCGGGATCGTGTACGCGGGCGTCGCCGGGTCGTCGGTCTCGATGCGGCACGGCGACGGCGTCGTCGGCAGCATGCCGGTGCTGGGATCGAAGCCGCCCAGATCGGGCGGCGGGCACGCCGGCACCGCGCTGGGCTGCAGCGGCACCGCCTCCTGCAGGCAGCCCAGCAGGCCCTGCACCGGCTGCAGGTTGCACGCCAGCCACACCGGCTCGAGCTCCTGCGCGATGCGATCGGTCGTCAGCGGGCCGTAGGGATCGACGATGAACGGCCGCAGGTGCGCGGTCGACCGCGGCATCGCCTCCGCCATCGTGCCGACGTCCGCCGGCGGCGCGGGCTCGTCGACCTCGACGCGCACCGCCAGCGGTCGCACCGATGCGATGCGCTCCTCGGGCGGCAGGCCCTCGCCGCAGGCGGGCGCGGCGGCGGCGAGCAACGCGGTGGTGACGAGGGCGCGGCGCATGGATCAGAACTCGAGCTTGGTCCCCAGCGAGGGGATGATGGGCAGGCCCGCGACGGGCGCGTTGAGCGAGTAGTCGAACGCGGGGTTGAGAAACTCCGTGTTCTGGTGGTTGTAGACGTTCTGCACGTCGAGGTACAGCGACAGCTTCACGCGCTTCCACACCCACGCCTTGTCGACGCGGATGTCGAGCTGGTGGAACGCCGGCAGCCGCGCCGAGTTGCGGCGGCCCTCGATCGGCAGGTAGCTGCCGACCGACGCGTCGTAGGCCGCGCCGACCGTGGGCGTGTAGGGGTTGCCCGAGACCAGGCGGAAGCGGCCGCCGATCTGCCAGTTGCGGGGCAGTCGCCACACGCCGACCAGCGTGAGGATGTGGGTCTGGTCGAAGTCGGCCAGCAGCATCGGTTCACCCGGCGCGGTGCGGCGCTCGGAGCGATTGAGCGTGTACGCGACCCAGCCGAACACGCTGCCGGTCAGCTGCTTGCGCGCGAGGATCTCCAGGCCGTACGCGCGCCCGGTCTGGGTGTTGGCGAAGGTCTCGAGCCCGATGCTGCCGTCGGTCCGGCGCACGAGCGCGGTCGAGGGCGCAATCTCGTCGTACAGGTACGTGAAGAACGCGGTGGCATCGACCGAGATCGCCAGCGGCAGCTGCTGCGACACGCCCACGCTGGTCTGCACCGCGCGCTCGAGGCCCACGCGCGGGTTGCCGTAGACCTTGCTGGCCTCGACCGGCTGTGCCGCCTGCGTGAACATGCCCACGCCGGCCTTGAGCACGGTCTTGGCCGCGACCTGCACCGCGCCGCGCAGGCGCGGCTCGACCGACGCGCGGCCGTAGATGCCGCCGAAGTAGCTCACGCGCAGGCCCGGCGACAGCGTCAGCCGCTGGCCCGGCGTCACGTCCACGGTGGTGTAGACCGCGGGGATGGCCAGCCAGCCGACCTGCTTGGACTGCAGCTGCGTCGCGGTGTCGCCACCGCTGAGCGCCGACAAAGGTGGCGCCGCGACCGTGGCGGTGAACCGACCCGCGCGCAGCTCGGTGCCGACGCGCCACTTCACCAGCTTGCTGGCGCGATGGCTCAGCTCCGAGCGCAGCGTCAGGTTGTGCACGCCGAGATCGAAGTTGAAGATGTCCGAGATCCCGAACTGCAGCATGTCGTAGCGGTACGACGGCGTGATCAGGAACTCCCACGGACCCTTCTGCTTGCGCCACACCACGTCCGCGCGGTGGAAGTACTGCGCGGTCTCGAAGCGGTCGCGCTGGTCGGTCGTGACCTCGTTGGGATCCGCGGCGACCAGCTTGAGCTTGTCGCTCGAGCCGAACACGCGCACGGAGAAGTCGCCGCCGGCGAGCGGGTGGTCGAACAGGATCTGGTCGTCCCAGTAGCGCGGCGCCAGCGTCAGGTCCACGCCGGCGTCGTCGGGGATGACCCGCGGCAAGATGAAGTCGATGTAGCTGCGGCGCGCGGCCACGGCGAAGGAGCCCTTGCCCACGCGGCCCTCGACCAGGAAGCCGGCGTCGAAGATGTCGGCATCGACGTAGCCGTGGTAGCCGTCGCGTCGACCCTTGCGCGGCTGCACGTCGATGATGCCGCCCAGCGCGTCGCCGTAGCGGCTGTCGAAGTTGCCGGGCACGAAGTCGATGCGCTCGAGGATGTCGGCGTTGAACACCGAGGTCAGGCCGCCGAAGTGGTACAGCAGCGGCACCTCGTGGTAGCCGATGAAGACCGCGGAGTCGTTGGGCCCGGTGCCGCGGATCGCGAGCAGGCCCAGGCCGAACGGCGCGCGCGCGACTCCGGGGAAGTTCTGGATCGCCTTGAGGGCGTCGCCCTGGGTACCCGGCAGGTTGCCGATCTCGGCCGGCGTGATGGTGCGGCGCGCGACCTCCTCGCGCTCCTCGGCGACCGAGCGCACGACCGTGCGATACGGGTTGGTCGGCAGTCGCCGCAGGTAGTACGCGACCTCGAGCTCGGTGGTCTCGCCGAGCTGCTCGACATACTCGATGCGCTCGAAGCCGGGCGCGAGCACGACCACGCGCACGCGCTCGGCCGGCGTACCGCGCACCACGAAGTCACCGCGTTCGTCGGACCGCCGCGTGCGCTGCCACTTCGGCGGCGCGCCCTGGGCGTAGTCGGTCTTCTTCACGCGTCCGGTCGGCGTGCGCGGATCGACCGGCACGACCACGATGGTCGCGCCCTCGATCGGTGTGCGCTGGCCGGCCTCGCGGATGCGGCCGCGCAGACGCACGGGTCCGCTGCCGACGTCGTCGTCGCCGCCGATGCTGGCGTCGCCGACGGTGGTGTCCTCGCCGGGCGTCTCGCCGCGTGGTGCGTCGTCGGGTGGGCCGGGCTCGGGTCGGGGCGGCGGCGGCGGCTCGAACGGGATCGACAGGCGCGTCGCGATCTCGACCGCCTCGCCGTCGAGCGTGGCCGGGCGGTAGCGCAGCGCGGACACGGCCTGCAGCGCGAGCGCGTCGAGCTCGGCATCGAGCGACTGTTCGATCGCGACCTCGATCGGCACGCCGTCGACGCCGACGACGAAGCGCACGACCACCTCGCCGCGCGGGGCATCGGGGCGCTGCGCGAGCGCGGCGGGATACTCGACCGTCACTGTCGCGAGCGGCTCGGGCGGCACGATGCGCGCGGTCGGGTCGTCGGGCGCGCTCGCTGGCGCTGCGGGCTCGGCCGCGGCAGCGAGCCGCGGCAGCGCCACGAGCGAGGTGGCCGCGAGCGCGAGCCCGGCCAGCCCCAGGTGGGCTCGCCGTGGTGCGGTGGCCGAAGGGGGTGCGGACGGGGGCACGCGGTCGCGCCGAATCTAGCAGCGACTCGGGTTTCGACGAGGGGTGTCGGCCCGCGGCCGCGCTGGCGCTGCCGCGGGCGCGCGACGGCCGCGCGGGCGGTGGCTTAAACCGCGGCCGCTGGGGCGGAACGCCGCAGACCCGGCGCAGCCGCGCGAGCTCGCGATCCACTGATGCCCCGGCGCGCTCAGCCGTCGAACGCGACCGGCACGGACAGCGTCGCCACCACGGGGCGATGGTCCGAGATGTCCCGCAGGTAGTCGCCGTTCCACGTCCGCTCGAGGTCCAGCGCGCGCACCTGCGCGACGTCGATCACGCCGAGCAGCTCCTCGCTCACGAGCACGTGGTCGATCAGCCGCTGGTACGGCACGAAGGAGTACTCGCCCTCGTCGGCCAGCGTCTGCGTCAGCGCGACCATGCCGGCGGCGGGATCGTCGAGCAGCGGCGCGAAGACGTCGTGGGCGCCGACGTCGTCGATCTCGTCGTTGAAATCACCGAGCACCACCAGGTGGGTGTCGCCGGCCGCCCGGCGCGCGTCGATCCACGTGCGGAGCTTTCCGATCGCCGACCTGCGCCGACGCTCGCTGTCGGCGTCGGTCATCGCCTTGAGGTGCACCACCGCGAAGTCGATCTCGCCGAGCTCCGGGTGCGCGGGCCAGGTGGCGGTCACGAGCAACACCGGGCGCGGGAACGCGTCGCCGTCGCTGGTGAACAGATCGGTGACCTCGACCACCTCCAGGGCTTGGTCGCGCACGATCGCGCCGACGCGCGTGTCGGCGGGGCGCCCGAGCTCGCCGCTGTGGCCGTCGAGCTGCGCGAGCACGCGCTCGAACGGCGCGCGCGCCTCGATCTCCTCGATTGCCACGAAGTCGAGCCCGAGCTGCTCGACCACCGACACGACCCCGGCCTCGGTGGCGCCCGACTTGGGGAAGTGCTCGACGTTCCACGTGGCGATGGTCAGCGCGTCGCTGCACGCGTGGCGCTCGTTGCAGGCCCAGCGGGCCAGCGCCACGCAGACGTTGTCGCCGACCCACGGCACGCGATCGAGCGCCGCCATGTCGGCGAACGGTCGCGCCTGCACGATGCCGGACGAGGCGTAGCTGCCCAGTCCGGGGCCGCCCGCGGCGGTGGAGCGACGCAACGCGGCGGTGTCGGTCGCCGCGTCGTTGACGAGGTCGAGCACGCCGCGCGCGACCGCGGGCGACAGGCCCACGCAGCCGCTGCCGCGCGGGTCCGACGTCGGCTCGACGTCGCGGGAGTCTTCGGCGGCGGCGCAGGCGGCTGCGAGCGCGAGCAGGGTCACGAGCGTGGTGCGATCCATGGGCCTCGCCCGGGCAGGCGCGCGAGCGGGCCCGAGTGATCCCGTCAGCCGGTCGATTCCTCGACCGCGCCGCGCGGCAGGGCTGCGAGCCCGGCGGCGAGCTCGGCGGGGTCGAGCGCGGCCGTGCGCAGGGCCTCGCGCAGGCCCGCGCGTCCGCGCGCGAGGCGGCTGCGCACCGTGTTGGCGCCGATGCCCAACACCGCGGCGATCTCGGGACCGTCGAGGTCCTCCCAGTACGCCAGCTCGAGCACGATCTGGAAATCCAGCGGCAGGGTCTGCATCGCGCGCGCGACGATCTCGCGGGTCTGCGCCCGCGCGACGCGCTCGCTCGGGCGCGTGCGCAGGTCGGTGAGCGAGCGCGCGCCGAGATCCTCGTCGCCGCCGCGCGCCAGCGAGCGGCGCAGGTGGTCGAAGAGGCGGTGCCGGGCGACGCCGAAGAGCCAGCTGCGGAAGCTGGGCGCGTGGATGCGCTGCTTCGACTCCAGACAGTCGAAGAACGTGCGTTGGATCAGATCCTCGACGTCATCGCCGAGCTTGCTGCGGAAGAACCGGCAGATCGGATCGAAGTAGCGTGCGATGAGCTGGTCGCCGGCGGTGTTGTCTCCACCGCGCCACGCGAGCAGCAGCTCCTCGTCGGTCGCCACGGCGTCCGTGGTATACCACCCTTCGATGGACGACGACGACGACGCGGTCGCGATCGCGTCGCTCGTTCGCGCGGCGAAGGACGAGCGGCGCGATCCGGTGGCGGAGCTGCTGCGCGCGGGGCTTCGCGCGCGACTGCTCGGTGTCGAGCCGGTGCCGCCTCGCATCGGCCGCTTCGTGGTGCTCGAGGTCGCCGGCCGCGGCGCGACCGGGACCGTGTTCGCGGCGTACGATCCGCGACTCGACCGCAAGGTCGCGCTCAAGCTGCTGCGTGCGGACGACGAGCGCGTACTCGCGGAGGCGCGCGCGCTCGCGGGACTCGAGCATCCCCACGTGGTCCGGGTCTACGAGGCCGACCGCGCCGAGCAGGGCGCGTTCGTGGTGATGCAGTTCGTCGCCGGCGGTGATCTGCGGAGGTGGCTGGCCGCACGGCCGCGACCGTGGCAGACGGTGGTGACGGACTTGGTCGGCATCGCCGACGCGCTGGCGGCTGCGCACGCGGCGGGCATCGTGCACGGCGACGTGAAGCCCGAGAACATCCTCGTGGCCGAACACGGGCTGTGCATCGCCGACTTCGGGCTCGCGCAGCGCAGCGACGACGGCGAGCGCGGCGATGGCGGTGGCACGCGCGGCTACCTCGCGCCGGAGCGGCAGGCCGGGGGCCCGCCCATCGCGGCGGCCGATCAGTTCGCGTTCGCGGTCACGCTGCACGAGGCGGTCACCGGCGCGCCGCCGGCCGCGGCCGGTCGTGCGATGCCGGCGCGGCTGCACGCGGTGCTGCAGCGCGCGCTCGCGGCGGATCCGTCCGCGCGCTACGCCGCGATGACGCAGCTCGCGGACGCGCTGCGGGCCTCGCTGCGACCGCCACGCTGGCCCCGCGCGCTCGCGGCCGTCGCGTTGTCGGGGCTCGCGATCGCGGCGGCGCGCGGGCTCGCGACCGGCGATCGCTGCGGCGGTGGTGACGAGCGCCTCGCGGCGGTCTGGGATCCCGCGCGCGCGCACGCGCTGCAGGACGCGATGGCGACTGCCGCGCCCGGCGCGGGCCCGGATCTGGCGCCGCCGATCCTCGCGCGCATCGACGAGCACGCGCAGCGGTGGGCACGGCAGCACCGCGAGGTCTGCGAGGCGACGTTCATCCGCGCCGAGCAGTCCGACTCGCTGCACGACGTGCGCATGCGCTGCCTCGCGCGGCGGCTCGACGAGCTCGATGCGGCGATCGGTACGCTCGGCGGGGTCGTGGACGCCGCCGAGGTCGCCGGCGCGCAGGCGGTGATCGACGCGCTGCAGCCGCTCGAGACCTGCAGCAGCGTGACGCACGACGGTGACCCGGTGCCGGCCGCGATCGCCACGCAGGTCACGGAACTGCGCCGCGAGATCGACCGCGCGTGGGCGGCGTTTCACCTCGCGCGATACCCCGCCGCGCGCGAACAGGCGCTGCGCATCGTCGCGGCCGCGCGGGAGCTGGGCCACGCGCCGCTGCAGCTCGAGGCCGACATCCTGCTGGGCGCGGTCCAGGGCCGCGTCGACACCCGGGACGTCGCGGATGCGACGCTGCGCCGGGCCTACCTCGCAGCGATGCGACTGGGGGACGAGCACGCCGCGGCCGACGTCGCGCTGAGAATCCTGCGCTCGGCGATGTTCGCCGGCGATCGCGATCGCGTGCTCGCGCTGGCCGACTTCGCCCGCGGCGCGGTGCTGCGCAGCGGCATGGACGGGACCGAGGTCGACGGTATCGTCGGCGAGGCGTTGTTGGGTGCCGGTGATGCCGTCGCCGCGGCCGACGCGATCTCGCTCGCGCTCGCCAGCGAACGGCGCCCGCAGCGGCGCGCGATCCTCCATGCGCTGCTGGGCTCCGCCGCGCTGGCCCGTGGTGCCGGCGAGTCGGCGCTGGCGCAGTACCGCGTCGCGCTCGACGAGGCGCAGCGCCACTGGGGCGCGAGCCACCCGGAGATCGGCTTTTTCCTGCAGCGTCTGGGCCGCGGCCAGCATGCCGTCGGTGACGATGCCGCCGCGCTCGCGAGCCTCGAGCGCGCGCTCGCCCTGCGCGAGGCGGCGCTCGGACCCGACGACCGCGCGATCGCGGGGGCCCTGGCGGACCTCGCCGACGTCGAGCTCGCGATCGGTCGCCGCGACGACGCCCGCGCGCACCTCGAGCGTGCGCTGGTGATCCGGACGCGGCACGAGCCCGACCATCCCCGCGTGGCCGACCTGCACCGACGCCTCGCCGCCGTCGCGCTGCAGGACCACGATCGCGAGCGTGCGCGCGAGCACCTGCGGCGTGCGATCGCGCTGCGTCGCGCGGCCACACCCGGGCACCCCGAGCTCGCGGCGCTGGAGCGTGAGCTCGCGGCGCTGTCGGATCACGGATGAGCCGAGTCGTCGCGGGCACGCGCGCGGCTCGGGGCCGAGCCACACGAGGACGCGACGGCGGGACAGCGCGCGCGCATGCGGTGTGCACCATGCTGCGATCCCAGCGCGGGTGCGTCATGGCTCGCGGCGACCGCCGTGCACGAGCGCCGGCACCGCGATGCCGGCGAGGCCGCTTTTGCACGGGCGCACCCGGGCGAGTACAGTCCGCCCCCGTGACCTTCGACCAGCTGGGCCTCGAGCCCGACATCCTCCGCGCCGTGAAGGAGGCAGGCTATTCCGAGCCCACGCCGATCCAGCAGCAGGCCATCGGCCCGGTGCTCGCGGGTCGCGACATCGTCGGCTGCGCGCAGACCGGCACCGGCAAGACCGCCGCGTTCGCGCTGCCGATCCTGCAGCGCATCGACGCGCGCGCGGGCGACGACCCGGTGCTGCGCGCGCTGGTGCTCACGCCGACCCGCGAGCTCGCGGCGCAGATCGGCGCCAGCTTCGAGGCCTACGGCAAGCACCTCGATCTGTGGCACACGGTGATCTTCGGCGGCGTGTCCGAGGCGCCGCAGCTGCGCGAGCTGTCGCAGGGCGTCGACATCCTCATCGCGACCCCGGGCCGTCTGCTCGATCTGCACGGTCGCGGCAAGATCGACCTGCGGCGCATCGAGATCTTCGTGCTCGACGAGGCCGACCGCATGCTCGACCAGGGCTTCATGCCCGACGTCAAGCGCGTGATCGCGGCGCTGCCACCCAAGCGGCAGAACCTGCTGTTCTCCGCGACCATGCCGCCGGAGATCCGCGCGCTCGCGGACACGCTGCTGCACGATCCGGTCAGCGTCGCGGTCGCGCCGCAGGGCGCGACCACGGCCGACAACATCGAGCAGCGGCTGTACTTCGTCGAGCGCGCCGACAAGCCGCGGCTCTTGCTCGAGCTGCTCAAGAGCGAGGGCGTCACGCGCACGGTCGTGTTCAGCCGCACCAAGCACGGCGCCAACCGGGTCGCGCAGGCGCTCGAGCGCGCGGGCCTGCGCGCGGCCGCGATCCACGGCAACAAGTCGCAGAACGCCCGCGTGCGCGCGCTCGAGGCCTTCAAGCAGGGCGAGCTGCGGGTGCTGGTCGCGACCGATCTGGCCGCGCGCGGCATCGACATCGACGCGGTCAGCCACGTCATCAACTACGATCTGCCCAACGTGCCCGAGACCTACGTGCACCGCATCGGCCGCACCGCGCGTGCCGGTGCCTCGGGCGTGGCCATGTCGCTGTGCGACACCGAGGAGCGCGAGTACCTGGTCGACATCGAGCGGCTCATCGGTCGTCACCTCGATCGCATCGACCACGCCGCCGCGCCGCGCGACACCCCGCCGCCGACCGATCTCGCCAGCCGCACGCGGCCCGCGGCGCGGCCCGCGTCGGGTCCGCGTCCGGGTGCACGCCGTTCGGGGCGCGGTCGCGGCGGCGGTGGGGGCGGTCGCGCCGGACACAGCGCAGGCCGGCCCAGCAGCGCCTCGCGTCGGCGCTAGCCCGCACGAGCGCGGCGCCGTGCGATCCTCGGCGGCGTGTCGCGCCTGGGGGGGCGCGCTCGATGCCACAGCTGCGCGTGCGTCTCGAACTGTTCGCCGTGCTCGCGGCGTCGTGCCACGGCGCGCCCACCGGCGTGGCCACCGGAGTCGCGGCGAGCGACGACGGTGGCGCGACCACGGGCAGCACCAGCGGCGGTCGCGGCAGCAGCGACGGCGGTGCCGCGGCCACCACCGAGGCGCCCGGCAGCAGCGGTGCGGTCGACGGCAGCGAGACCAGCCTGGGTCCGTTCGATCCGCCGGTCGTCTTCGACGTCGCCACGCCGATGATCGACGTGGGTGCGATCGGTCCGGTCGAGTGCGAGTGCGCGCCGCACACCGACCGCATCCACGTCGTCACCACCGACGGCCAGCTGTGGGCCTTCGATCCGCCGTCGCTGGAATTCGAGCTCGTCGCCGATCTGGGGCTGCTGGCCGGCTGCGCGACGCCGGTGGTGTTCTCGATGTCGGTCGCGCGCAGCGGCGAGGCGTGGCTGCAGTTCAGCGACGCCACGCTGCACACGCTCGACATCAACGCGCCGCTGGGGTGTCAGGCGGCGGGGTTCGTGCCGCCGCCGGCGCTGCAGATCGGCAACTTCGGCATGGGCTTCGTCGTGCCGCAACGCGAGGGCGGCTGCGACACGCTCTACGGCCACCGCGTGAGCTTCGGCGTCGACGGCCCCGGCGTGGGCCTGTTGTTCGCGATCGATCCCGAGGCGGTCGCGCTGGTCGACTCGTGGCCGACCGACTTCACCCAGTCCGAGCTCAGCGGCACCGGCGACGGGCGGCTGTTCGGCTTCGCGGGCTCGTCGCCGGCGAAGCTGGTCGAGTTCGATCCGCAAGACGGCAGCGCGATCTCGGTGCTCGATCTCGACGGTCTCGAGCTCACGTCGGCGTTCGCGTTCGCGGCCTGGGGCGGCGACTTCTACTTCTTCACCGTCAGCGACACCGACTTCAGCCGCAGCGAGGTGAATCACCTCGACTACGACGACAGCGACGCCAACGGCATCCAGGATCTGACCGAGCTGCTCGACGTGGTGCCGTTCGTGGGCACGATCAGCGGCGCGGGTGTCTCCACCTGCGCGCCGACCGAGCCGCCGCCGGCGTGAGCCGGCAAACAGCTGCGCGCGTCGGTGTCGCGCAGCGCCGTGCGCTCGCGCGCGCGTCCGCGCCGCGATGGCCGGCGCCGGTAGCGGCGGCGCAGTTCGATCCCATCGTCACCGCCTTGCCGCTTGCGCCCGCGCGAGGCCACGGCTAGAAGGCGGCCCCATGTCGCGCCGCATGCGTCTCCCCTTGGCCCTGCTCCTGTGTGTCCCCGCGTGTCTCGATCCCGGCACCGCCGACGACAACACCGCATCGCTGACCGGCCAGACCGGTGGTGACAGCGGCGGCGACGCGACCGCGACCGACGGCAACAGCTCGATGACCGGTGGCGGCAGCGCGACCACGGGTGCCGAGGGACCCGAGGACAGCGACGCGGCGTGCAGCGACATGATCGACAACGACGGTGACAACCACGTCGACTGCGATGACTTCGACTGCTCGATGAACCCGTCGATCACCGTCTGCGGCGGCGGTACCGGTGGCGGCGGCGAGGACACCGAGGCGACCTGCGCCGACGGCATGGACAACGACGGCGACTCCTACGTCGACTGCGACGACTTCGACTGCGACAACACCGTCGCTTGCGGCGGCGCCGGCACCACCGGCAACGGCGGTCCGCCGGAGGACACCAACGAGCTGTGCATGGACGGCATGGACAACGACGGCAACGGTCACGCCGACTGCGAGGACTTCAGCTGCGCCATGGCCGAGGCCGTCGACGTGTGCAACGGCCCCGAGGACAACGACGAGGCCTGCGCCGACGGCTGGGACGACGACGACAACGGCTACATCGACTGCGAGGACTTCAACTGCTCGATGAACCCCGACGTCACCGTGTGCGAGGCGGTCGAGGACACCGACGAGGAGTGCTCCGACGGCATGGACAACGACGGCAACGGCTTCATGGACTGCGAGGACTTCAGCTGCACCATGAGCGACGCCGTCACCGTCTGCGGTGAGGAGAACACCGACGAGTTGTGCATGGACGGCATGGACAACGACATGGACAACTTCATCGACTGCGACGACCACGACTGCTCGATGAACGACATGGTCACGGTGTGCCCGGCGTGACGCCGGCACGGCGCGAGACCAACGCGTACATCGCGGGCACGACGTAGAGCGTCAGGAACGTGCCCACGAGCATGCCGCCGAGCACGGCGATGCCGAGTGACTGACGGCTGCCGGTCGCGGCCCCCAGCGACAGCGCGATGGGGGCCACGCCGAGCACGGTCGACAGCGCGGTCATGAGCACCGGCCGGAACCGCGCCGCCGCGGCCTCGCGCACCGCCTCGAGCGGCGCGAGCCCGGCCGCGCGGTGGTGGTTGGCGAACTCGACGATGAGGATGCCGTTCTTGGTCACCAGGCCCACCAGCATGATGAGGCCGATCTGGCTGAAGACGTTGAGCGAGGCGCCCGCCAGCGCCAGCGCGCCCAGGCCCCCGACCAGCGACAGCGGCACCGTCATCATCACCACCAGCGGATCGATGAAGCTGTCGAACTGCGCCGCGAGCACCAGGTAGGCCAGCAGCACCGCCAGGCCGAAGGTGAACAGCAGGCTGCTGCCGCTGTCGGCGAAGTCGCGGGCCTCGCCGACCAGCGCGGTGCGGAAGCCCTCCGGCAGCGTCTGGGCAGAGACCTGATCGAGCGCCGCGATGCCATCGCCCAGCGTCGCGCCGGGCGCGAGGCCGGCGGAGATCGTCGCCGAGACCGAGCGATCGACGCGGTACACCGCCGAGGGTGCGACGGTCTCGCGCGAACGGATCACGCTCGCCAGCGGCACCAGCTCACCGCTGCGCGCGCGCACGCGCAGCACCTCGACGTCGTCGGGCTCGTCGGCGTCGGGGCGCTCGAGCTGGGTGATGACGTCGTACTGCCGGCCGCGCTGCAGGAAGTAGCCGATGCGCCGCTCGCCGAACGCCAGCTGCAGCCCGTCGGCGACGTCGCGCACGCTCACGCCCAGATCGGCCGCGCGATCGCGATCGACCTCGATGCGCAGCTCGGGCCGCGCGAGCTTGAGATCGACGTCGACGAAGCGCAGCTCCGGCCGCGCCTGCGCGCGCTCGAGGTACAGCGGCAGCACCTGCAGCAGCGCCGCGGTCGAGGGCGCCTGCAGGGCGTACTGCAGCGGCATGCCGGCGAAGCGCGAGCCGATGGTCGGCGGCTGCGATGGCAGCACGCGGACCTCGTCGGTGCCCTGGCCCACACGCGCGATGTCGCCGAAGATCTCGGCCTGGCTGCGGCTGCGCTGCTCGGGCTCGGTGAGGTAGACGTTCTGCAATCCGACGTTGGCGGCCGCGCCCTGACGCCCGATGATGGAGAAGGTGCGGCGCAGCTCCGGCACCTCGTCGACCAGGCGCGTGGCCAGCCGATCGAGCGCGGCGGCGTTGTAGGCGTGGCTGCTGCCCTCGGGCGCCAGCGTGGTCACGCGGATGTTGGAGCGGTCCTCGATCGGCGCGAGCTCCTGCGGCAGCGCGTGCCACAGCACCCACGTCGCGGTGCCGAACAGCACGAGCAGCGCCGGCGCCAGCACGCGCACGCGCAGAAAACCCCGCAGGCTCCACGCGTACAGCCGCGTGCTGCCGGCGAGCAGCGGCTCGGTCAGCGCGAACAGCACCCCGCGCCGCGGTGGCCCGCCGTCGCGCAGCAGCCAGCGGCACATCATCGGCGAGAGCATCAGCGCCACGAACGCGCTGATCGCCACCGCCGCGGCCACGACCATGCCGAACTCCTGCAGCAGCCGGCCGGTGATGCCCCCGACGAACACGATCGGCACGAACACGGCCACCAGCGCCACGGTCGTGGCGATGACCGCGAAGTAGACCTCCTTGGCGCCCTCGAGCGCGGCCTGCTGGCGGCCGATGCCGCGCTCGACCCGGGTGTAGACGTTCTCCAGCACCACGATCGCGTCGTCGCAGACCACGCCGATGGCCAGCACCAGCGCGACCAGGGTCAAGATGTTGATCGTGAAGCCCAGCGCGTACATCACGAAGAACGTGGGCACGATGCTGATCGGGATCGCCAGCACCGGCACCAGCGCGGCCCGCACGTCGCGCAGGAACAACAGGATCACCAGCGCGACCAGGCCGAACGCGGTCAGCAGCGTCTCCTCGACCTCGCGCACGGACTTGCGCACGTAGGTGGTGAAGTCGTAGCCGATCTCGATCTCGATGCCCTCGGGCACCGCCGCGCGGATGTCGTCGAGGCGCTGGTACAGCTCGTCGGCGATCGCGATGGCGTTGGAGTTGGGCTGCGGCACGATCGCGACGCCGACCATGGGCGTGCCCAGCTCGCGCAGCGACGAGCGCGGGTTCTGCGGCCCGAGCTCGGCACGGCCGACGTCGCCGAGCACGATCTGGCGGCCGCCGTCGTGGCGCAGCAGCAGGCGATTGAACTCGTCGGGAGTCGACAGCAGCTGCGCCGCGCGCAGGCCCAGCTCGGTCTGCACGCCCTCGGTGCGCCCGGCCGGCAGATCGACGCTCTCGCGCGCGAAGGCCTCGCGGATGTCGGTCGGCGCCACGCCGTGCGCGGCCATGCGCGCGGGGTCGAGCAGCAGCCGCATGGCCCAGCGCTGTTCGCCGAAGATGCGCACGCTCGCGACGCCGGGGATGGTCTGGACCCGCTCGCGCACCAGCGTGTCGGCGACCTCGTTGACCTCGAGGATCGACGCGCGATCGCTGGCGAGCGTGACGAAGATGATGGGCTGCGCGTCGGCGTCGGCCTTCTCCACCACCGGCGGGTCGACGTCCGCGGGGAGGTTGCGCCGGGCCAGGCCGACCTTGTCGCGCACGTCGTTGGCGGCCTCGGCGAGGTCGTAGTCGAGCTCGAACTCGACGCGGATGTCGCTGAGGCCCTCGCGCGAGGAGCTCGAGATGGTGCGGATGCCGGCGACGCCGCCCAGCGCCTGCTCGAGCGGCTCGGTGATGGTGGTGTCGACGGTCTCCGCGGCCGCGCCGGCGTAGGTCGTGCGCACGGTGACGACCGGTGGATCGACCGCGGGGTACTCGCGCACGCCCAGCAGCGCCAGCGCGACCGCGCCGAACACCAGCAGCGCGACGCCGCAGACCACCGCGAGCACGGGCTTGCGCAGGCCCAGCTCGGACAGCGTCACGGCGCGGCGCCCCCGGCGGTCGGCGCGTCGGCGGGGCCGCGCGCGAGCGTGTCGGCCTGCGGCGCGACCGCGGCGCCCTCGCGCACGCGCAGCAGGTTGCTCACGATGACGCTGTCGCCCGCCGACAGCCCGCGCGTGACCTCGACCCGCTCGGGCGTGCGATGGCCGAGCTCGATCTCCACGGCGTGGGCGGTGCCCTCGCGGACCACGAACACGCGGTGGCCGCGTTCGCTGGGCAGCACCGCGATCGCGGGCACGAACAGCGCGCGCGTGGGCGCGCCGACCAGCGACACGGTCGCGAACTGGCCCGGTCGCAGCGCGCCGGGTCGTTCGACCACGCCGCGCACCACCAGCGAGCGCGTGGTCTGCTCGAGCTGCGGCTCGACCACGGTCACGCGACCCTCGTGGCGCGTGGGATCGCCGGTGACGGTGAACTCGAAGCGCGCGTCGGGGGGAATCGCGGCGGCGTAGCGCTCGGGCACGCGGAAGTCGAGCTTGAGCCGGCTGGTGTCGTACAGCGACGCGAGCGGCACGCCGGGGCCGACCCACGCGCCCTCGCTGACGTGGCGGATGCCGACGGTGCCCGAGAACGGCGCGCGGATGCGGGTCTTGCCCAGCATGACCTCGAGCTCGACCAGCTGCGCCTGTGCGTCGTCGAGGTTGGTGCGCGACTGGTCGAGGCTCTCGACCGCGGCGATGCCGGTCGCGACCAGCTCGTCGTCGCGCTCGACCGTGCGGCGCGCGAGTCCCCGCTGCGCCCGCAGCCGCATGCGTCGCGCGAGCAGGTCGTCGTCGTCGAGTTCGAACAGCACGTCGCCCGCGCGCACCGCCGCGCCCTCGTCGACGTGGATCTTCACCAGCCGCTTGGTCAGCTCCGCCACCAGCTCCACGGACTCGCCGGCCACGAGCGTGCCGGGCGCGACGATGGTCGGCGCGAACGACTCGGGCGCGACCGTGATCACGCGGACCGGCAACGTCGCATCGGCGCTGCCGGGGGCCCGCGACGCAGCGACGACGGTGCGGCCTGGCTCGCGCGTCTGCAGCCACCACGCCGCGGCGGCGGTGCTCGCGAGCGCGAGCGCCAGTGCGACCGCCTGGGTCGCGCGCGAGGGCGGCGCGGGGGCCGGATCACTCATCGCCCCAAGCCTGGCGCACACGCGCGCGCTTGCCCAGCGACAGTCGCCCCGCGCGCAGTCGCGGCCGCACGGGCCCGGTGCGGCCCGAGCTGCGGCTGCTCGGCGGCGCGCGGGTCCAGCGGCACCGGGTCACTGCACGGTGCAGCCGGCGCGCTCGGTGCTCAGCACGAGGCCGTCGATGAAGCTGTCCACCGGTCGCGCGGGCGCGTTGCCCCACCAGGTGTCCAGGTGCAGCAGGTTCCAGCCCGAGCTGTCGACGCCCTGCAGGAAGTCCAGCGACGTCGCGGTCGCATCGGGCGCGTCGTCGACGAACAGCTCCGCGGCGCCGGTCGCGGTCGCGGCCAGTCGTGCGTGCAGCTCGACGCAGTGCCAGCTGTCCGCCTGGCTGCCGTCGAAGATCGTCGCGTTGCCGGTCGCCGACGCGAACGGGTTGAGCAGCGACCAGCCGTTGGGAAACGCGCCGCACTGGACCATGCCGCCGACGACGCAGGACTTCGCGCGCAGATCGAGCCGCGGATCGGCGTCGAGGCCGTACAGCTCCACCGCCGCCAGCGCCTGCCACTGCGAGTCCATCGCCGCGACCTCGACGAGGTGGTTGGGCGCGGCGCCGGGCCAGCCGGCGTCGGTGCGCACGCGCATGCTGACCCAGACCTCGTCGAAGCGATGATCACCCTGCGCGATCACGTCGTGGGGCGGACCGTCGCCGAAGCGCAGCCACAGCTCGCCCGACCAGGTGTCGGGTCCGTGGCGCACGCGCAGCGCGTGGCCGTCGTCGAGCGGGACCACCGCGAGGCTGCCGTCGTCGTCGGCGAACGACGAGAAGCCGGCCGTGGGCGCGGCGCCCTCGAAGTCGAAGCACGCGATCCAACCCGGCGGCAGCGGGTCGGGGCAGCGGGCGCCCGGCGGGGTGCCGCCGCCGGTGCTGCCGTCCGAGTCGTCGTCGCTCGCGGTCGTCGCGTCGCTGCTGGCACTGCCGCTGCTGCCCTCGCCGCTGCCGGCCGCAGTGGTGGTCGCGCCAGTGTTCGCGGTCGTGCCCGTGGCGTCGGTGCCCGGGCCCTCGTCGCTGCCGTCGCCGCCGACGTCGCTGCCACCCGCACCGCCGCCGGAGTCGAAGCTGCACGCGCACGCGCACACGAGCGCTGCGAACCATCGTCGCGCGGCCAGCTCCACCATCCACCGACGATGCTATCACGATCGATCGCGCATGGCGTCGAGCGCCGCGCTCGCCTGGGCGAGCGCATCGCGATCGGCCTCGAGCTGCGCCTGCGACTGCTCGCGCGCGCGCGCGTGCTCGACGAACGCCGTTTCTGCGGCCTGCAGCTGGCGCTGCGCGCTCGCGAGGGCGACCGCTGCCGCGTCGCGGGCCGCCGCCGCATCGCGTTCGCGATCGATCGCGCGATCGAGCGCCTGCGCACTGGCCTGCACGCGTGCCTGCGCGGCTGCGAGCGCGGCCTCGGCCTCGCGCAGCGGCTCGCGAGCGGGCCGGTTGGCCGCCGCCTCGTCGGCGGGCGGCGGGGGCAACGGCGCGGTCGGCAGTCCCTGCGCCAGGGCCTCGAAGCCCGGCGGATCGAGGTCCTCCGCGAGGCAGCCCGGTCCCGGCGGTGGC
>JAIBBS010000010.1 GCA_019694555.1 Nannocystaceae bacterium
TCGGCCGAGGTCGAGCACACAGGGTCGCTCGACGGATCAGGCGACGGGTCCGAGAGGGCCCGAGAACTCGGCTCGCGAAGCGCAACTCACGTGGCTGCCGCCGGTCGCGCTCGAGCCGGGTATAGGCGCGACACTGCTGCCGCGGCCCGCGACCGCGCCGGCGATGCTCGGCGCGGCGCGTCCGGCCGCTTCAGCCCTTCGCCATCGTGCGCAGCACGTACTGCAGGATGCCGCCGTGCTTGACGTACTCGACCTCGTTGGGCGTGTCGACGCGGCAGACCACCTTGAAGCGCGTCTCGCCGGCGGCACCCTTCGCGACGACTTCGAGGATCTTGCGCGGGCTCAGGCCACTGGCGATGCCGTGGATCTCGAACACCTCTTCGCCGCCCAGGCCCAGCGAGTCGGCGTCCTGGCCGTCCTCGAAGCACAGCGGGAGCACGCCCATGCCCACGAGGTTGCTGCGGTGGATGCGTTCGAAGCTCTTGGCGATCACCGCCTTGACCCCGAGCAGCATCGTGCCCTTCGCGGCCCAGTCGCGCGAGCTGCCGGTGCCGTACTCGCTGCCCGCGAGCACGATCGTGGGCACGCCCGCGGCCTGGTAGCGCTCCGCCGCGTCGAAGATGCTGACCACCGCGGTCGGATCGCCACCGTGCAGGCAGCGGGTCACGCCGCCCTCGACGCCAGGCACCAGCGCGTTCTTGAGGCGGATGTTCGCGAAGGTGCCGCGGATCATCACCTCATGGTTGCCGCGACGCGCACCGTAGCTGTTGAAGTCCTCGGGCTTCACGCCGCGCTCGACCAGGTACTTGGCCGCCGGCGAGCTCTTCGAGATGTTGCCCGCGGGCGAGATGTGATCGGTCGTGATCGAATCGCCGAGCTTGGCCAGCACGCGCGCGCCGACGATGTCCTGCAGCGCGTCGGGCTGCGCCTTCATGCCCTCGAAGTACGGCGGGTGGCGCACGTAGGTCGAGTCGCCCTCCCACGCGAACAGCTCGCCCTGCGGCACCGCGAGTCCGCGCCAGGCCTCGTCGCCGGCGAAGACGTCGGCGTACTGCTCGGCGTACATCGACTGGCCGATGACCGTGCGGATGGTGTCGCGGACCTCCTGCGGCGTGGGCCAGATGTCCTTGAGGTAGACGTCCTTGCCGCCGTTGCCCTTGCCCAGCGGCTCGGTCGCCAGATCGATGCCGACGTTGCCGGCCAGCGCGTACGCGACCACCAGCGGCGGCGACGCGAGGTAGTTCGCGCGCACCTGTGCGTGCACGCGGCCCTCGAAGTTGCGGTTGCCCGAGAGCACCGCCGAGACCACGAGGTCACCGTCGGTCACCGCCTGCGCGACCTCGGGCGGCAGCGGTCCCGAGTTGCCGATGCAGGTGGTGCAGCCGTAGCCGACCACGCCGAAGCCCAGCGTCTCGAGGTGCGGCAGCAGCCCGGACTTGCCCAGGTACTCGGTCGCGACCTTCGAACCCGGCGCGAGCGAGGTCTTCACCCACGGCTTGCGCGACAGCCCCGCGGCCACGGCGTTGCGCGCGAGCAGGCCCGCCGCGACCAGCACCGACGGGTTGCTGGTGTTGGTGCAGCTGGTGATCGCCGCGATCACCACCGCGCCGTTGTCGAGCGTGGTCGAGCTGCCGTCGATCTGCAGCGGCGTCGCGTTGCCGTGGCGCTCCTTGGCGAGCGTGTCGGCGAACGACGACTTCACCTTGCCCAGCGCCACGCGATCCTGCGGCCGCTTGGGTCCGGCGAGCGAAGGCTCGATGGTGGCGAGGTCGAGCTCGAGCGAGCTCGAGAACATCGGATCGGGCGTCGTGGGCGTGCGGAACAGGCCCTGCGCCTTGCAGTAGGCCTCGACCAACGCGATGCTCTCGGCCGGGCGATTGGTCAGACGCAGGTACGCGAGCGTCTCGTCGTCGACCGGGAAGAAGCCGCAGGTCGCACCGTACTCGGGCGCCATGTTGGCGATGGTGGCGCGGTCGGGCAGCGACAGGCTCGCGAGGCCGGGGCCGTAGAACTCGACGAACTTGTTGACCACGCCGTGCTTGCGCAGCATCTGCGTCACGGTGAGCACGAGATCGGTCGCGGTCGCGCCCTCGGGCAGCGTGCCGTGCAGCTTGAAGCCGACCACCTGCGGGATCAGCATCGACATCGGCTGGCCCAGCATCGCGGCCTCGGCCTCGATGCCGCCCACGCCCCAGCCCAGCACCGCGAGGCCGTTGACCATGGTGGTGTGCGAGTCGGTGCCGACCACCGTGTCGGGGAACGCCTGCACGAGCCCGCCCGCGCCGGGCTTGGTCCACACCGTGCGCGCGAGGTACTCGAGGTTGACCTGGTGGCAGATGCCGGTGCCCGGCGGCACCGCGCGGAAGTTCGACAGCGCGTTCTGACCCCAGCGCAGGAACGCGTAGCGCTCGCGGTTGCGCTCGTACTCGAGCCGGGTGTTGAGCGACAGTGCATCGGGGCGCGCGAAGTGATCGACCTGCACCGAGTGGTCGATCACCAGATCGACCGGCGCCAGCGGGTTGATGCGCTGGGGATTGCCGCCCATCTTCGCGATGGCCTGCCGCATCGCCGCGAGGTCGACCACCACCGGCACGCCGGTGAAGTCCTGCAGCAGCACGCGCGCGGGGTGGAAGCCGATCTCGTGATCGGGCTCGGCCTTGGGATCCCAACCGGCGGCGGCCTCGACGTCCGCCGCGGTCACGGCCACGCCGTCCTCGTGGCGCAGCAGGTTCTCGACCAACACCTTGAGCGAGAACGGCAGGCGATGCACGTGGCCGATGCCGCCCTGCGCGAGCGCGTCGAGCTGGAAGATCTCGTACGACGTGCCGCCGACCACGAGGGTCTGTCGCGCGCCGAAGGAATCGAGGCAGGTACCGGTGGGCTGGCTCATGGACGGGCGGATCTTGCCGCGAAGCGACCGCGTTCGTCCATGCGCCCGGCGCACCCGCACCGGCGCAGCCGCGACGCCGCCGTACGCCGCTGCGCGGGCCCGCGGCTCACCCGGGCCAGGTGCACACGGGCGCCGCGCAGACCATGCCGTCGGGGCAATCGAGGGTCTGCGTGCATGCGATGAAGCAGCGCAACGTGGTCTGGCTCGCGTCGGTGAACAGGCACGAGATCGACGCGGTGTCGCCGTCGCCGCGCGGTGGGCACTCGCTGGCGGGTTGCCCCTCCATCGTGCAGGTCGGCGCGCACATCCGCGTCATGCCGTTGGTCACGCACGCGGCGGTCGCGTCGTTGCAGTCGCTGGAGACCTCGCACGTGCCGTACGGATCGGTCGCGGGGTCGATGCCGGCGGAGCTCGAACCGTCCGCGGCCGCGCTCGACGCGTCCCCGCTGCTCGAGGATCCGTCCAGCGCGACGCAGGTGCCCGCGAGGTCGTCGCCGACCAGATCGCCGTAGCGGCGGCCCGACGCACAGTCGACGTCGGGGAAGCTGCAGAAGCCGCTGGCCTCGCAGGTGCCGAGCTTGTCGCCGTCTTTGCAGGCGTCGTCGTCCTCGCAGGCGAACTCGCGCAGCTTGCAGGCGACGCCGCCCGAACCGAGCACCGCGACGGCTGCGGCGCACAGGGCTGCAACCGCGCCGTGGTAGAGCCCGCGATGAGCGCGTGGGCGCAAGCCCTCGCATCATGACCGATCGCGGCGCCGACCGGAAGATCGCGGCGTGCCGTGGCCGGCGTGGTATGGCTTCGCCGATGAGCGACGCGCACACCTTGATGATCGGGCCAGGGCTCGACCCACAGATGCGCGCGGGCGGTTTCGTCGCCCGCTGGCCCGAGCCCCTGCCGCCATCGCCAGCGTGGTTGGTCGAGATGCTGCGCGCGGGCGATCCGACCGCGGCCGCCTCGGGCCTGCCACCCAGCGACGACGCGGTGCGCGCGGCCGTCCGCGCGCTGCTGCGCTTCGGCGGCTACAAGCCCTCGGGCCGGGGCAAGCCCGCCTCGGAGTACCTGCTCGCCGCCGCCGCCGAGGGCACCCTGGGCTCGATCAACCTCGCGGTCGATCTGTGCAACGTCGTCTCGCTGCACACCGGCTTGCCGATCAGCGTCATCGATCTCGACCGCGCCCAACCACCGCTGTCGATCGCGATCCCCACCGCCGGCACGAGCTACGTCTTCAACGCCTCCGGCCAGGAGATCCGCCTCGACGGCCTGCCGTGCCTGTGCGACGCGCAAGGCCCGTGCGCCAACGCGGTGAAGGACTCGCAGCGCACCAAGACGCACGCCGGCACGACCACGGTGCTCGCCGTGGTGTGGGGCACCGCGGCGCTGGGGGATCGAACGGCGCGGACGGTGGCGTGGTATCGCGAGTTGAGCGAGCGCTGCGGCGCGAGCTGCGACGGCTGGCACGCGGCGGGGTGAGGGCATGAGCCCGCGAGGCTCTCTACTGCTCCCGCACCTCCGCCACCCCCGCCACCCCCGCGAGCTCGTCGAACGCCGCGCCGATGTCCCTGCACTGCAGCGTCTCGTCCAGCGCCGCCGCGGTCGCAGCATCCACGATGGCCCACGCCTCGGTATCCGCCAGCAGCGTATCGCTGCACTGGAACAGGAATCCCGCGAACTGTGCTCCGCACACGCCGTTCGCCTCCGCGATCTCGAGCAGGTTCAGCCCGTCGTCGTTGCGCAGCGAGCAGATCTCCGAGAACGCGAGGTGGCCCGCGCCGTCGAGGCCGACCAGGCGCTTGGGCGCTGGCGACGACGCGTAGCCCGCGAGCTGCTGGTCGTACGCGACGATGGAATCCGCGGTGCCGCCGAGCACCAGCGTCGAGACCAGCGCCGTGCCGGGCATGGTGCCGCCTGCGGCCATCGGGATCAGCACTGCGGCATCGTCACCACGATTCGCGATCGCGCCGCCGCCTGCCGAGTGCCCGGCCATGCCGATCCGCGTGGCGTCGAGTCGATCACCGAGGAACGCCAGCTCGTCGGTCTCGCCGCGGATCGCCGCGAGCAACGCGTCGAGATCCGCCGTGAGATCCTGGCCCACGGTCCCGCCACCGCACACCTGCGCCAGCAGATCCCGCAGCTGCAGCCCCGGATGATCCGCCGCGACCACCACGTAGCCGCGGCTGGCCCAGTGGATCATTTGCGGAAGCGACTGCGTGCGGAAGCTGGCGGTGCCGTGCACGAACACCACCACCGGGTAGGGACCGTAGGCCGCGTCGGGCTCGAGATCGCGATAGCAGTCGCAGTCCTGCCAGGGATTGGTCGCATCGTCGATCTTGCCTTGCTCGGAGCGCGGCAAGTGCTCGCGGATGTCATAGCGGATCGGATCGAGCCCGGCTTCGTCGCCCGGCGCGACGGGATACCAGACCTCGACCGTCAGGCCCGCGATCGCGAGCGTGCGCGCGCCGACGGTCCAGGGCCCGCGCTCGTCGAACGCCGCCGGCAGCGGGCGCAGGCTGGTGCCAGGACACGACTGCGCGTCACCGCCGGTGCTCTCGCTGCTCGCCGCGGTCGTGTCCGCGCCGCTGCTGTCCGCGCTGCTGCTCGAGCCCGTCGTACCCGTGGTCTCGTCGCCGCTGCTGCTGCCCGCGCTCGACGACGTCGCCGCAGCCGGAGCACCGCCATCGTCACCGCCGCAGCCCAGCATCGCGAGCAGCGTCGACACGCCCACGATCCATCGCATCGTCGTCATGGACCCTCCGCCGACGCGAGGTCGGCACGATCGCGTTTCTAGCACCTCGCGCGCAGCCACGGCAGCGGTGCGACAGCGTCGTGTGCGTCGGCCGGACCACCGATCCGAACCCGCTCGAACGTTCGACGACACCGACACGCGGTCGGTGCCGCGCGCTCACGCCTCGGGCGGCTCGACCTCGATGTCCGACACCAGCAGTCGGCGCACGCTGACCTCGAGGTCGCCCTGGACCACGCGCATGATGCTCATGAACTCACCGCTGGCGACCAGCAGCCGCTGCTTGAGCGCGTCGCGGGCGTGCTGCAGCAGCGCGCGGCGGGCCTTCTCGATCCAGCGGAACGCGGTCGTGCGATGCACGTGGTACAGCGCGCCGACCTGATCGATGTTGAGCCCGTGCAGCACCTGGTGGCGCAGCAGGTTGCGCTCGCGCGGGGACAGCCGCGAGAACGCGGTCGTCAGCGCTTCCTTGAACTCGGACTTGTACACGCGCTGGATGTAGTCGAGCTCGGGGTCGTCGCCCGGCGACGGGATCGACCCCAGCGCGTCGGCCTCGAGCGAGACCTCGCGATCGCCGGCGTGTTGACGCACGAGATCCACGATCATGCGCAGCGCCGTCACGCGCACCCAGCTGCGCAGATCGCCGCGACCGGCGTAGTCGGCGATCTTGGGCCGACGACCGGGCGCCGCCACGAACAGCTTGTTGCGCACCAGCTGGCGGAACTCGTCCTTGCCGAGGTTCACGTTGCCCGAGCGCGCGATCGCGAGATCGATGTCGCGACCGAACTCGGCCTCGAACGCCTCGAGCGCGACGGTCTCACCCGCGGCGCAGCCGTACGCGAGGTACAGATCCGCGGCGCGCAGGCGACCGAGCAGCTCCGGCCCCGCGCCCTCGGGCATCAGCCCGCCCAGGTGCGCCGCGAAGCCGCGGTCGGACGCGGCGAACGATCCCAGCGCGGCCTTGGCCTCCTCGAGGATCGCGGTCAGCCGAGCGCCGAGGTCCTCGTCGGCTTCGAAGGCGGACCGAACGCCCGCGGGCACGGCGGCCAGGAACTCCTGCACGAGGCCTGCGCCATCGTCCACGGTAACGAAGGTAGCCCAGACGACCGCCGGCGGACAATCCAGGCGCCCCGCGGGCGGGGCGCGACCCGCCCCACGCGGCGCTGCAGCGGCTCGCGACCACCCCTTGAATCGCGGCACGGCGGCGGGGGTCTGAGCCCTGCCCCTTGCCCGCCGCTTCGCTCGCCGCGCCCGACGACCTGCGGACCCTCGCGTTGCCGACCAGCGAAGGCGCCACCGTGCCGTCCACGGGCGACGAGGTGCTCGCGGGTGCCGAGCCCGAGCTGCCGCGCCGCGTGGGCCGCTACGTCGTGCTCGAGCACATCGGCCAAGGCGGCATGGGCGTGGTCGTGGGCGCGTGGGATGCCCAGCTCGATCGCGCGGTCGCGATCAAGCTGCTGCATCCGCGCGCGCGTGGGCTCAACGCCGGGCCGCGGCTGCAACGCGAGGCCCAGGCGCTCGCGCGGCTGTCCCACGCGCACGTGGTGCCGGTCTACGACGTGGGCCTGCACGAGGGTCGCTGCTTCGTCGCGATGGAGTGGGTGCGCGGCTGCACGTTGAGCCAGTGGCTGCGTCGCGCACCACGGAGCAGCGACGAGGTCCTCGCGATGTTCCTGGGCGCCGCCGCCGGCCTCGCCGCGGCCCACGGCGCCGGCATCGTGCACCGCGACTTCAAGCCCGACAACGTGCTCGTCGGCGACGACGGGCGCGCACGCGTGGTCGACTTCGGGCTCGCGGTCGGTCACGGCGACGACAGCGACGTCAGCACGCGCGCGGTCGCAGTGCCGGGCGCGAGCGCGTTCGAGTCCAAGCTCACCGCCACCGGCATCGTGGTCGGCACGCCGGCGTACATGGCCCCGGAGCAGCTGCGGGGCAGCGCCGCGGATGCGCGCTCGGATCAGTACAGCTTCTGCGTCGCACTGCACGAGGCGCTGTTGGGCGAGCGCCCGCGCTACGACAGCCGTGACACTTCGCGCTCGCTGCCGGCTGCTCGCACCGGCGAGGGCGCCAGCTCGCGCGCGTCGGCGCGGCTGCGTCGCGTGCTCGCGCGCGGGCTCTCGCTCGTGCCGGCACGGCGCTGGCCCAGCATGGACGCGCTCATCGCCGAGCTGCGCGCCGCCGCGGCGCGACCCCGACGGCTGCGCGCCCACGCGGCTGCGCTGCTCGCCGGCGCGGTCACGATCGGCGTGGTCGCGGGCTCGGGTGGACACCGCGTCGACGCCGACGACTGCACGCGCCGGGTCGCGACCGCCCGCGCGCGCTGGGACGACAGCGCCCACGATCGCGTGCGCGAGGCCATCGCTGCGACCGGACGCGGCTACGCCGAGCAGACCTGGACGCTGGTCGCCGACGCGCTCGATCGCGAGGTCGCGCGCACCGGCGACGAACACCAGCGCCAGTGCGAGGCCGCGCGCGTGGAGCCGGTGCCGGCGGCGATGGTCGCCTGCGTCGAGCAACGCGAGGCCGCGATCGCGGCGGTGATCGACGTGCTCGCGCAGACCGACGCCAGCTCGCTCGAGCGCGCACCGCTGGTGGTGGCCGGCCTGCCGCCGCTCGAGCCGTGCCTCGACGCCGCGCGCGCGTCACAGCTGCCGGCGGTGCCGACCGAACCGCAGCAGCGCGACGCGGTGGCCACGGCCCGCGAGGCGCTCACGACCGTGCGGGCGCTGCGAGATGCGCGTCGCTTCGACGAGGGTGTCGCGCAGGCCAAGGCACTGCAGCTGCGTGCGCTCGAGATCGACTTCGGCCCGCTCGGCGCCGAGGTCGACGTGGAGCTGGGCTCGCTGCTCGAGCTGCTCGGCGAGCACGACGAGGCCGAGCGCACGCTGGCCACCGCCGAGACCAACGCCGTCGCGTTCGGTCAGGATCGCACCGCCGCGGCCGCGGCCACGCGACTGGTGGGCCTGGTCGGCTACCACCGCGCGCGCACCGAGGACGGCGCGGCGTGGGCCCGCCACGCCGAGTCGCTCATGGCTCGCTTCGACCCGACGCCGCGCGAGCGCGCACTGCTGGCCAACCAGATCGGCGCGATGCACTTCCGCGCCGGCGACTACACCCGCGCCGCGACGACCTACGAGGGCGTGGTCGCGACGCTCGCCGGCACCACCGACGCCAGCGAGCGGCAGGAGCTGGCCAACGCCTACAACAACCTCGGCAACGTCCGCGCGCGACAGGGCCGCATCGCCGATGCCGCGGTCGCGCTCGAACGCGCGGTCGCGGTGATGATCGAACAGCTCGGCCCCGAGCATCCCACGGTCGCGACCGTGCTCGTGAACCTCGGCAACGTCGAGTACGACCTGGGCCACTTCGAGGCCGCGGACACCTATCACCGCCGCGCGCGCGAGCTGCTCGAGCGCTCGGTCGGCCGCGAGCACCCGCTGTACGCCGCCGCGCTGACCAACCATGGCCTCGCGCTGCACCGGCTGGGCCGCACCGACGAGGGCATCGCGTCGCTGCAACAGTCGATCGAGCTCAAGCTCGCGCGGCTGGGCCCCGACCATCCCGACCTGGCGTTCAGCCTCAGCAACCTCGGCGAGCTCGAGCGCGAGCGAGGCCACGTCGAGACCGCGCTGACGCTGCACCGCCGCGCGCTCGCGATCTGGGATCGGGTCGACGGCCGGCATCCCTACGCCGCGTACCCCATCACCAACGTCGCGCTCGATCTGCTCGCGCTGGATCGCCTCGACGAGGCCGAGCCGCTGCTGCGGCGCGCCACGATCATGGCCGGCGACGGCGTCGCCGACGCGAGCATCGCCGCCGCGACGCACTTCGGCATGGCGCAGCTTCTGTCGCGCCGACCTCGCACGGCGCAACACGCCGAGGCCGTCGCGCTCGCGGCCCGTGCGAGCGCGCGCTACCACGCCCTGGGCGGACGCTATGCGCTCGAGGCCGGGCGCATCGACGACTGGCTGGTGGCGCAGGCCGGCGGCGATCAGAGGCAGACGACGCAGCCCGCGGCGTCGGTGCAGCCCTCGTCGCCCTCGTCGCGATAGCCGCAGCGCATCACTTCGGTGCTGCAGTTGGTCTGCAGCGTCCAGGTGCCGCCCTCGCAGTGCAGCACGAAGTCGCGATCGAGCGAGCACGCCTGCGCGCCGCTGGCCTCGCAGGGCTGGTTGAGATCGCCGTAGATGACCAGGTCGTTGACCATCGAGCACGAGACCGCGCCGCGCTCGCTGTGGTCCTCGCAGGCCTCGCCGGTGCCGCAGGCGAGCGCCTCGACCCAGCTGCCGTGATCGCAGCGCACGATCGTGTCCTGCGCGTCGGCGATGTCGCCGATGCCGCACCGCAGCAGGCCTTCGTCGGGACAGTCCTCACCCACGCGCGGCGTGGGCCCGCCGCCGCCGTCGTCACCGCAGGCGGCCAACCATCCCAAGAGCAACGCCGCACACGCACGGCGCACGATGCCGCGCCCCCCCGAGCCCTCGAACACCATCGCCGTCAGCATCGCGAAGGTCGAGGCCCGGCGTCGGTTGGAGCGACTACGTTTTCGCGGTCCGAGGCGCTTTGCCTGCGGCGCGGGTCCGTGGCACCGTCGGGTGGCCGCGCATGGAGTGCCCCGAGGAGAACGTGGTCGTCGACTTCGTGCGCGGCGAAGTCGACGAGCCGCTGCGTGTGGCCATCGAGCGACACCTCGACGGGTGTCCAGCGTGCATGCAGGTGGTCGCCGAGCTGGCACGCATCTTCCAGCTGCCGGTCGAGCCCGATGCCGGGACCTTCGGCAACGGTCAGACCCTGGTCGAGACCTCGCCGATGAGCAAGGGCTCGGGCGTCGACGACGCGTTCGTCGCGAGCCTGAGCGAGGGCTCCAAGCTGGGCCGCTACGTCGTGCTCTCGCGCGTCGGTGCCGGCGGCATGGGCGTGGTGTTCGCGGCCTACGATCCCGAGCTCGACCGCAAGGTCGCGATCAAGCTGCTGCGCGGGGCGCCCGGCGGCTCGGGGCCCAAGGAGCTCGCGGACCAGCGCGCGCGGCTGCTGCGCGAAGCCCAGGCGATGGCGAGGCTGTCGCACGCCAACGTCATCACCGTGCACGACGTCGGCACCATCGACGGACAGGTGTTCGTCGCGATGGAGTTCATCGACGGCTCGACGCTGTCGGCGTGGTTGCGCGAGCGTCGTCACGGCTGGCGCGAGGTCATGACCGTGCTGCTCGCGGCCGGCCGCGGGCTCGCGGCCGCGCACGCCGCAGGCTTGGTCCACCGCGACTTCAAGCCCGACAACGTGCTGCTGGGCAAGGACGGTCGCGTGCTCGTGACCGACTTCGGCCTCGCGCGTCCGGCCGCAGGCAAGACCGACGCCTTCGCCGCGGTCGGCACGACCTCGAGCTCGCGCGTCCTGGGGTTGGCGCTCACGCAGACCGGCGCGTTGGTCGGCACGCCGGCGTACATGGCACCCGAGCAGCTCGCCGGCGAGCGCAGCGACGCGCTCACCGATCAGTTCAGCTACTGCGTCGCGCTGTACGAGGGCCTGTTCGGCGAGCGCCCGTTCGCCGGCCGCGTGTTGGCCGAGCTCATCGCCAACGTCAGCGAGGGCAACGTGCGGCCGATCGCGGCGCGCTCACCCGTGCCGCGGTGGGTCCGACGCGCGCTGCTGCGCGGCCTCGCGGTGCGGCCCGAGGATCGCTACCCGTCGATGGAAGCGCTGCTGCAGGCGCTGGTGCGCGATCCCTGGCGGCGCTGGCGGCAAGCCGCGCTGATCGGCGTGCCCGCAGCCGCCGTGGGCGTGGCGACGCTGGTGTACGAGCGCGAGCAGCCCCGCGTCGCGCCGTACTGCCAGGACGTGCGCGAGAAACTCGCGGGTGTGTGGGACGACGATCAGCGCGAGCGCATCCGCCAGCGTTTCGTCGCCACCGGCAAGGCCTGGGCCGACGACGGTCTCGACGCGGTCGCACGCAAGCTCGATCCCTACGTCGAGCACTGGCTCGCGTTGCAGACGCAGGCCTGTCGCGACGAGGTCGAGGGTGCGCGCCCGCAGGCGGTGCTGGCGTTGCAGATGACCTGCCTCGAGCGCCGACGCGACGCCCTGCGCGCGCTGACCGAGCTGCTGGCGGGCGCGGACGAGGCCACGCTCGAGCACGCGGTCGACGCAGCCGATCGCCTGCCGGAGCTCGACGTGTGCGCGGACCTCGAGCGACTGATGGCGCGCGAGGGTTCGGTCGACGCCACCGTCGATCCCGAGGTGCGGCGCGAGCTCGACCTCGAGCTGGCGCGTGCGCGCGTGCTCGGTGACGCCGCGCGACTGACCGATTCGCGCGAGATCGCGACCAAGCTCGCGGCACGGGCCAAGGCCGCCGGCTACGGCCGCGGCGAGGCGGTCGCGCGCGAGCTCGTCGCGGTCTCCCAGGATCTGCAGGGCGATCTGGTCGCGGCCGAGCGCGGCTACCACGAGGCGCTGTCGGCCGCACTCGCCAGCGGCGACGCCGAGGTGGTCGTGCGCGCGTCGATCGGCTTGATCTGGATCGGCACCGATCCCACGCGCCCGATCGTGGAGGCCGATCGCTGGTACGCCCACGGCAAGGGCGCGCTCGAGCGCATGGGCGGCGACGTCGAGCTCGGCGCCGAGCTCGAGCGCGTGCTCGGCATCGCGTACCTGCAGCACGGCGATCTCGGACGCGCGGAGCAACACGTGCGCGCGTCGGTCGAGATCCGGCGCGCGGCGGTGGGCGAGGATCACGAGAGCCTCGGCGCGGCCTATGGCACCCTCGGCGAGCTGCTGGCGATGCAGGGCCGCACCGCCGACGCGGTCGCAGCGCTGCAACACGCGCTGGCGCTGGTCGAGCGCGAGTACGGCCCGATGCATCCATCCGCGGCCGCCAGCCACGACAACCTCGGCAGCGCGCTGGCCGAGGCGGGGCAGAACGAAGCCGCGCTGGTGCACATGCGCGCGGGCCTCACGATCCGCGAGGCGGCGATGGGTCCCGACCACCCGCTCAACGCGACGTCGTTGCACAACATCGCCGGCGCGCTGCGCGAGCTCGGACGCGCCGCGGAGGCGCGCGAGGCCGCGGTGCGCCAGCGGGAGATCGCGCGCAAGCACTTCGGTGAGCGCCATCCCGAGTACGCCACCGCGATCGCGAACCTGGCGATGTGCGACGACGCGCTGGGCAACATCGAGGCGGCCAGGGCCGGCTTCGCCCAGGCGCTCGAGATCATCGATGCCGCCGTCGGTCACGACACGCTGCCCGCGGCGCAGTACTCGGGCTCGCTCGCTGCGGTGCTGGTCGAGCTCGATCGCGCGGCCGAGGCCCTGCCGCTGGCCGAGCACAGCCTCGCGGTGCGCCGCCGCCTCCTGGGCGAGGACCACCCCAAGGTCGGCTTGGCCGAGGCACTGATGAGCAACGTGCTGCGCATGCTCGATCGCGGCGACGAGGCCGTCGCCCACGGCGAGCTCGCGGTCGCGACGCTGGGCCGCAGCGACGGCGACCGCGAGCCGCTGGCCGAGGCTCGCTTCGCGCTCGCGCGCGCGTTGCTGTCGAGCAAGGCGAAGCCGCCCGATCGCGTGCGTGCGCGCAGCGAGGCCGAGGCTGCGCTCGCGATCCTGCGCCCGCTGACCAGCGTCGACGCGGGCGAGATCGAGGAGATCGAGGCGTGGCTCGCAGCGAACCCATGACGTGGATCGACGCCTGCGTCGCGACCGCGCCGCGCATCGCGGACATCGCGACAGCGGCGCTGCTCGACGCCTTCGCCGCGCCACATCCCCGCGGAGGCCCGCCGGCGCCGCCGGAGCGGCCGTGGGCGGGCGACTTCGCCGCGCTCGAACGCGACACCGCCCTGCCCGCGCGCGAACAGGTCGCGGCGTCGCTGCGCCAAGACGTCGACGCCGCACAGGCCGAGCTGTTCGTGCGCCGCGTGCTCGCGGTCGACGACTTCCTCGGCGCGCGCGACGAGCTCGACGCGCGGGTGCTGCGGGTGGGTCTGCGCCAGCGACTCGCCGGCATCCTCGCGGCCGCGCGGCCGCATGCGCCGCGCGTGCGCGCGCTCGCGGACTTCTACTACTCGATGGGCTGCCGCCTCGCTCATCGTCACCTCGCGGACGCGCCCTCGTGGCACCACGCGCTCGCATCGCTGCGCTGGCACCCGCTCGCCGACGGGCTCGCACGCGCCGAGCTCGGCGGTGATTTCCGCGAGGGCCCGACCCACGTCAACCTGCTGCGGGTCGATCCCCGCCGCGTGCGCATCGACGCGGTCGACTGCCGCGACGACGTCGCGGCTGGCCTCGCGTTCGCCGACACCGTCGCGCGGGCCGGCGCGCTCGCGGCGACCTCGGGCGGTTTCTTCCTCTACTCGGAGCCCGACATCGAGCCGCCCTCGCGGCGCCACGATCCCGTCGGGCTCGTCGTCGCCGACGGCGAGGTCCGCACGCCGCCGCTGCTGGGCCGCGGTGCGCTCGTGATCGACGAGCGCGGCCACGCGCGCATCGATCGGATCACTGCGATCGGTGCGACGATCACCAGCGCGCGCGGGGTCGTGCACACGATCGCATCGGTGCACAACCGCGCCCACGGACGCGTCGGCCCGGCGCACGACTCGATCGCGATCGTCGGCGATCGCGTGCTCGCGCGCGGTCGAGGCCTCGCGGTGCCGCTGCTGGGCGCGGTGGTCACGACCCACGAACCGCTGACGCTCGAGGCCGGCGACAGCGTGCGATGGCGCCTTCCCGCGCAGGCAGCTGCGATCCGCACGGCGATGGCGGGCGGACCGTGCCTGCGGCGCGCGGACCAGCCGCTGCTCGATCTTCGCGCGGAGGACTTCTGGGACAGCGCGCCGCCGGTGACGTTCTCGCAGGACGAGACCGGCGATCTCAACCTGCTGCCGCGGCTCGCCGTCGGGTTGTGCGAAGGCACGCTCGTCTTCGCCGCGGTCGACGGCCGCAACTTCGAGCGCGCGCTGGGCATGACCCTGGGCGAAGTCGGTGCGTTGCTGGGCGCGCTGGGCTGCACCGAGGTGGTGAACCTCGACGGCGGATCGTCCAAGCGCATGGTCGTCGCTGGACGGACGCTCGATCTGGCGAGCACGGAGATCACGGGCGAAGGACCGGCCGACCCTTCGGTGCGGCCGGTCTACACCGCGTTGTTCATGCACGCGCGCTGAGCTGCGCCCCTGTGCTCGGCTCTCAGCCCTCCACGTCGGGGCCACCGACGTGCTCGGGCACCGCGGGCTCGGGGTCGGGCACCAGCGGCGGCTCGAGCTCGGGCGCCGCGGGAGCCGTCGCGACCGGCGTCACGGTCGTCGGCGCGGGCGTCGGTGTCGCGACCGGCTCGGCCGGCTTCGCCGCGGGCGTGGGCGCCGGCGCAGCTTCGGCCGGCTGGACCTGCGCGGCCGCGGAGGCCTCGTGCTCGCGGTTGCGCACGGACATCACGCCGACGCCGACCGCAACGCCGGTGCCCATGAGCACGGTCAGCGTCAGGAAGGTCTCGACATCGATGCGCATGGCTGGGTCTCGCTCGCTCCGGGAGGCACGGCTCCCGAGTGCAATCGACGGGGCACGGGCCGATCGCGTTCGACCCGCGGCCGTAAATCGTCTGTGAAGCGCGAGCCCGCAAAGCGTGCGAATGCCGGAAGGATGTGCGCGGGCGCGCATCGCGAGATCGAGCGGTCGCGACCGGTTGCGCGTGGCACGAGCGGTGCACTGGCACGGCCGGCTCATGTCGAAGCACCGCGCCATCCCCGAGATCCGAAAGTTCATGACGACGTCGCCGCACACGATCGGCTTCGACCAGACGATGGCGCACGCGCACGAGGTCATGCGCAAGTATCGGATCCGCCACTTGCCCGTGCTCAAGGCGGAGAAGCTCGTCGGCGTGGTCTCCGATGGCGACCTGCACCTGGTCGAGACGCTGCGGGACGTCGACCCCGCGAAGGTGCGCGTCGAGGATGCGATGACCGACGAGGTCTACACCGTCGCGCCCGACACCCCGCTCGACGAGGTGGTCAAGGAGATGGCGCGACACAAGTACGGCTCGGCCGTCGTCGTGGACAACCACCGCGTGGTCGGGGTCTTCACCACGGTCGACGCGTGCCAGGCCTTCGCCGACATGCTGCACACCGTGCTGGCCTGACGCCGGCGATCACGGCGGATCGGTCAGCAGATAGCGCAGCACCAGCGCCGCGGTCTCCTCGCACAACGCCTCGTCGCGCAGCGCGTCGGGGCGGTCGAGGATCGCCGCGTGCGTGATCGCCTGCACGCTGTGCACGAGGATGAAGCCGGCGAGCTCGAGGTTCGACGGGCGCAGCGCCTCGCGGCGCCGCTCGAGCTCGCCGCGGATCAGCTCGACGATCATGCGATCGACCTGACCGATGCGCTCGAACCCGGCCACGCGCGGCACCTGTTCGATCAGCACGCGATGCAGCTTGGGCTCGACGTTGTGCGCGCGCAGCAGCGTGCGGATCAGCGCCCGCACCGCGTCGCTCAGCGGCAGGCCGCGCATCGCCGCGACCTCGCCGATGATGAGCGCGGTCATCTGCTGCATGTGCCGGTCGCACAGCGCCATCACCAGCGCTTCTTTGTGCGGGAAGTACTGGTACAGCGAGCCGATGCTGACGCCCGCGCGGCGGGCGATCGCGTTGGTCGTCGCGGCTTCGTAGCCCTGCTCGGTGAGGACCTCGGCGGTCGCGGTCAAGATCGCCTCGACCGTCGCCTGGGCGCGCGCCTGCTTGGGCAGCTTGCGGACGATGTCGGTCGCGGTGCTCATCGCGGATGCCGGCCTCAGAAGTGCATCGTCCACGTCAACGCGCCACCGTGGCGCGTCGGCATCGGTAGCCACGCGCTGCGACGGCTCGCGCTGCGGCGCCGCTTCGCGCCGACGGCCACCAACACGATGCCGGTGACCGCGACCACGCCGCCGGCCACGGCCGCACCGATCACGAGCGCGTCGCCGCGATGGCCCTCGCGCAGCACCTGCTGACGCCGCGTCTCGTCACCGAGACTGTCGAGCCCGGGCAGCTCGCCCTCGGCCTTCGAGGCCATGCTGGCCCCGGCCGCGATGCCGCCCGCGAGCGTGCCTGCGCCGAGCACGAGCAACGTCGCGCCGGCGCCGATCAAGCCGCTGCCGGGCTTGCGACCGCGATCGGTCTGCGCCGGCTCCGACTTGGGTTTCTGCGCGGCCTTGGCCTCGTCCATGCGGACTTGCAGCTCACCGATGCGCGTGCGGGCCTCGGCGATGTCCGACGCCGCCGCCTCCGGATCGGTCGCGGTGGCCTCGGCGTCCTCGATGTAGCGCTGCAGCAGCGAGATGGCGACACTCAGCCGCGCGACGTCGCCGTCCTGCTCGAACGCACGCTCTTGTGCGCGCGCGATGTTGTAGACCAGCGAGTTGCGCGACGCGGCCGTCTCGGGCGTGCGTGGCAGCATCCGGTAGGCCTCTGTCCACTTCGTGATCGCGGTGGCGTAGTCGAAGGTCTCGTAGCTCCCGAGGCCGGCGTCGTAGAGCGACTGCGCGCGCGCCATCACGTCGTCGCCTTGCGCGGGTGCGGCCTCCACTGCGGCGGGCTCCTCGGAGCGCGCGCCGCCCACGAGCGCGATGGCGAGGATCGCAGCGGCGATCACAGGTAGCTCCCCTCGAGGCCGACCACGGCCGCGGTGGGAGACTCCGGATCCTCGAAGTACAAGAAGATCTCCGGCGGTCGTCCCTGGCCGGTCTGATCGGGCAGCAGCGCGAGGTCGCGGATCTGCCCGCCGATGGGAATCGGACCGGCGATCAGGCTGAACTCGCCGAAGGCGAGGCTGTACGCGAAGACCGCTGCGCCGCGGGTGTAGAGCGCGTCGAGGACCACCGGATCCGAGTAGGCGTCGTTGTCGATGTCCACGAAGCGGAACTCGTTCGGGTTCGACAGGCCCTCGCTGGTCGACACGTAGGTGTCGTCCGTGGGGAACAGCGACACGACGCTGATGCCGTCGGTCAGCAGCATGTTCCACCCGAACGGCTCGGCACCGATCTCGAACACGGGCGCCAGCCCCACCGTCGACAGGCCCATGCTCTGCAGCGGGTCACCGATGCCGCCGATCGCAAAGCGCTCCAACCCGGCGTCGGTGCCGACCACCAGCACAGGCAAGGCGGTGTTGAAGTCGTAGTAGTAGTCGACGTCGTGACCGGCCACGGCTGCGGACGACGACGGGCCGACGACGACGTCTTGGATCACGTACACCGCGGTCTCGTCGAGCACCGCGATGTCGGGATAGTCCCCCAGCAGCGGGACCCCCTGCGGATCGAGCGCGAACGGGCCCAACACCAGGCCGTGCCCACCGCTCAGCCCCGTCGACAGCACTTCGTCCGAGGCGAGGTTCCATTCGACCAGGGCATCGTCGTACGTCGCGACGACGCGACCGACGGCGCTGCCAGGATCCTGCATGATGCCCTGGTACAGTCGCGGCTGGACGCCCGAGGCGCCGACCGATGCATGGGTGACGCCACGGATCGGCGGTTCCCCTTCCATGCCGGTGGAGAAGCGATTGTGATCGGCGCCGAACAGGCCCGGCAGCACCACGATCGAGGAGTCGCCCGCGGCGATCAGGTCGATCGTGAAGTCGCCGTCGACATCGGCGAACGCGAGCCGCGCGCCCACGGGCAAGTCGTAGTAGGAGCTGGTGATGCGGTAGCAGAACGGCCCCACCAGGAGGTCGCAGACCTCGCCGTCCGTCTCCATGCCGGTGGTGCCGGGCAACGTCGGATCGCTCGGGTCCACGGTCTCCGCCGAGTCACCCTGGCTGTTGCTGCCCTGCGTCGTCGTCATGCCGCCGCCGCCGGTGCTGGTGGTCTCGCCGCCGGGGGGTGGTGGCGCGACGGTTCGACGCGCGACGCGGACGTCACCGGTGGCAGCGTCGACGGCGACGAGCTCGGCCACGCCGTCGGCATCGAGGTCGGACACCGCCGCGGCCGCGGCATCGCGCAGACCGAGGCTGCCGCCGTACAGCGGCACGCCGTCGCCGTCGTTGTCGAACAGGTAGACGTCGCCGCGGCCCTGCGGCCCGCCGGCGATCACGAACTCGCGATCGCCGTCGTCGTCGAGCGCAGCCGAGGCGAGCATGCCGGGCTGCCAGCCCAGCTGGTACACGCGCTCGGGCTTGGCCGCCTTGGTGAGATCGATGCTCTTGCCACGCGACAACCACACGGTGCCGTCGATGCCGGCCGCGAGCACGTCGGCGTAGTCGTCGTCGGTGACGTCCTCGAGCAGGAAGCGCTGCGGTGGCGTGCCGGTGGGGATCGGCATGCGCTCGCTGAAGTCGCCGGTGGGGTTGCGCGCGTAGGTCTTGAGCCGCGCGTCACCGGCCCACGCGACATAGACCACGTCCATGGTCTGGCCCAGCGCACGGATGTCGGTGGGTTCGTCGACGAAGGTGTCTTCGTGCGGCTTCACGAACGTGAAGTGATCGGTCTGCTCGCGAACGTCGATGCCGCCGCGCACGAGCACGGCGATGTCGGCCTGCGAGCCCAGGTCGTCGACGAACGCGCCGACCTGTGGTCGCTGCGGGCCGTCGACGCCCTCGGCGACGGCGACCGCGGCCCCGAAGGTCCCGCGCTCGTCGCTGCCGGGATCCAGCGGCAGCACCCACACGCCGCCGGCCTCGGTGGTCGCGACGACCTCCGCCCAACCCATGGCGTCCACGCGACCCACGGTCAGATCGCGCACAGGCGAGCCCAGCGGTGGCGACGTGACCGCCGCGAGGAAGCCGCCCTGGCCGTCGTTGATCAGCAGCGCGACGGTGCCGTCCTCGTTGCCCACGACCACGTCGGGCAGCGGGTCGAGGTTCACCGGCCCCGCGGCGAGCGAGGTCGGCGAGGCTCCCGCCGCCCAGCCGTCTTGCATCAACACGAAGCAGTAGTCGCCGACGCCGGCGCCGGACTCGCAGCGCTGCGGCCCGCCGCACACGCCGTAGCTGCAGCTCAACGATCCGCAGCTCGCATCGCTCGAGCACGGTTGCCCGCGCAGTGCGTCGTCGGGGCGGAAACAGGCCCCTGCCAACAGCACGGCGTTCAGTGCCGCAGCGCGTGGTGCCCAACGGAGCATCGGAGCGTCCATGGACATTGTCTCACGTTCGCTTCGCATGACGGTGGTTTCGCGTCGCGATCTCGGATCGCTCCCACATCGGGGCCCCGACGCGCGCACCGCGGAGCCCGGCGGCCGGGGTCGCTCAGGCGCTCGCGTCCGCGACGGGAGCCTGCAGCGGCACCGCCCGCAGCCCCATCGGCAGCCCGCCGCGGGGCCGCAGCGTGATCAAGGGCTCGGGGACCACGGGGTGGCCCGGTACGAGCCAGGGTCGGAAGCGCTGCAGCACCGTCGCGAGGATGAGGCCTGCCTCCATGGTCGCGAAGCCGTTGCCGATGCACTGCCGCGGGCCGCCGCCGAACGGGAAGTAGGCGTAGCGCGGCCGCGCCGCCTCGGCCTCGGCGGTGAAGCGCTCGGGATCGAAGCCCTCGGGGTTGGGCCACAGCGCGGGATGACGGTGCGTGACCCACGGCGACATCAGCAGCATCGTGCCCGCGGGCACGCGGTAGCCCATGATCTCGTCGTCGGCGATGGTGTTGCGATCGACGATCCACGCCGGCGGATACAGCCGCATCGACTCCTTGATCACCTGCTGCAGGTACGGCAACGCCGCGAGATCCTCGGCCTGCGGCGGGCGACCACCGAGCACCGCGTCGAGCTCGGCACGCACGCGTCGCTCGACCTCGGGGTGGGTCGACAGCAGATAGAAGGTCCACGCGAGCGAGTTCGCGGTGGTCTCGTGGCCGGCGAGGAAGATGGTCATGACCTCGTCGCGCAGCTGGCGATCGGTCATGGTCTCGCCGGTCTCCGCGTCGCGCGTCTCCATCAGCATGCCCAGCAGATCCTCGGCCTGCTCGCCCGCGCGACGCCGCGCGATGATCTCGCCGATGATGCGATCGAGCGTCCGCGCGGCGTCCTTCGCCCGCAGCGTCGACGGCGTCGGGAAGCCGATCGGCAGCAGGCTGTCGAGCGCGCGGTCGGCCCACTCGTTGAGCACCGTCACCGCGCTGCCGACCTGATCGGCCGCGTCGAGCACGTCGGTCGACAACAGCGTCTTGCCGACGATCCGCAGCGTCAGCGCCATCATCTCGTGGGCCACGTCGAGGCTGCGTCCGAGCCCGGCCACGTCGTCCCAGCGCGCGAGCATGTCGAGCGTGTCGGAGACCATCGTGTTCGCGAACGACGCGATGCGCTTGCGATGGAACGCCGGCTGCGCGATGCGACGCTGCCGGCGCCAGAAGTCGCCCTCGCTGGTGAGCAGACCGTTGCCGAGGAACTGCCGCAGCACGTCGTAGGCGCGGGTCTGCTTGTCGTAGTTGTGGTTGTTGTCGACCAGCACGTGCTTGATCGCATCGGGGTGGCGCAGCAACATCGCGCGCACCGGGCCGATGCGGAACGCGACCACGTCGCCGTGTCGCTGCGCGGTCTCGGTCAAGAACCGCAGCGGGTCGGCACGCAGCTCCGACCACGCGCCCAGCGGACGCCGACCGGGCAGCCGCGGCGCGGTGCGGTTGGGGGAGGCGGAGACGACGGCGTTCGCGGACGGGGCCTGCACCCCTCGAAATCTGAGCGATCGCTCAGCTTTGTAAACTCGCCTTTGGACGGCCTTCCAGACGCAGCTTTGAACGGGTTTCGCACCGCGATCCCGGCGGCTGCGGCCGACCGAACCAGAGGCCCGGCTCAGCTTTCTCGGGCGCAGTCGGGCTTAGCCCGGCACCACCAACACGGGCACGTCCGGCGCGTCCGCGGGGACCTCGTCGTCGCCGATGATGTCGAGGTTGCCCTGGCCGAGCTCGCCGTCGGCGTTGTTGCCCCAACACTTGAGCCGCCGACGCTCGAGGATGGCGCAGGTGTGCAACCCGCCGGCGTCGACGCGCGTGACCGAGTCGCTGCCGACGTCGATCGGACCCACGGCCGAGGGCAGCTCGTCGTCGCCGAGGTTCATCGTGTTCGCGAGGCCGAGCTGACCCTGCGCGTTGAGACCCCAGCAGCGGATCTCGCCGCTCTCCATGTGCGCGCACGCGTGGTTGTCACCGACGGTCACGTGCTGCGCGGCGCCGCCACCGAGATCGATCGGCGCGACCAGCTCGGCGGTCTCGTCGTCGCCGATCGTCGTGACGCTGCCCTGGCCGCTCTCGCCGTTGGCGCTGGTGCCCCAACACCGCACGATGCCGCCCTCGAACAGCGCGCAGGTCATCTGGTAGCCGCACGAGATCTCGAGCGCGTCTTCCTCGAACGACAGCGCGGCCACGGCGTCGGCGGTCTCGTCGTCGCCGACGACGGTGCTGGCGCCCAGACCCAGGCCGAGCTCGCCGTTGTAGCCCGAGCCCCAGCAGCGGATGTCACCGGTCGAGAGCACCGCGCAGGTGTGACCGACGCCGGCCGAGACCCAGTCTGCGGCCGAACCCAGCGGCACGTTGCCGGCGACGCCGGCGTTCTCGTCGTCGCCGAGGTTGGTGAGGTTGCCGTAGCCCAGCGCGCCGCCGCCCGCGGAACCCCAGCAGTGCAGCGTGCCCGACATCAGCCGCACGCACGAGTGCGAACCACCGCCTGCGACCTGCACCGGCACGCTGTCGAAGGTGATCGGCACGAGCACGGAGGGATACTCGTCGTCGCCGATGACGCTGGTGTTCCCGATGCCGAGCTGACCCGAGTAGCCGGCGCCCCAGCCGTGCAGATCGGTGGCCTCGATCATCGACATGACGTGCGAGTCGCCCAGCGACAGATCGAGCACGGCCGCCGGCACCATGATGTCCGGTAGGCTGGCCGGGACCTCGTCGTCGCCGAGATTGTCCGGGTTGCCCTGGCCATCGACCCCGGCACCACCGAAGCCCCAACAGCGCACGCGACCGCCCTCGATGAGCACGCAGGTGTTGCGGTACGAGGCTTCCACCGCCAACAGCTCGGTGATCGTGCAGTCCGCGTCGCAGCCGTCACCGTCGGTCTGATTGCCGTCGTCGCACTGCTCGTCGCCTTCGACCAACGTGTCGCCGCAGACCAACGGCTCGCAGCTGTCACCGCGGCAGATCAGCCCGCGGCCGCAGCTGTCATCGGTGATGCAGTAGCACCCCTGGTAGTCGCACGTGCCGCCGTCGCTGCTGCTGCCGTCCGCCGCGCTGGTCACCGCGGCGCTCGAGCTGCCCTCGTCCGAGCTCGCGCTCGCGCTCGTCACCGTGGTCGCGGTGGTGCTGACGCTGCTGTCGGTGCCCCCGTCGCTGCTGCCCTCGCTGCCGGTGACGTCGTCGTCACGGTGCTTCGAGTCGGGGCTGTAGCAGGCGGCCAGCGGGACGAGACCGCACGCGATCGAACGCAGGATCGAAGAAGGCAAGGTCATGGTGGCGCAAGGTCGAGATCAAGAGTTACGACGGATTTCCGCGTCGACGCGACGCTCGTCTTCCTCGAGCTCGCGCATGCGTCGCTCGAAGTCGCCCGCGCCCAGCGCCTTGCTCTCCTTGCCGGCCTGCAGCTCCTTGGTCTTGCCGAAGGCGCGGTAGCCGAGGTAGCCGGCGCCGGCGATCATGCCGATCAGCACCAGCGGCTTGAACAGCCACAGGCCCAGCGAGACCGCGGTCAGCGCCCCCAGAGCGAGCAGCGCGCCCTTGAGCACGGCGAGCCCCTGGCCGTCGTCTTCGTCCTTCGCCATCGGCCGGCCAGCATAGCACCAGGGCTCTGGGCCGTCACGGCCGGGGCTACTGCGGCGGGATGGTGACCGGGATTTCGACCATGTTGTTGTCGTAGTTGCGCTCGACCAGCGCGGGCACGGCCATGTCCTGACGCGGGAGGTTCACCTCGACGCGCAGCATGTAGTCGCCCGGTGGCGTGTCGGTCACGTCGATCCACTGGCAGTCGAGCTCGGCGTAGTACTCGTCGTACCAACCCACCTGCACGCCTTGGTTGAAGCACGAGTACACCGTGTCGCTGCCACTGCCGGTGTCCCAGCCCTGCAGCTGCGGCCATGCCCAGCTGCCGCCGTCCCACAGACAAAACGCCTGCTTGTGTCCCGGCGAGACGACCTCGCCCGCGTCGTCGACCAGCGCGTAGCGAGCGTAGCCGTCGAAGTGGTAGTGCTCGTGGCAGGCGCTGTAGTGGTACAGATCGAGATGGTTGCTGGGCACGCCGAGCTCGAGGTCCTTCGAGCCGGCGTTGACGGTGTACATGTCGAAGCGCAGCAGCTGGCGGATGCCCGTGCCGCCGACGCACATCTCGAGCAGCGTGCACTCGTTGTCACCGACGTTGACGGTGTCGAAGTACATCTGCATCTTCGTGGTGTCGATCGCGAGGTCGGGCGCATCACAGCCCAGCGGACCGGTCAGCGGCGCACCGGGCTCGCCGGGGTTGGCGGGATCGATCGCCGGGACCGGCGGCGCGCAGCGGAAGATGCCCTCGTTGAGCACGCCTTGCGCGCAGCACAGCAGGCCCTCGTCGCAGATGGGGCTGGCGGGATTGCACAGCGCACCGACGCCGGTCTGGCAATCGTCGGTGACGCGATGGCCGGTGACGACGACGTTGTCGAGCGCGGCCTCGACGACCTCGACGACCTCGTCGGGTAGACCCTCGGGGTTGGTCACGGACACGCGCAGTCGCGTGCCCGGCACGTAGGGCACGTCGCACGCGCTGTACGCCACCGGGGTCCACACCGCGGCGGACAGCGACGCGGCGTCGTTGTCGAGCTTCTCGAGCACGTGCGCGACCTCGCCACCCTCGGCGGTGTCGTCGGGCACCAGCAGCTCGACCACGAACTCGGCGCCGGTCTGATCGTAGTCGCTGCGATAGAACCACCGCGCGAAGCTCACCGTCACGCTCTTGCTGCCGCTGGGATCGAACGGCGGCGAGGTGATCGTGACGGTGCCGGCGTCGACGTCCTCGGCCTCGGGGTCGGCGTCTTGGTTCTGCGCGGTGAACATGCAGTCGTTGCCACCGAAGCAATCGCCGGGCTGCGCCGCGGTGCCACCGTACTCGGTCGGCACCGGGTTGCCGCGCTCCCAGGTGCCGCCCTCGGCCTTGCCGGTCATGGTCCAGCCCTTGTCGGTCGCGAAGTCGTCCTCGAACAGCACCTTGCTGTCGCCGTCCCACTTGGTGTGGAAGCCCCACAGCGCGCTCATCGGCGACGCGAGATCGGGGTTGCTGGGACGGAACGCGAGCACGCTCCACGTGTAGCCGCGGTCGAACTCCAGCGCGAGCGGGCCGGTGCAGGTCTCGCCGAAGCCATCCTCGCCGATCTTGCCCTGCGTCAGCTCGATGCCGTCGACGTACACGCGGTAGCGGACGTTGCCGGGCTCGTCGACCGCGGTCCAACACAGCTCGGTGTCGACCGACACATCCTCCGCATCCATCGCCGGCATCGACAGCTCCGGCGTCTGCGGCACCGTGGTCGGTTCGCCGGTCTCGCCGGTGCCCGCGCTGGTCTCGACCGCGGTCGTGCTCTCGCCGGTGGCCGCGGGATCACGGTCGCGACAGCCGACCGCGAGCAACACCAGCAGGGACGACGTCGTTGGCAGCGCGCGCGGGACGAAGGCGATCGGCATGGTCGGTCCTGTCGATATCCGCGAGCGCCCGTGTTGGGTTGGCCGCGGCAGCGGGTCGGGGCATTGTCGTGCGAGAGTCTGCCACGTGCAAACCGGGGTCGACGTTCCCGGAGATCCGCAGACCGGCCGACGTCAGGATGCGCGGCGTCGACGGCTGCGTGGGCGGCTCTCGCTCGGCAGCAAGCGCCCGATGGTGGCGCCCAGGCCCACGACGATCCGCGCGTGGACCCGCGCGATGACGGTACGGTTGGGCAGCACGAAGCGCGTGTGCGAACCGAACAGCATCTCGACGCCGAACGAAGCGCGCAGTCGATCGAGGAAGCGTGGCAGCAGGCCGAAACCGTAGCGGACGCCCAGCAGACCGACGCTGGGATCCCCGGCGCTGGGCTTGGCTCCGCGCGGCGGGAACTCGGGCATCCACGCGCCCACGAGCTCGGCCGACAGCGGCTGGCCCCTGAGCGCGCGCGTGCGTATCCCACCGCCCACGTAGCCGCGCGTGACCCAGCGCTGCTGCGCGTGCGCGCGTGCCTCGGGTGCGTCGACCGTCCACGTCTGCGTGAGCGCGCCCTCCAGGCCGAGCTCGGGGAACAAGGTGATCGGCACGCGCGCGAAGTTCCACTCGAACCGCGCCGCCCCGCCGACCACGGGCGCGACGCCCCAGCTGCGCCGCAGCTCGGGATCGGTGCGTTTGGGCGAGAACCACGGAAACTCCATCCCCGTCCACGCGCGCAACCCAGCGCTCGTGCGCCGGAACGTCACCGCGGAGGCGTCGTGGGTCTGTTGCAGCAGCTCGACCTTGGTGATGCGATTGGCGACGGCGACCGCGTTGCGTCGGGTGGACGGATCGAGCGCACCGCCGAACACGCGCAGGTCGTAGCGGGTCGCGCCCGGATCGGCGCGCACGAAATCCTGCGCGAAGACGTCGCCGCCGCGCTCGAGCTTGAAGGTCTTGGTCTCGCGCTCGCCCTCGGGCAGGAACTTGTCGACGATGACGAACACGGGATCGCCCGATCGTGCGACCTCGGCCACGTCGCGGGCGACCGCCAGGTGGATCGGCGCCCCGACCACGGGCTCGTCGAAGCCATCGTCGAAGGCGCACGCGCCGTCGCGCACCGTGCACGTGGGCGTGTCCCCGAACGCGCCGGTGGTGTCGATCGCGACGATGGCGTTGACCTCGTCGTCGCGCAGCAGCGGGCACGACACCCCCGGGCCGCTCCGACGACAGCTCATGCGTCGCTCGTTGCAGCTGGGGTTCTGCCACTCGTCACCGCTCTCCTGGATCATGGCCAGAAAGCCGCTCGGCTGCGCGGCGGAGTAGCGCACGCAGTAGATCGTGGTGTCGGAGTCGAGCGGCGATGGCGGTCGGATGAGCTCGACCTGTCGCACGATCGGCACCGCCGCGGGCGCGTCCACCTGCAGCGCCGCGCTCTGCTGTCGCGCGCGCGCCAGATCGACCACGACCTTCACGCCGTGGTGTGCGCGGGGACGCAACACCAGGCCCGCCGTGTCGAGCGTGCGCGCCTGCGCGTCGAGCTCGAGCCGCAATCGCAGGCGATCGATTGCAGCGTCGTACGCCAGCGGCACGACCGCGACACCGAGCGGCGGTTGTGCGACCACGATGTCCTGCGCGGAAATCTCGCCCAGCGCGAGCCCGTGGACGTCGACCTCGAGCCAGCGTCGCTGCAGCGTGATGTCCACGACCGCCGCGTTGCACGGTGTCGTCGCGGACGAGGCTGGCGGCGCGAAGTAGTCTGCGGAGGGTTCGATCGCGAGGCGAGGACAGCGATCGCCCAGACGATGCAGGTCCAGCACGACGGTGTCGGTCAAGCGATCGAGCGTCGGCGCCGAACGCAGCACGGCGCGACCGTGGCTGCCGTCGACCACGAGCCGCGACAGCGACGCTGGGCACACTCCGCGGCACAACCGCGTGTTGACGCGACCTGCGGGGTGCAGCGCGTCGACCTCGACGTCCACCGGCGCACCGGCCTCGTCGCGCACGCGGACGCGGCGCGCAGCGTGAGCCTCCGCGCCGCCAGCCAGCACGATCGCGAACGCCGTCAGCAACCACGCCTTCACGCTGCCCCCCGCTTGCACGTCAACGCGGCCCGGACCGCGTCGATGCTGCAACTGGCGATGACCTTGCCACCGTGCTGCAGGGACCACACGTTGGTCGCCTTCGCGAGCATCCAGCGCGGCAGCGCCTCGAGCACGACATGGTCGCGCTCGATGCGAACGACGGGGTCGACGCGCACGGGACATTGCTGCTGTACGCCGACGTGGCCGAGTCCATCCGCGCGCAGCCGCAGCTGCGGCACACCGTCGATGGTGACGTCGAGCCGCAGCGGCGGCAGCGTCGGTGTCTGCAGCATCACCACGAAGTCGCCGGCGGTCTCGGCGACCGTCCGCGTCTGCGTCTCGCCGTCCACCGTGATGCGCAGCTGCGCGCCGGGACTCAGGCCCGGCCACGGGATCCATCGACGCGGCGGCAACTTGCCGGTGAACTCCGCGCCGCCGTGTTCGATCGTCATCGCGTTCGCGTCGAGCTCGCCGGTGCAGACCCACAGCTTCTGCAGGCGCATCGACTCGCGTTCGAGCGAATCGGGTCGGAACCGCAGCGACCACGAGCCATCGCCGCCGCACGCGACCTCGGGCTCCTCACGCTCGCCCGGCGGGATGCCGGAGATGCAGGCCTCGACGGTGCCGTGGCTGCGGTGCAGCTCGCCATCGCCCGAGGGCGGTGTCGCGTTGGCAACGAACTCCCGCGACTGCGCGCAGCTACGCCGCTCGACCTGCGCCGGCAGCTCGAACTCGCAGGTTCCGTGCGGCTCGCAGCGCGCGCTCGACTCCCAGCTGCCCGTCGTGCCGAGCACCGCATAGTGGCCGTCGCCCGCGGGCAACGTCATCACGGTGCTCGCATGCGTCAGCTCCGCGTGATCGTGGGGTGGCACGTCGAAGGTCCACAACAAGCGGTGCAGCGTCCGCCCCGCGTCGCGCTTGCGCTCGACCAAGGTCGCCCTGCTGGGAAAACTGCTGCAGTTGGGCACCGACAGGTAGCTGCGACCGTGGGCGAAGCTGGTCGTCTCGCTGGCGGACCAACGCACGAACGCGCCATCGACCGACGCACCGCGCAGCAGCTCCACACCGCACGAGACCTCGACGATGTCCGACGCCGGCAGCGTGGGTTCGTCGTGCCAGTGCGCCCGCTCCGGCTCGTGGTTCGCGAGCGGTTCGTCGAGTGCGAGCACCCGCGCCGACGTCAGGCCCGACGGCACCTCGAGCCGCAGCTTCACCTCCGATCCATCCGCCGGTCCGCGGCCGCGCTCCGGCGACCAGAAGTAGACCGGCCGCGACAACGTCGAGCGGAACCACAGCTCGCGGGTTTCCAGCTCCAGCCCCAGCACGTAGGCGCCCACGAGCAGCAACAAGCCCAGCGACACGGTGGTCGCCAGCCACGTGCGTCGCAGCAGTCCCGCGGTCAACAGTCCGAAGAGGTCGTCCTGCCGCATGCGCACGAGTGCCAGGACCACCGGCGCGCCGAGCACGGTCGACGCCAGCGCGATCAACCGAGCGACCCCGACGCCACCGGCGAGCCAGGTGCTGCGATCGACGACCTCGACGCCCTTGAAGAGGTACTCGGAGCAGTACCAGACGCCGACGATCAGCGCCGAGACGCTGCACAGCACCAACGCCACGAGCCATCTCGCGACGTGGCGCACCCCGACACCGGTGGTGTAGCTCGCGGCGCCGTCGGTCGGCGCACCGTCGTGCCACAGGGCCAGCGTCACCTCGCAGTCGCGATCGATCTGCTTCAGCTCGTGGCCGCCCGCCCGGGCCGCGAGCGCGATCACGTCCGAACGGCCAGCACCCTTGCAGCGCAGCTCGGCGCGCACGGCCCCGTCCACGCGCCAGCGCACGCGTACCGATCGCGTGCCGATCACGACCGTGGGATCGACCGCGAACTCGTGCACCGCCAGTGTTGGCAACTCGGCCATGGCAAGCGCCGCCGACGAGCGACGACGAGGAGACAGTGCGCGGAGCACGTCGATCGATCCCGCCGACGTGCGCGCGGCAATTCGGCCAGCGACGACGACACCGTCGATTCGCCGCGCTCGTGGCGTGATGCGATCAGGCGGCTGGTGTCACGCCGGCCGGCCGGCGCGGATCCTCGCGACCCACTGCTCGATCTCCTCGATGCTGCCGGGCGCCAGCGCGCCGCCCTGGCTCGCGCTCGCGAGCGCGTCGCGCAGATCCTCGCGCGCACGGTACAGCCGGCTCTTCACGGTGCCGCGGGCGACACCGAGGATCTCGCCGATGTCCTCGGTCGAGAGCTGCTCCCAGTAGTGCAGCTCGAGCAGCATCTGTTGGTCGAGCGTCAGCGATCGCAGCGCGCGGATCACCAGCCGCTCCTGCTCGCTGCCCGCGAGCGCGGAGTCGGGCGAGGGCAGCATGTCCTCGATCGCGCTCGACATCAGCTCCGCGTCGACGCCATGGCGGCCGCGCGAGCGCAGGTGCATCAGCAGCTGGTTGCGTGCGACCGTGAACAGGTACGCGCGGAACTTGCTGCCCTCGCGCACGCGGTCGCGGTGCTGCACCACCGCTTCGAAGGTGCGCTGGCTCAGGTCGGCGGCGGCGACGTCACCGAGCTTCGCCGCGAAGAAGCGGAACACCGAGACGAAGTGGCGCTCGAACAGCGCGCTGCCGGCTTCGCGATCGCCCGCACGCCAGGCGTCGAGCAGGGCTGCGTCGGTGGGCTCGCTCATCGCGGCGGTGCCTCCACTGTACGCCAGCTGCGCGCGGCGCCGATGCCACGCGCGCGCGAGCCTCGTCCATCGGCCGACCGTGCGTGTTTCACCGCTGCAGCGTCGCGAGCTCGGCGCGCTGGGCCTCGTCGAGCGAGCCCTGCCCGCGTGCCGCGATTGCCAGGGCGTCCGTGGCGCCCGCGCGGTCGCCCGCGGCCACCCGGTTGCGTGCGGTCGCCAGGGCCACCGCCGCGAGATCGGAATCGTCGCGACCGATCGCGAGCAAGCCCGCGAGCGCCTCGCCGTAGGCGGCCGCGGCCGCCGGTGCGTCGCCGCGGGCCTCGGCCACGCGGCCCTGCAGCTCCGCGAGGTCCTGTCCGATCGGATGATCGATGCCGAAGTCGGCCGCGATCGCATCGCGCTGCGATGCCAGCATCGCTGCCGCACCCGCGACGTCGCCTCCGTCGAGCATCAGCTCGATCACGTGCAACGTTCCGTCGGCGCGCTCGGGATGATCGGCGGGCAGGAATCGTGCGCGCAGCTCGTTGGCCTGTTCGAGCCGTGCCAGCGCCGCGACCACGTCGCCATCGGCGGCGTCGAGGTCCGCGAGCTGGCTCAACACCCGCGCATTCTCGACCGACTCGGCGCCGAAGGCCCCGTCGCGCAGCTGCAGCACCTGCTCGAAGTTCGCGCGCGCCGCCTGGGTCTCGCCGAATCGCAGCTGTGCGGTCGCGAGGTTCGAACGGATCCGCACCGCCGTGGGATGGGCCTCGCCGTAGAGCTCGATGGTCTCCTCGAGCAGCCGCGCGAAGTCCTCGAGTGCCGCGCGGTCGCCCATCAATGCGCGCGTGGTCGCGAGGTTCTCGCGCAGCGCTCGCGTGCGCGCGGGCGGCAGGCCGGCCGCGTCCGCGAGCCCCTGCGCCAGCACCTCGCGCGCCTCGACGTGATGGCCGCTGGCGAAACGCACCGTGCCCTCGACGTTGGCCAGATCCGCGAGCACGGCGGCGGGCAGCTGCCCGCGCTGGGCATGGCTGCGGCCGTGTCGGACCCACAGCAGGCCCGGCTCGAGCTGGTGCGCGTGCACGCCGTGGATCATCGCGAGTCCGATCGCCGCGCGTGCAGCCGCGAGGTCGTCGCCCGCACCGTCGGCCGCCTGCCACACCGCGTCGAAGGCCGCGCCGGCCTCGTCGTAGCGACCCAGCGCGCGCAGCAGACCACCGCGCGTGATGCCGACGTCGTATGCGACCGCGCCGATCGCCGCGGGGTCGAGCGCGTCGAGTCGCGCCAGCGCGGCGGCGGGATCGCCCGCGTCGTCGAGCGCACGCGCGGCCACCAACTGACCCCATGCGTCGAGCGCGGCGCGATCGTCGGGCGCGATGCTCGGGCCCTCGAGCGCAGGATCGACCTCACCGCGCGCGCACGTGTGCGGGTCGGGCAATCGCGCGAGCACGGCGAGCACGCGTCGGCGATCGTCGAGCTCGTCGGCGAGCACGTGGGCGACCGCGCGGGTCGAGGCGTCGACCTTCGCCAGACACGCCGTCGTCGCGGCCGTCGTCGCCGCACACGCTTGCCCGTGGGCCGCCAGCGCCGCGGCATCGTGTTCGCGCATGCGCGTGAGCACGCGATCGGCCACGCCCGGCACGCCCTCGTCGATCAACGCCGCACCGACCTCGCGCTGCAGCGCACTGCCCAGCAGCGCCGGCTCCGGCACCGGACAGGTGCGCTGGCCGCCGAGCCCCACTGCGGCGAGCACCACCGCCGACGACGCCACGAGCGCCAGCCGCCTGCGACCGTGCCGTCGCGTGCGGTCGATCGCCTCGACCAGTGCGCGCGGGCTGCCATGGCGCTGCTCGGGCGCGCCGCACAGCGATCGTGCCAACGCGCGATACGCCGCGGCCGGCAGCCGCGCGCTCGGCTGCGGCGGCGCGCCCTCGAGCTTGGCCGTCAACCACGCATCGACCGTGCGCCCGCTGTGCGGTCCGTGCCCGTACAGCGCCTCGAACCATGTCGCCGCGAACGCGAACTCGTCCGCGCGCGCATCGAGGCGCGCGCCGGACATCTGCTCCGGTGCCATGTAGCGCAGCGTGCCGCCGCCGGGGCCGCTGGTGGTCGCGCCGCCGTCGGTGGTCGCGAGCGTCGAGGCATCGACCGCGACGTCGACGTGCTCGAGCGCTGCGGCCAGGCGCCGCGCCGCGTGGGCGAGGCCGAAGTCGGCCAGCTTCACCCGCGTACCCGCGATCAAGATGTTGCTCGGCTTCACGTCGCAGTGCACCAGGCCCGCGTCGTGCACGGCCGCGAGCGCATCCGCGACCGCACGCATCACCGCGAGGATCTCGTCGGTGCTGCGCGGCGCCGCAGCCAGCCAACCCGCGAAGGTGTCGCCCTCGACCAGCTCCATCACGCAGTACATCGCGACGCGCTCGTCGTCCGCGCCGAAGTACGCGCTCGGGCACACGCCCAGGTCGTAGACCGCGACGATCCCGGGATGCGTCAGTCGCCCCAGCGTTCGCGCCTCGCGGCGCAGCCACTGTTGCGCGCGGGGACTGGCCGCCGCCAAATGCACGGTCTTGATCGCGACCGCGCGCGCGAGCTGTTGGTCGTACGCGCGCCACACCGAGCCCTGACCGCCGACGCCGAGCTGGGTCTGCAGCCGATAGCGCTCGGCGATGACGACCGCGGGCGCGGCGGTGCCGAAGAGCCGGCTGGCGATGGCGCCCTGCGCCACGCGGGCGGCGAGGTCGAAGCCGTCCGCCGCCTTGACCAGCCCGTCGCGGGCCGTCGTCGATCCCCTGGTCTGTGTCGTCACGCCCTGCGCAAACGATGGTGCGCCAGCGGGCTCGACGGTTCAAGCGCGGCGCCGATTCCGGCGACCGCTGGAGCTACTGACAGGTGACCTCGGGGTACTCCATCGTCACGGCCAGTCGCGCGGGCGCGTTGTCGAGGTAGGCGAGCTTGTACGCGATCGGCACCCCGGGCGACTCGGCGGAGTAGTTGCCGCCGGCGGTGATGTACTCGAGCAGCTGCTCGATGCCGAGCACGGTCTTGACTGCACCGTCGCCGTCGCCACCGAGCACGGTCGCGGTGATCTTCGAACCCGTCAGCGCATCCATGTCCGCGACGTCGACGTCGACGTCGAGCACGGTCGCGACCGCGGCATCGACCGCGGCGGTGACCTTCTCGAGCGACTCGTTGGTCTCGAGCCCGAACAGCACCCGGCGACCGTAGGAGATCGACTGCACGTACATCGGCGGGTTGCCCTCGCCCATGTAGATCGCCGCGTCGTCGACCGTGGTGCTGGCGTCGAACAGGCCCGAGGGCCGCAGCGGCGTGTCGAGATCGACGGTGTAGTAGGTCTGGGTGAAGTCGAACAGGTACTTGTTCTCGAGCCCGGAGTCGCCCCACTGGAACAGCGAGTCGAGATCGATGACCCCGGTCCAGTCGACGCCGGCACCGACCGAGACGTCGAGCTGCGAGCTGCTCTTGATGGTTTCGATGTCGTAGCTGATCTGCGCCGGGGTCGCGCCGGTGGTGCCCTGCGCGAGGATCTGGTTGCGGATCTCGCGGAAGCTCGACAGCGACGGCTGCTCCATCATGCCCACCGGCGAGCCGCCGAGGTTCTCGAGCGAGACGCTGAAGATCGCAGGCGCACGCGACAGGCCCACCGGTGCGAGGAAGCCCGCCGCGACCTCGCCACCGCGCACGATCGAACCCGGCCACAGCGCCGGCGAGTTGGGTTGCAGCGCGATGAAGGTGTCGAAGTGGACGGTCTGCGCGAGGTAGCCCTCGGTGCAGGTCTGCTCGCCTTCTTGCCACATCGCACAGACGCCGGGGCACGCGATCGGGTGCTCGTCGGCGATGGGATCGATCGTCAGCTGACCGAGCCCGAGGATGTAGGCGTCGAGCGCGTCGGCATCGCCGGCGGGTTGATCCTCGCCGTCGTCGCTGCTGCCGCCGGGCTCGGGGTCGCCGGAGCTGCCCTCGTCGTCGTCGGGATCGGGCGAGGGCGTGGTGCCGCCGACGCTGCCGACATCGTCGCTGGCCTCGACCGGATTGTTGGCGGTGGCGCAGCCGCCGGCGGCGGCGAGCAGAGACGCCAACGAGACGATGATGCGTGCGGACATGATTGCGATTCCTCGGGTCTGATTGCTCGGGTCAGGGATCCACGGCGCCGGTTGCCGGCACCTCAGTCGATGGCGATGCGAATGGTGGCGACGACGGTGCCGTCCTGCGCGAACTCGAGGCTGTGATCGCCGGCCCAGCCCTGGTCGAGCGGGATGGGCCCCAGCGCGGCGAGGCCATACTCGTCGTCGCCGCAGAAGCCCCAGCACGAATCGTTCTCGCGCAGATCACCCTTGAAGCACAGCATCGGCAGCGCGCCCTCGGGCGGCACCGCGACGTCGTAGACCGTCGCGGGGATGGGATTGCTGGGTACCCACAATCCGTAGACCTCCTGCGCGGCGTCGTCGTTGCGATCGAAGACGATGTTCCACGCGGCGTCGGCGCGGCAGGGGTCGGGGTCGCCGGCCGGCGCCACGCGGAACATCAAATTGCCGTACAGCTGGATGCCGGTACCATCGTTGCCGCCGAGATCCTCGATCTGCGCCAGCGTGCCGGTCACGTCGATGGCACTGTCGTAGCACTGGCGCTCGGAGTACTCGGTCGTGAACGCCAGCTCGACACCGGAGCTGTCGAGGTACGCGAGCTTGTAGGCGATCGGTGCGCCGGGCGAGTCCTTGCTGAAGTCGCCGCCGGCGAGCAGGTACTCGACCAGCCCGTCGAATCCGGTCACGCTCTTGACCGCATCGGCACCGGCGCCACCGAGCACCAGCGCGGTGATGCTGCTCTGCTCGAGCACGTCGCGATGCTCCACGTCGACCTCGACGCTGCCGCCGGCCAGCAATGCGTCGAAGCTGGCGTCGAGCGCGAAGCGGACCTCCTCCTCGGTGCGCGAGCTCTCGAGCGCGAACAACACGCGGCGACCGTAGGTCACCGATTGCACGTACATCGGCGGGTAGTCGGGACCCGCGAAGAGCTCGAGCTGCTCGACCGTCACGTCGTCGGTGAAGAACTGCGACGGCAGCCCGGGCGTGTCGACGTCGATGGTGTAGTAGGCCTGCGTGAAGTCGACCAGGATCTTGGTCGACTGTTGCTTGTCGGTGAAGTCGAACATCGTCGAGAACGAACCGCTGAACCAGTCCAGCGAGCCGCCCACGGACACCGCGACCTGTGACTCCGAGAACACGCGATCGATCTCGAAGGCGATCTGCGCCGGCACGCTGCCGCTGGTGCCCTGTGCGAGGATGCGGTTGCGCTCGTCGCGGAAGGCCGACAACGACGGCTGCATCATGGTCCCGACCCGACTGCCGCCGAGGTTGTCGAGCGAGACCGAGAACGTCATCGGCGCTCGACCCACGCCGATGGGCGTGAGGATGCCGCGCTGCGCGTCGTCGCCACGCACGACGTTGCCCGGCCACAGCGTGGCCGAGTTGGGCTGGAACGCCACGAACTCGTGCGCATGGCTGGTCTCGTCGTAGTCGACGTAGACGCAGTACTCGTCGCCCTCGGGGCCGTCGACGGGGCAGTCGAGCCCGACGCAGTCGTGTTCGGTCTTGGGTTGGTAAGGCGCGATCTCGAGGTGACCCAGGCCGAACACGAACTCGGACACTTCGTCGAGCTCGCCGGTGCTGCTCTCGTCGCCCGCGCCGTCGTCGCTGGAGCTGCTGCTGGCGTCGTCCTCGCCCGCGCTGCCGACACTGCCGGCCTGGGCGAAGTTCCGCGACGGCGGTTCGACGGTGCAGGCGGCGGGCGCCAGCGCAAGGGCGGTGACGAGGATCCGCGACGCCGTGGGCTCGTGCTTCACGTCTCCCTCGATGCCCCCGCCGCAGGCCGGTTCATGGGGCGAACGCGATTGCACCGGCAGCGATCGCGAATGAACCGCGCGCCGCCGCCGGCATCGAGGGCGATCGATGTCCCGCAGCCTGCTCCGCCGCCTCGTGTCGTCCTTGCTCTGCTCGCTCGCGCTCGCCTGCGATCCCGCGGCCAACGATCGCCGCCTGGCGCCGGGCGCCGCCGATCCAGCCGACCTCGAGCCGGTCGACAGCGAGAAGCTCGACGGTCCGCTCGCGCGCTTCGATCGCAACCTGCTGCTCGACGACGGCTCGTTCACCGACGTCGGTGCGCTCGATGCCGACGCGGTGCAGGCGTTCCTCGAACAGACGCCGTACGGCCGCCGCAGCTTCCTCGCCGACGAGCTGGTCGACGGCGTGCCGTTCTCGCAGGTGCTGGTCGAGACCTCGGCGGCGTACGAGCTCAATCCGTTGCTGCTGCTGGTGCGCCTGCAGGTCGAGCACTCGCTCATCTCGAAGTCGACGCGCCCGGGCGACGAGGTCGTCGACTTCGCGCTGGGTTGTGGCTGCCCCGACACGAGCCGCTGCGACCCCGCGCGCGCGGGCCTCGCGACGCAGCTCGACTGCGGCGCCGCGACCCTGCGCACCCACTTCGACGGCTCGCTCGACGGCAGCGGTGCGTGGCGCCGCGGCAGCCCCAAGCGCACGCAGGATCGCATCACCGTCACGCCCGGCAGTCACGCGACCGCGTCGCTGTACGCGTACACGCCGTGGGTGCTCGAGAACACCGGCGGCAATTGGCTGGTGTGGAACGTGACGCGCAAGTACGTCTCGTCGCTGGTCGAGCGCGGGCTGTGGCACGCCGACGGCGGTGGCGACGATGGCGATCCCATGGTGCAGCCGGGATCGTGCGCGGGCCACTGCGGCTCGGGCAGCGCGGTGCCGCAGGGTGACGGCAACTCGTGCTTCTGCGACGACGCATGTGTCGCCAACGGCGATTGTTGCGACGACCGTGCCGCGCAATGCGACGGCGGCGGCGGCGAGGTGTGCAGCTTCGAGGCCGATCCCGGCACCGCGGCGCGGGTGCACGTGGTCTACCTCGTGCCCAGCGATCGCGAGGTCCGCGAGGACTACCGCGCGTCGCTGGTGAAGGCCACGCGGGATCTGCAGCTGTGGTACGCGAGTCAGATGCCCGACGGCAGCACCTTCAGCGTGCACGAAGACGTCGTCGACGTGCTGCACACCGATCATCCCGCGTCGTGGTACTCGACCCACGCCAACGGCGACAGCGAGCTGTGGTTCTGGAACAACGTGCTCGCCGACGGCTTCCCGCTCACCGGCGCCGACTTCAACCAGGAGTTCGACGTGTGGGCGTTCTACATCGACGCCGACGGCGCGTGCGGCCAGATCGCCGGCTCGGGCACCTCGGGCGTCTCGGTGATGCCGGCCAACGATCTGCGCGGCCTGGTCGGCGAGGGCAACATTCCGCCGTGCCCGCAGGACGCGCCCGACAACGGCGGCCGCTGTCGCTGGGTCGGCGGCTTGGGCCACGAGCTCGGCCACGCCTTCGGTCGCCCGCATCCCGACGGCTGCGACGCACCGGTCTCGGGCGTGCAATGCGACACCTCGGCGTTGCTGTGGCTCGGCTATGCCAGCTATCCCGATGCGCACCTGACCGCGGCGGATCGCAGCGCGCTCGGGGGCAGTCGGTTCTTCGAGACGATCGATCTGCCGAGCTGCTCGATCGACTGCAGCGTGCCGTGACCGTCAGTGCGCTGCACCGCGCGCATCGAGCCACGCCTCGATCTCGGCAATCGCGTCCTGACCGCCGGGTTGGTCGCGAAAGGACTCCGCGGCCGCGCGCGCGAGCACGAGCGCCCGTTCGCGCCCGTCGCTGCTCGGCGCCGAGGCCTCCCACGACACCGAGCCGAGCACGAACTGCGCCTCGCCCAACAGCGAGCCGCGCGCTCCGGCGGCCGCCCGCAGATCGAGGGCTCGCTGCGCCAGCGCGACCGCTTCGGCGTGACGCGCCTGTGCGCTCGCGACCCGGGCGAGGCCGATCAACGGGTAGCTGAGGTTCATGCTCGTCGGCCCCTGCGCGGCCTCGTCGATCGCGAGCGCGCGCTCCCACGAGCTGCGCGCGCCGACGAGATCGCCGGTCTGGCGACGCAGGTGCGCCAGGTTGTTGAGTAGGCGCGCCACGGCGGGGTGGTCGGCGCCGAGCGTCTGCTCGCGGATCACCAGCGCGTGCTCGAACTGCTCGCGCGCCTTCGTCGGCTCGCCGCGCATGAGGTACGCGTTCCCGACGTGCTCGAGGCTGTCGGCGACCCCGGGATGGGTGCGGCCGAGCGATCGCTCGCGGATCGCGAGTGAGCGCTGCGCCAGCGTGAGCCCGCGCTCGGGGTCGCCGCCCAGGTTGTGGACCTGCGCGAGATTGGCGAGCGCCAGTCCCACCAGCGCGTGATCGGGCCCGAGCGCCTGCTCGTAGATCGCGAGCGCTCGCTCACCGTGCTCGCGTGCGGCCTCGAGGCTCCCGGTCGCGAGCTCCAGGTCGAGCAGACTGGTGAGCACGCCGGCCACCGCGGGATGGTCCGGACCGTACGAGCTCTCCTCGAGCGTCAACGCGCGCGCCAACAACGGTGCCGCGCTGGCGTGCTCACCGCGTGCGAGATGGACGATGGCGATGGTCGACAACGTCGCGGCGAGACCGGGGTGGTCCTCACCGAGTGCCGATTGTTCGATCGCGAGCACGCGACCGTGCAGCTCGAGCGCGGCCGCATACTCGCCCTCCGCGAACCGGACGATCGCGAGGTTGTGCATCCGCGAAGCTTCGCGCAGGCCGGTCGGATCCCCAGCCCGGGACGCCGCGACCTCTGCGTGGCTCGCCCAGCTGCGGCCCTCCGCGTGGCGCTGCAGCGTGTGGCCGACCAAGGCGATCAGATCGGTCGCGGCACGATCGGCCACGTCCCACACGCCGGCCTTCGCCGCGTAGACATACGCCGAGGTCATCGCCGCTTCTGCCTGCGTGGGCGTGGTGTCGACGAGCGCGCGCGCACGGGTGAGCTGTGCGGCAGCCACCAGCGGCGGCCACGCGAGCGTCTCGGCCTCGTCCGCGGTCGTCTTCGCCAGCGCAAGCGCGGCCGCGGGCTTGCCGGCGCTGCGCAGCGCGTTCGCACGCGCGAGCTCGGCGCGCACGGGTGCGATCGCCTCGCGCACCGCCGCATCGGGTGGTGCCGGCAGGCTCTCGAGCGCCGCTGCATCGGTGCACGCGGCGACCGACGTCAGTCCCGCGACGGCGTCGATCGCCGACCTCACGATGTCGCCGTCGGCCTCCGCGAGCTGGTCGACCAGCGCGTCGAGCTCGAGCCTGCGCTCGTCGAGGCACCACGCCGCGCGATCGAAGGTGCGCTCGCTCCAGGTGCGGTGGACCGTGGTGCTCGCGCACGCGTCGGTGGCATGGGTCCGCCAGGCCGCCGCGGCAGCATCGAGCCGCGGAACCAGCTTTTCGATCGTGGTGGGCGCATACGACAGCCCGCTGCCGAGAATGCGCTCCGACACCTGCGCGCGCACGTCAGGATTCCAGATCTCGTCGATGCGTGCACCGGCCTCGTCGCATGCGGCGACGCGCGCGGCGGCATCGTGGCGCCGCAGCCCCTCGACGGCGGCGGCCCCGACCGCCAACACCGCGACGGTCGCGCCCGCGGCGATGCGGCGTCGCTTCCGTCGCGTCGGGTCGTTGCTCAGCGCTGCGAGCAGCTCGTTCATGCTCGGATGGCGCTGTGACGGCGCCACGGCGAGACCCCGCTCGAGCACCGCGCGGATCCACGTCGGCACCTTCGTGTGACGTGGCACCGATCGAATCCGACCGCGCGTGACGTTGCCGATCAGCTCGGCGCGCGAGGCCCCCGCAAACGGCCGCTCACCGTACAGCGCCTCCCACAGCGCCACGCAGAAACCGAATTGATCGGTCCGGGCGTCGGTCGCCTCCCCGAGCAATTGCTCCGGCGCCATGTAGGCCGGCGTGCCCATCACCGCACCATCGCGCGTGAGTGGGGTGCCCAGCGCGTCTTCGCCGGGGCTGGGCAACAGCGTGTCGAGGTGGAGGTCCCTCGCGGTGATGCCTTCGCCCACGCGCGCCAGTCCGAAGTCGAGCACGCGCACGCGGCCGTCATCGCCGAGCATGGCGTTGTCAGGCTTGAAGTCGCGATGGACCAGGCCCACGTCGTGTGCGGCCGCGAGGCCGCGCCCCGCCTGCACGTAGGCCGCGACGATCTGCGGCCAGCTGTACGTGCCCTGCTTCTGCCACGCGCGCAGGGTCTGGCCGCGCACGAACTCGAGCGCGACGAAGGTCTGCCCGCGGTACTCGCCGACCTCGAACACCTGCGCGACGTTGGGGTGGCTCAGTCGAGCCATCGACTGCGCCTCGCGGAGGATCCGCCGGCGCAGCGACGCATCGCCCTGTTCGCGGCGCAGCAGCTTGACCGCGACCTTTCGATCGAGCTGCGGATCGTAGGCGGCCCAGACCACGCCCATCCCGCCCTCGCCCACACGCTCGAGCAGCTGGAAACGGCCGACCACGGCGGACGCTGCGTGGTGCTCGCCCAACAATCGCGCCTCGACCACTGCGCGCACGCGCATGGCCTCGTGATCCACCGGCACCGCGATCTCACCGACCGCGCTGGCGTTCGGATCCACACCGCGCGCAGGCGTGGCGGCGAAGGGGCCCGTGTCCGGCATCCCACCCGACGGTAGCACCTCGCCGTCCTCGATGGTCTGCATCGGCGTGCGCGAGGACTGCGACTCGACCATGCATCGGGTGGTGACGCGCAGCCGCGATCCCATTCGCGCGGCCGCAGCGCGCCCGCGCGCCCCTTCACGGCGCGACGTCGAGGTGTCGCAACAACGCCCGGACCTTGTCCACGGGGATGCACACCGCTACGCCCTCACCAAAGCGCCGCGTCGTCACGCCGACGACGCGCCCGTCGGCGTCGAGCACCGGTCCGCCGGAGTTGCCCGGAAACGTCGGCATCGACAGCTGCACGGTCGACTCGATCTTGCGCACCTCGCCGAGCGTCGGGCTCAGGCTCGCAGTCGTGCCCTCGAGCAGCTGGCGTCCCGCTGGGAACCCCAGCCCCATCACCGGGTCGAGTGGCTGCAATGACTGCTCGGGTGGTGCCAACGCAGGGATCGACGCGGCCTCGAATCGACCGCCCAGCTGCAACAGCGCGAGGTCGGTGTGGTCGGTCGCGACCAGCTGGACCTCGTCGCCCTCGAAGTCGACTCCGACCAGGTGCTGCGGCGGAAAACCCAGCACGCGCAGGTTGCCGAGCCCGTCGGAGTTGAACCCGCGATCGAACGCGAGCGCGCCGTCGCGGATGACCTCGCTGCCCGCGGGCCATGCGGCCAATACGGATCGCACGTGGACCTTGTCGGCACCGAAGGCCGCGCGCGCGCGCGCCAACGCGGCGGCGTATTCGGGCTCGCCCAGCCACGGCTCGGCGACATGGCGGTTGGTGATCGCCAAGCCGGCGGACGAGATCACGAACCCGCTCCCAAAGCTGTCGCCCTCGAAGAACGGGTGTGCGGCGTCGTGGACACCGTCGACCTCGATGCGGAACCTACTGTAGACCAGCAACACCGCGGGGCCGTGCGCGCGCGACAGCTGTTGGAAGCGCTCGGTGATCGAGGGCATTTCGGCAGCCGCGCGCTCGTCGTCGCGGCGCTCGAGGTCGGCGGCGATCTGCTCGGTGTGTGCGCGGTTGCTCCGCCACACGCTGTACGAGATTGCGCCGGCCACCGCGACCGCAACGAGCGCAGCGACCACCGCCCAGCGCCCGGTGCGGCGAGCCATGCGGCTGGCCTGCGCCAACGCGGCGTCGGCGTGCGCGCGTGGATCGTCGACACCCTCGAGCGCCTCGACCACGAGCTTTGGACCGCCCGCGCCGAGCTCGATGATGTCACCCTCGCGCAGGACCCCGGGCGCGCCGAGCTTCACACCGTTGAGCAACGTGCCGCCGCTGCTGCCGGCATCCTCGAGGACGAAACAACGCCCGCCGTAGCGGATCCTCGCGTGCCGCTTGGAGACCTCGCGATCGCCGTGCGGATCGAAGCGCAGGTCGCAATCGCGATCGCGACCGAGCAACACCAGCGGCTTGTCGACGAAGCGGCGCCGATCGGGTTCGTCGACGCCGCTGCGCGCCAGCGTGAACGCATACAGCGACTGCGGCCCGGCGCCGACGAACGTCGACGAGCGCAGCGAGAACACCATCGTGGGTCCGTGCTCGCCCAGCCCGATGACATCGCCCGACGACAGCACCGGGCGCGCGCCGGATTTGATGCGCTCGCGGTTGAGGTGAGTGCCGCCGCTGCTGCTGTCTTCGACCACCCACAGGCCGCTGGCTGTGCGCCGAATCGCGCAGTGCAGGGCCGACACCGCCCGCTCCTGTGCGGGCACGACGATGGTCGCGTCGGTGCGCCGCCCGATCGTGGTGTTGGCGACGAGCTCGAAGTCCGTGCCCGCGAGCAGGCCGTCGATGAACGTCACGACTGCGCGCGTCGACTCCGCCTCAGCGCCCAGATGCGTGGAGGGGATGCTGCCGCGGGTGGTCGGCCCGGCCGCGACCGCCCCCACTCGCGCCGTCGGCGCTTTCTGGGTCTCGCTCATGCCCTCGGGGGGCAGTGACGCGGGCGGCCGATTCCATTCGCACGACCGGACGCGTCAGCGGCGGACCGCCGCGCGGAGGCTCGCGGCCCACTGGTCGAGGTCCGCCAGGGTGGACTCGAGCACGACGCCGCTGCTGGCGATGATCTCGAGCTGCTTGCGCAACGCGACCTTGGCGCGGTGCAGCCGCGATCGCAGCGCCGCCTCGGTGATCTCGAGCACCGTCGCCAGCTCGGGACCGGACAGGCCTTCCCAGTGGTAGAGCTCGAGCGCGATCTGGTACTCGAGCGGGAGTGCACGCAGGGCCTCGAGCAGCAGCCGCTGCTCGTCCTTGTGCACGACCACGCTGCTCGGCCCCGGCGCGAGATCGACGGCGCTCAACTGCTCCGGGTCGAACGGCTCGCCCGCACGACGTTGCTTGCGGAAGTGGTACAGCAGCACGTTGCGCGCGGTCGCGAACACGAACGTGCGAAAGCTGGCCTCGCGGCGGAACTTGTCCCGCCCCTGCACGCAGGCCAAGAACGTGTCCTGCACGACGTCCTCGACCCCACCGCCGCGCAGCTTGTTGGCGAGGAAGCGGTAGACCGCGTCGAAGTGCCGATCGATGAGTTCCTTGGCCGCACGCTTGTCCCCGAGAGCCCAAGCATCCAAGAGCTCGAAATCGGAGCGCACCCGCCACGACGCTAGCATGGCGCTGCCGCAGCAGCAACGTGCGGTCCCGCGAGCGCACGACCTCGAGCGCGCCACCGGTGCGCGGGTTCCCCCCCCCGCAAGCGACCTCACACGAGCAGCAGCAGCAGCGGAGCGAGACCGCGTCGGATCATCCGCGCATGGTAGCGCATGCGAGGCTCTGCCCGCGCGAGGTCGCAGCGCTGGCCGAGCGCGCGGCACCGGCCTTCACGTAGAAGCTCCAGTAGCCGATCATCGCACCGTAGCGCCGCGCAATCGCGGCCTCGTCGATCGCCTTGCCGTACACCAGCCTCGCGTCGCGGGCGAACATCGCGAGCGACGGCACCTCGTCCATCCGCCCCAGCCCGCGCAGCAGGATCGCGCAGGCCGAGAACGGCCCCACACCACGGATCCGGAGCAGGGCCGCCCGCGCCTCGGCATACGGTGCCTCGCGCAGCGCGGCCTCGCCGATCGCCGCGACACCGCGCACGACGTTCGCGATCGCGGCGCCCTTGCTGGCATGGCCGATGGCGCTCGCGATCGCGTCGCCGTCCAGATCCGCCACGTTCGCGAGCGACGGCATCGCGCGCAGCGTGTGGCCGTCGACCTCGACCGGTGTCCCGAACCGCCGGAGAAACGCGCGCTTCATCCGCGCCGCGCCGGCGATCGGCGTGCGCTGCATCATCACGCAGTAGACGCTGATCTCCGCGAGCGAGAGGAACCGGACCTGGTGGAGGCCATGCAGCAGCGCGATCAAGCGCTGGAACGGCACGTCGCCCTCTGCCCGGCGGTACAGCGCCGCGACGTCGTCGTCGGCACCGATCCAACGCGCGGCGGCCTCGACCGCTGCGGGCAGATCCGCCGCGCGCGGCGTCTCGACGGCGACGCCGTCCGCGGTGCGCCGCACCGTGATCGGTGCCGCGCGCTCCCCCAGCGTCACGGCCACGGTCACCGCGTCCCGCCCGAGCAGAGACTCGCCCTGGCAGGGCGGGAACCGGCGGATGAACGTCACCGTCTGATCGAACGAGAACGGCTGCGAGGTCGGAAGCGGCGCGGTCGGCATGGTCTCGGGGTACCACGCGCTCTTGTCAGCATGATGTCAGGTTTGACGTGCTCGATCGCGCGCGCGTCCACACGCGGCGCGGTGCGGCGACGAGCCCCGCGGCGCGAAAGCGATCGAGACCGCGACCGCGGCCGCGCGGACTCGCGCGACGCCAGCGCGCCAAACGCGGAGGTTCACTTCCAGCGCCCGCTGCGATATCTCGCGTCGCATGCGCCTCTTCTCCAACGACTGTGTCCGTCCGCTGCCGCTGTTCGCCCTCGCCATCGGTCTCGCGGGCTGTCCCGACGACTCGAACGGCACCGGGTCGAGCGGCGACTCCTCGACCACCAACGACGAAGACAGCACCACCGATCCGTCGACGACGGTGAGCACGACCGATGCGACGATGACCACCGCGCCGGCCGACAGCTCCGGCAGCTCGAGCGATGGTTCGTCCAGCACCGGCGATACCACCGGCGAGGACACCTCTTCCACCGGAACCACCGGAACCACCACCACGGATGCGTCGTCGGGCAGCTCCACCGGCGGTGCGGTCTGCGGTGACGGTGCCGTGGCCGGCGACGAGGTCTGCGATGGCCAGGACCTCGCCGGCGAGGACTGCATGAGCCAGGGCTTCGCGGGCGGCAGGCTCGCATGCCTCGACGACTGCTCGGGCTTCGACACCAGCACCTGCGCCCAGGCCAACGATTGTGCCGACCAGTTCGTGGCCGAGATCGGCACGCCGGCAGCGATGGGCAACACCGTGATGGAGGACGACGACCTCGACGGCAGCTGCGGCTCGTTCGGTGGCAACGACCTCGTGATCGAGTTCACGGCGCCCGAGGACGCCATCTACGCGTTCGATTCGCTGGGGTCGGACTTCGACACCGAGATCGCGCTGTTCGCCGACTGTGCGGGCACCGAGGAGCTCGCGTGCAATGACGACGCGTTCGGGACCCTGCAATCGGGCGTGACGCTGGAGATGTCCGCGGGCCAGGTCGTGTTGGTGATGATCGACGGCTTCAGCGGCGCCACCGGCGACGCGGTGCTCAACATCTACCCTGCACCGGTGTGCGGTGATTCGGTCGCGGTTGCGCCCGCCGAGCTCTGCGATGGCGACGACCTCGCCGGGGTGACGTGCGCGAGCATCGGGCTCGGCGGCGCGACGCCGACGTGCGTGAAGACCTGCGACGGCTTCACGGTCGACACCTGCGACGCACCGACCGGCTACGGCAATTGCTGGCTGGCCGGCGCGTCGGCGTGCACCGTGGAGGAGCAGTGCGTGCTCGACTTCTCCGGCGATGCGGTGTGCATGGAGTTCGACTGCACCGACGTGGGCGATTGCGGTCCGGCGCTGCCGAGCGGCGACGCACCCGTGACGTGCGCCGATCTCGGCGGCGACGGCAGCAACGAGTGCTACCTCAGCTGTGCGCTCGGCGAGACCTGCCCCGACGGCATGGTCTGCAGCGGCTCGTTCTGCGCGTGGCCCAGCCCGCAGGGCTGACGCACGGCGGGCCCAGCTCCGCCCCGCGATCGCGCGCAGACGCGATCGCGAGGGCGGCCGGGCGAGCGTTCACGGCACGTCGTAGGCCACGAGTTCCTCGTCCACGTCGGCTTCTTCCGTCAGCACCAAGCCGACGCCGGGGCAGAAGTACTTGTACTCGAGCACCGTGAGATCCAGGCTCGAGGTCTCTTCGGTCTTCACGCAGCCGTCGAAGCTGCCGGCCGCGACGTCCACGTGCACGTCGATCTCGATGACCTCGCCGGCGTCCTCGGCCTCGCCGACGAGGTACTCCTCGTAGTAGGGCTTGCCGTCGACCGCCGGATGCGCCGGCATCACGATGCCGGGCAGTGCGCCCGCATCGCCCCACTTCCAGGTGCCGTGGTGATCGACGCACGCACCGTCTTCGAACTCGCAGGTGTCCTCGCCGAGGTACCAGACGTTGCCGTCGACGTCCTGCGCGAACCAATCCCAGGTGTCCTCGATCACCACGCCGTCGAGCGTGGCGGTGTCGCGCACGACCGTCGCGACCACGCCCTCGATGGTCTCGGTGTCCATCGTCACCGTCACCACGACGTGCTCGGTACCCTCCTCGGTGACCGCGTCGTACTCCCACGACGCACCGACCGGCATCGGCAGCAGCGGGTTGTCGATCACGTCGACGAACTCGACGCCGTCGACCGCCGGCAGCACCGGTGGTGCCGACGGGCCGCCGGTCTCGTCGCCGCCGCTGCTGTCCGAGCCGCCGTCGCCCTCGCCGCTGCTGCCGTCGTCGGCCGCACCGTCGTCGTTCGCCGTGCACGCGCACAGCACCAAGGCCATCGTGAAGACCGAAATCGTCGTCCGTCGAATCATGGTTGCCTGCCCCTTTCGTGGAGGATGACCGGTGCACCTGAGCGCCAGCTGAATCAGCTGCAACGCTCGCACGCGCATGCGTCGTTGCACGTCACGTCGGCCTTGGACTCGCCGGCGCAACTCGCCGCACACGCGCCGCTGCCACACTGCAGCACGGCGCCGATGCACACCGTCGGCACCGCCGCGCAGTCGATGTCGCAGCTCGAGGCGCTGCCGCACTGCACCTCCAAGTCACCGCACGCGTCGGTCCCCTGCACGCATGTGATCGCGCACGCGTAGTCCGCCGGGCACACCACCGTGCTGCTGTCGCACGCGTCGCCGCCGTCGCAGATCAACTGGCACGCGTAGTCGGGCGGACAGGTGATCGTGCGGTCGTTGCAAACGGCGGTGTCCTGGCACGCGATGGTGCAGGTGCCGTCGTTGCAGCCGCCGGTGCACTCGGCCGGGCAGCTGGCGGCGCCCGGCGGCGTCGGGTCGACACCGCACGCACCGCCGGAGCCGTCGCTCGCTTCGCCGCCGTCGGCCGGCGCCGCGTTGCAACCCAACAACGACGCCACCAGCAGTGCCGTGAACCCGCGCATGCCTTCGAGCGTCGCCGCGCGAGCTGAAAGCAGTCTGAAGGCGGGCTTCAGACGCGCTTCAGGGCGGTGGGCGAACGTCCGCGCGGGGAGGCGGCGCGATGGGCAAGAGCAGCAGTTGGGTGGTCGTGGCGGCGGGGATCTTCGCTGCGTGCGGCGATGGGGACGGTGCGGGCACGGCAGGCGCGGACACCTCGAGCGGCATCGCGACCGACGCGAGCAGCAGCAGCAGCAGCAGTAGCAGCGGTGGAACGAGCGGCGAAGCCAGCAGCAGCACGGACGCGACCAGCGCGACCAGCACCGATGCGAGCACCGGAGCCGACGTCGAGCCGCCGGGCTGCGACACACTGCCCGGCTTCCTCGCGGACTTCAAAGCCGCGCACCCCGACGGCTGGGACATCAACGCGATGAGCCCCGCCGAGATCGCGGGCGACCCCGACGCACAGGCGCTGCTGGCCCTGTGCGGCATGGATCAGCGACCGGTGATCCCCGCGCTCGCGTGGGAGTACGGCGGCGCCGACCACCCCTGGATCTCGCCCGAGTCCTCGGCGCTGTTCTACTGCGTCTACACCCCCGTCGATCCCGGCACCGCGCACTGGAGCTTCGACGAGGCCATGCAGCTGGTCTCGGCCGACGTCACGATCGGTTGCCCCGAGCAAAACCCCTGCGCCGCACTGCCGGGCGCGGATGCGGTGCTGATGTGCGTGGGCGACGAGAGCAACCTCGAGATCCTCGTCGACACCGCGAGCCGCGACGACGGCCACGGCGCCGGACTCGAGCTCGCCGAGGCCGCGACCGATCTGTTCCTGCTGCAAGACGACGGCACGCGCGTGTCGCTGTGGCACGACGCCTGACGCTGCGTCGACGCAGCGAGCTCCGGCATCGACGCATGCGTGTCGCGAGTTCGGACGCGTCGTCACGATGCCGCCCGCGTTCCGTGCGGGACAACACGACCGCGCCCACGGCCATGCGCGCCGCGCCCGTGCGATGGTGCGCGCCATGACGCTGGGCCACGCGCTCGGGATCGCATCGCTGCTCGCCGGCTGTGCCGCGACCGAGCCCGACGCATCGCACGACACCGCGGGCAGCACCACGGCGGCGACGAGCTCGGGCGCGGGCACCAGCACCGCGGACTCCGGCAGCTCCAGCAGCGCCGCGGATCCGAGCGACGGCAGCACCACCACCACCACCACCGGCGGCGCGAGCAGCAGCAGCAGCACCACCACCACCGGCGAGCCGTCGCTGCCCGAGGGCTTCGATCCGTTCGCCTGCGCGACGACCCCGCCCGACGTGCTGCGCGAGCGACTGTGCGACGAGGCCGCGGATCCCGAGCACGCGCCCGACGAGATCTTCATCCACTGCCGCAACGAAGGCGGCTGCCTCGCGCCCGCGTATCCCGAGCCCGGCGAGAGCCTGCGCGTCATGGCGTGGAACATCGAGCGCGGCATGGAGCTCGACGCTCAGATCGCGGCGTTCGTCGACGGCACGCTGCCGACGCCCGACGTGCTGCTGCTGGGCGAGGTCGATCGCGGCTGTGCCCGCAGCGGTGACCGCAACGTCGCGTGGGAGCTCGCGAGCGCACTGGGCATGGACTTCGTCTACGGCGTGGAGTTCATCGAGCTCCCCCGTCCCGGCGACGCGATCACGGCGACCTGCGAGCACGGCAACGCGATCCTGTCGCGCCACCGCATCGGCAACGTCGAGCTGCTGCGCCACAGCGTCAACGAGAGCTGGTACGCCACCGACGAGCCGCGCCTGGGCGGCCGCATGGCCCTGATGGCCGATCTCGCGATCGGCGATCGCATGGTCCGCGTGGCTGCGCTGCACTTCGAGTCCGGCGTGGAGGACGGGCGCAAGCGCGAGGCCCAGGCCGCCGAGCTCGCGGACGCCATGCTGGCGCAGGCCAACCCGGCGATCGTCGGTGGCGACACCAACGCCGGTCTGTATGCGATCGATCTCGCCCTGGGCACCCACGACGAGGCCACCACCGAGGCCTTCTTCACACGCGGCTTCAGCGACGCGCACCTCGCGGTGCCGCAGGCGAGCCGCGTGACGCATCCGCCGCTGCTCGTGCTCGACCTCGTGCTGCTGCACGGCCCCTCGGCCGGCGCCGCCACGGTGTGCCCGGGCGCGGTCTGCGACGCGCTGTCGGATCATCGCGCGGTCTGGGTCGACGTCACATTGCCGTGATTCGCCGCGCCCCGCGGACGTGCTAGGCTGCGCGGCATGGTTGGCTTGCGGCGATGGACGGTGGTGGTGGTGGTGGCGACGGGCGCGGCAGCATGTGCCGATCGCAGCACCGCGGAGGGCGGCGGCAGCGACAGCGGCAGCGACAGCGGCAGCAGCAGCAGCAGCAGCGCCGACGAGAGCAGCTCCAGCGGCGACGTGCCCGAGCCCACCATGCTGCTGCATGCGGTGCAGCTGGCGATCGGCGTCGAGCACAGCTGTGCGCGGCTCGACGACGGCACCGTCGCGTGTTGGGGCAGCGGTGCCGTCGGCGAGCTCGGCGACGGCGAGTCCGGGTCGATGCACGATCGCTGGCTGCCCGAGCGCGTGCCCGGGCTCGAGGGCGTGGTCGAGCTGGCCGCGTCGTGGCGCAACACCTGCGCGCGGCTCGACGATGGCACCGTGCGCTGCTGGGGCGACAACGGCCTCGGTCAGCTCGGCAACGGCGACTCGGGCCAGGGCGTGCACTCGGCCACGCCGGTGGTGGTGAGCGAGCTCGACGACGCGATCGACATCGGCGTGGGCCCATCGAACGCGTGCGCGGTACGGCAGAGCGGCGACGTGGTCTGCTGGGGCGTCGATGATGCGGACAAGCTCGGCTTCGCCGCGCCCGAGTGCGGCCCGTTCGTGGTGATGCGCGACGTGCCGATGGAGTACACCACGCCGTGCCAGGCCACACCCATGGCGGTGCCCGGGCTGCAGGGCGCGGTCGAGGTCATCGTCGGTGCCAACACCGTGTGTGCGCGTGCCGGCGACGGCACCGTGGCGTGCATCGGTGCGAACAACACCGTCGGTCAGCTCGGCAATGGCACCACCGATCCGCCCGCGATGCCGCCGGTGCCGAGCGCGGTCGTCGGCGCGGCGGATGTCGCCGTGGTGGGCGTGGCCGACTCCGGCGGCTGCCTGCTGCAACCCGACGCGACCGTCGCGTGCTGGGGTGGCAACAGCTACGGCGAGCTCGGTCGCGACCTGCAGTTCGACGACTTCGCGACCACGCCCACGGTCATCGACACCCTCGCCGGCGTCGACACCCTCGTGGTCGCGGGCGGGACCGTCTGCGCGATCGCGGCGGGTCAACCCTCGTGCTGGGGCGACGTGAACTACCTCTTCGAGGTCGCGCCCGACCCCGGCAGCGCCGCGGTCGGCCACCCCAGCGCGTTGCCGCAGCCGCAGGACATCGTCGAGCTGCAGACCACCGGCTTCCACGCCTGCGCCCGCTTCGCCGACGACACCGTCACGTGTTGGGGTCCCAGCGATCGCGGCCAGCTGGGCGTGCGGCCCACCGACGTGATCGAGTACGAGTTCACGCCGGTGCGCTGGAACGGCTGAGCCCGCGCGTTCACGCCTCGATGCGATCGTACATCGGCGCGAGCAGATCGACGCCGCAGCGCAACGTCTCGCACCAGTCGATGAAGCGGCCGACCATCTGCTTGCCGCGGAACAGCGCGCCGTGTTGCGGCGCGATGATCTCGATGTCGAACTTCCGGATCATCTTCGCCCACGCGCGCATGGCCTCCTGCGAGGCCATGTAGCGCTGGTGGAAGCCGGCCATGTATTGCAGGTGTGCGTCGAAGTCGGGCACCTCGACGTAGTCCATGCCCAAGGACGCGCCCAGGTCACCCGAGTACAGGATCTTCGAGGTCGGGTCGTAGACGTGGAAGTTGCCGCACGAGTGGAGGAAGTGCGCCGGCAGGATCCGCAGCGAACAGCCGTCGAGATCGAGCGTCATGCCCTCGTCGGGGATTCCCTTGAGCCGCGACTCGACCAATCGATCGAGGCCGAAATGCGGCACGAAACGGGTCCACAGCGCCGAGCACCAGGCCTCGGCATCGGTGGTCATGAGCCAGCCGTTGGTCGCGGCGACGATGTCGGGATCTTGGTGCGAGAGGAACAGGTACTGCAGCTTCGCCTGGCTGCCCAGCAGCTGCATCGTCTCCGAGAGGACCTTGTTGTAGACCTTGTGGCCACCCGGATCGAGGATCATCGCCGCCTTGCCGTGGATGATCAGGTGCTGGTTGGCCTGCACCGCGAGCCCGTGGCCGAAATCCTCGATCAGAACGTTGCGGTGTGATCCTTGGCTGTACAGCACGGTGTTGGGCATGGTTCGTCCTCGGAAACTGTTTCGTACGGCCGCGGACCGTCCGCGGCCGCTCCGAACTGCCGGCAGTTGTTGCGTCGTGCGGCGGCTCGGCGCGATCGAACCGCGGCGCGCTCGGTGATCGAACGGCCACCGACATCACGAGCTCGGTGCGGTCGCGCGCAAGCGATCGCGGTCGCACGCGCGGCGGATTCGGATCGATCGCGTCACGCGATCACGCGTCGCGATCACGCGTCGCGATCACGGATCGTCGCGCACGCATCGCGATCACGCGTCGTCGCGCACGCGATCGCGGCGCGCTTCGTCGGCACCGATCGCGACGACCTCGTCGCATCGATCGCGTCGCCGTGCGCGCAGCTCGGCGGGCGCCCGAGCCCACCCCCGACACCCGTCCACGCCGGCATCGCGACCTGATCGGACGGTCGCGCACGTCACCGCGCGCACGCGAGGTCGTCGTGCACGGCGCTCGTCGCCGACGCCTTCCCACGTGCGGCCCCCGGCGTGCGTTCCCGGCGTCGACAACTCACGCACCCCGCCGCGGCCACCGGCGCGCGTCGCCCGTGCGACACAGCCGAAAGCGCGTAGTCTCCCGGACGTCAAACCCATGCGGCGAGCCACGATCTCGATTCCCCTCGCGTTGTTCCTCGGTGCCTGCGTCGTCCGCGTCGAAGGCGGCACGACCAAGCCGGACTCGGGCAAGACCACCGACCCGGGCACGACCGACAAGCCCATCGCGAAGGACGACTCGCCGGCGTTGCCGATCGACCCCGCGCTGGTCACCGGCACGCTGCCCAACGGCCTGACCTACTACATCCGCAAGCATCCCAAGCCGGAGAAGCGCGTGTACCTGTGGCTCGCGGTCAACGCCGGCAGCGTGCTCGAGGACGACGACCAGAAGGGCCTCGCGCACTTCGTCGAGCACATGGCGTTCAACGGCACCAAGCGCTTCGAGAAGAACACGCTCATCGACTTCCTCGAGAAGGCGGGCATGGACTTCGGCGCGGACCTCAACGCATTCACCTCGTTCGACGAGACCGTCTACCAGCTCAAGGTCCCGACCGACGACCCCGCGGTGGTGACCAAGGGCCTCGACATCCTCGAGGACTGGTCGAGCGCACTGAGCTTCGATCCCAAGGAGGTCGACAAGGAGCGCGGCGTGGTGGTCGAGGAGTGGCGCCTCGGTCGTGGCGCGGGTCAGCGCATCTTCGACAAGCAGTGGCCGATCTTCCTCGAGGGCAGCAAGTACGCCGATCGCAAGCCCATCGGTGAGAAGGAGATCCTCGAGAAGGCGCCGGTCGCCACGCTCGAGCGCTTCTATCGCGACTGGTACCGCCCGGACCTGATGGCGATCGTGATCGTCGGCGACGTCGATCCCGCGACCATGAAGAAGGAGATCGAGGCGCGCTTCGGCAAGCTGAAGGGCCCGGCCAAGCCGCGCAAGCGTCCCGACGTGCCGGTGCCGCTGCTCGACAAGACCCGCGCCGCGGTCATCACCGACCCCGAGGCCAACTTCACGTCGGTGACGCTCGCGATCAAGGGCGAGGTCTCGCACGTGCGCAGCGAGAAGGAGTTCCGCGACAACCTGGTCGAGAACCTCTTCCACGGCATGCTGCGCGCGCGACTCGACGAGATCCGCCAGCAGGCCGACGCGCCGTTCGTGTTCGCGTTCTCGAACACCAGCAACATGGGCCGCGCCGTCGACGTGTTCGACCTGACCGCGGGTGCCAAGGCCGGCCGCGTCGAGGAGGCGCTCGAGACCCTGGTCACCGAGGTCGAGCGGGTGAAGCAGCACGGCTTCCTCGCGACCGAGCTCGAGCGCGAGCGCGCACGCACGCTGCGTCGGTTCGAGCGCAACGTGACGGAGAAGGACACCGTCGACGGCCGCAGCTACGCGTTCGAGACCGTGTTCCGCTTCCTCGAGAAGGACGCGATGCCCAGCCGCGAGACCCAGCTGGCGCTGGCCAAGAAGTACCTCGCCGAGATCTCGCTCGACGACGTCAACGCCCTGGCCGCGCGCTGGACCTCGCGCAAGGACCGGGTCGTGATGGCCAGCGGTGCCGCCCGCGACAAGATGCCGACCGACAAGCAGCTGCTCGCGGTCGCAGACTCGGTCGCCGGCACCAAGCTCGCCGCCTACGAGGACAAGGGCGTGGGCGAGCTGATGAAGACCAAGCCCACGCCGGGCAAGGTCACCAAGACCGAGACCATCGCCGAGCTGGGCCTGACGGTGTGGACGCTGTCCAACGGCGCGCGCGTGGTGGTCAAGCCGACCGACTTCAAGAAGGACGAGGTGTTGTTCGAGGCCATCAGCCCCGGTGGCACCTCGCTGGTGAACGCCAAGCGCTTCGACTCGGCGCAGAACGCCGCTGCGATCGTCTCGCGCTCGGGCATGGGCGAGGTCGATGCGGTCACGCTGCGCAACCTGCTCGCGGGCAAGGTCGCACAGTCGTCGCCGTACATCGGCGAGCTCGAGGAGGGCTTCCGCGGCAACGCCTCGCCGCAGGATCTCGAGCTCATGCTGCAGATGACCTACCTCGCCGGCACCGCGCCGCGCAAGGACGCCGACGCGTTCCAGTCGTGGAAGTCGAGCACCGCGGAGTTCGTGAAGAACCGCGACCTCAACCCGCAGCAGGTGTTCTTCGAGCAGTTCACGGCCTTCCGCTGGAACAACCACCCGCGCCGCATGCCGACCACGCTCGAGACGCTCGACCGCGTCGATCACGACGTCGCGCTGGAGGTCTACAAGGATCGCTTCGCCGACTTCGGCGACTTCACGTTCCTGTTCGTCGGCAACGTCGACCCCGCGACGCTGCAGCCGCTGGTCGAGACCTACCTCGCAAGCCTGCCCAGCAAGAAGCGCAAGGAATCGTGGAAGGACGTCGGAGCGCGTCAGCCCGCCGGCGTGAAGAAGTTCAAGGTCGAGAAGGGTGTCGACCCCAAGAGCTTCGTCATGCTCGAGTTCCACGGCCGCGAGCGCTGGAGCCCGACCAACGAGGACGACATCGAGATCCTCGCGGACGTGATGGACATCCGGCTGCGCGAGGTGCTGCGCGAGGACATGTCCGGGGTCTACGGCGCGTTCAGCAACGGTCGCATCGCGCGGCGGCCCAACCAGACCTACTCGTACACCATCGGCTTCGGCTGCGCGCCCGAGAACGTGGCCAAGCTGCAGCAGGCGGTGTTCGACATCGCGAAGTCGCTGCGCACCGAGGGCATCGGCGAGGACTACCTCGACAAGATCCGCGAGAAGCGTCGCCGCACGCTCGAGACCTCGATGCGGGAGAACCGCTTCTGGTCGTTCCAGCTGCTCGAGCACTACCGCTACGGCACCGACCCGCGGAAGATCCTCGAGCTGGCCAAGAGCATCGAGCGCGTGACCAGCGACAACGTGAAGAAGGCCGCCGCGCGGTACCTCGGCGAGCGCAACGTGTTCGAGGGTCTGCTCGTGCCCGCGGGCAGCGACGTCAAGCCCGGCACCGGCCTCACCCCGACCAAGCCCGTCGCGGGCAAGGCGAGCTCGACGGCGAGCAAGGCCACGCCGTCGGCGGGCTGAACCCGCGGGTCCCCAGCGCGCCGCGCATCGCCGGCCCGATGGACGACAGCGAGGCAACCAGCGCGTCGTCGCTGCGTTCGAGCGTGCTGCCACGCTCGGACCGCGACGGCGACGAGGGCGTCGACACGCAGCTGCTGCGGGCGCGGCTGCAGGAGCGCCTGTTCGACGAGGCGCCCGCGCCCGTGCGCATCGATCGCTTCGAGGTGCTGCAGCGGCTGGGCGAGGGCGGCATGGGCGTGGTCTATGCCGTGCACGATCCACGGCTCGATCGTCGCGTCGCGGTGAAGCTGCTGCACCCCGGCGCAGACGTGCCGACCGCGACGCTGCTGGGCGAGGCCCGTGCGCTCGCGCGGCTGTCCCATCCCCACGTCGTGACCGTGTACGAGGTCGGCACCGTCGACGACGCGGTGTTCCTGGCGATGGAGTACCTCGATGGCGGCACGCTGGCGGACTGGCTGCGCGCCCACCCGGTGCGCACGCGCGGCGACGTCGCGCGCGTGCTCGGCCCGCTGCTCGCCGCTGGACGCGGACTCGCGGCCGCCCACGCCGCAGGGCTGGTGCACCGCGATTTCAAGCCCAGCAACGTGCTGCGCGGACTCGACGGTCGGCTCAAGGTTGCCGACTTCGGCCTCGCGCGCGCGCGCGTCGGCAGCGATCTCGCGCGCGGCGAGACCACCGGCATCGGCGGCACGCCGGCGTACATGGCCCCGGAGCAGTTCGACGGCCATGCCGACGCGCGCGCGGATCAGTTCGCGTTCTGCGTGTGCGCATGGGAGGCACTGTTCGGCGTGCGCCCGCACGCGGGCACGGCGGTGTTGGGCGGCGACCCGCCGGTGCCGCCGCGCGGCGCAGCCCCGGTGCCGCGCGCGTTGTGGTCGGCGCTGCGTCGCGGGCTCGCGCCGCGACCCGACGATCGCTGGCCCTCGCTCGAGACGCTGCTCGACGCACTGCAGCGCGCGCAGGACCGCGATCGACGGCGGCGACGGCTCGCGATCACCGGGCTCGCGGCCACGGTCGGGCTCGCGGTGTGGCAGCCCTGGCGCGACGCGACGCACTGCGAGCGCGATCCGGCGGCGCTGTCGGGCGCGTGGGATGCCCAGCAACGCGAGCGCCTCGACGACGCGTTCGTGCGATCGCAGCGCGCGTACCTCGACGAGGCCCGCGGCCGCGTGGTCACGGCGCTCGACGACTTCGCCGAGCGCTGGCACGCCGCGCGCCAGCAGGCCTGCGAGGCCACGCGCGTGCACCACGAGCGCTCCGACGCCGCGTTCGATGCGAGCATGCGTTGCCTCGACCGCCGTCGCGACGCGCTCGCGGCGGTGGTGCAGGGCGTGATCGCGGCGACCGACGAACGTGCCGCGCACGCGCTCGATGCAGCCCTGGGTCTGCCCGCGCCCGAGGGCTGCCACGACGGTCTCGACGAGACCGCGCAGTGGCCCAGCGATCCCGAGCAGCGCGCGAAGGTCGAGGCGCTCGCGCGGGGCCTCGACGAGACCGAGGCCGCGTTCATGCTCATCGCGGCCGACGACGCGCTGCGGCGACTGGCGGGCGTGATCGAAGAGCTCGAGTTCCTGCAGCAGCCGCGGCTGGTCGCGCGCGCGCAGCTGCTGTCGTGCCGCTTCGCGCAGCGCGTCGACGAGATCGCGACGGCGGAGCGCCACTGCCGTGCGGCGCTGCTCGCCGCCGCGCAGGCCGGTGACGATGCGCTGGCACCGAGCGCGTGGACGCAGCTGATGCGCGTCGCCGACGGGGCCAGCGGCGACGAGGCGCTGCGGTATCGCCTGGCAGCCGAGGCCGCGATCGCGCGGGTCGGTGAGACCCCGGCGCGCCAGGCCCAGCTCGAACAGTCGGTCGGCGACGTGCTCGCACGCGCGGGTCGGGCCAGCGAAGGTGTCGCGGCCTACGAGCAAGCGCTGCAGTGGCTCGCACGCGACGGCAACGACGACGGCGCGACGGCGCTGTCGATCCGCAACAGCCTCGGTGCCGCGCTCGCGAACCAGGGCGACTTCGCGGGCGCACGCGCGGCGTTCGAGGACGTGCTCGCACGCCAGCAGACGCTGTACGGCCCGCGTCACCCCGAGGTCGCGCGCACGCGCATGAACCTGGGCGGCGCGCTCGTGCGCGTGGGCGAGTTCGACCGCGCCATCGACGAGTTCGAGCTCGCGGGCATGGATCTCGAGGCCGCGTACGGCGTGTCGAACCGGCTGGTCGGCGACGCCTGGACTGCGATGGGCGCCGCGCTCGCGACCGCGGGCGAGCCCGAGGCCGGCGGCGAGTGGATCGAACAGGCGCTGGCACTGTTCGAGCGCATCGGCCACGACCACGACCGCGGCTACTACTACGCGCTCGCGCAGCTGGGCTCGGTGTTGGCGCGGTTGGGCGAGGACGAATCCTCGGCGCAGGTGCACGAGCGCGTCGTCGCCGGCTTCGACGACCACCTCGATCGCAGCCTGCTGGCACAGGCGTTGACCAACGCGGGTTCGATGCGGCGCGTGCTGGGGGATCTCGACGCCGCGCGCACGCACCTGCAGCGCGCCGTCGAGGTGCTCGAGCAGACTGCGGGCGCCGACGCACCGGCGCTGTGGCAACCGCGGTTCCGCCTGGGCCAGGTCGAGCTCGCGGCCGGGCGCTTCGTCGAGGCGAGCGCCCAGCTCGACCGCGCCGCCGCGATCCTCGTGCAGCATCCCGTCCGCCCCAGCGTGATGGCCGAGGTCGAGCTCGACCGCGCCGCCGCGTGGCTCGGTCGCGCGGACGCGGCCGCCGCGCGACCCATCGCCGAGCGTGCGGGTGCGCTCGCGGACGAGGCCGGCAACGCATCGCTGCGCGAGGAGATCGACGCGCTGCTGGCCCGCATCGACCACGCCGCGCGCTGACGCGCCCGCGGCCGTGTTAGCGTGGATGTGCGCGTGGGCGACGACGCCGAGCTCTTGCAACGCTGGCACCGGGGTGACAAGACCGCCGGCAACGAGCTGTTCGCGCGGCACTTCCCCGCGCTGCGTCGCTTCTTCCGCAACAAGGTCGGCCACGAAGAGGCCGAGGATCTGATCCAGCGCACGATGCTGGAGACGGTCCGCTCCGCGCCCAGCTTCCGCGGCGAGGCCAGCTTCCGCACCTTCATCTTCACCATCGCGCGGCGCGAGCTGTGCCACCACATCCGTCGCAAGCACCGCAAGGGCAACGACGCCGACATCGACTTCTCGGTCTCGTCACTCGAAGCCCTGGGCACCTCGCCCAGCGGCTTCGCGGCGCAGAAGCAGGATCACCAGCGCATCCTCGCGGCGCTGCGCGCCATCCCGCTCGACTTCCAGATCACGCTCGAGCTGCACTACTGGGAGCAGCTCGACGGCAAGGAGCTCGCCGAGGTGCTCGGCATCGCTCCGGGCACCGTTCGCTCGCGGCTGCACCGCGCCCGCGCGGCCCTGCGCGAGCTGCTCGAGTCCCGCGAGGGCGCGCCGGCCACCGAGGATCTGGAGTCGTCGATCACCGCCGCCCGCCCGCGCGAGTCGAGCGGGAACGCAGCGCCGCCCTCGGGCCACTGATCGACGCCCCGCGCAGGGCACGCGCCGGCCGAGAAAAAAAACGCAACGCGGGCTGTCATCGGCCCCGCCTTCGCTGACCATGGGTCGAGCGACGCGCTGGGCCCGGGCCAACCTGGGCCCCCGCGGGGAGGCGACACCGATGCGAAGGGTTCGGACGATGGGGTGGGCGCTCGTGGCCCTGGTGGCGGGTTGCGGCGGCGAGCACGACGGCGACGCCGCGGTCACGCAGCTGCGCGTGGGTGAGCCGGTGCTCGAGGTCGAGGACGACGTGTGCGTCGCCTGGCGGCAGGTCGTGCGACGCACCACCGAGGGCAACTGCACCACGGTCACGCGCCCCAACAGCGGTGGCAGCTGGCAGGGCACCAAGCTGTTCCCGGCGTGGAGCGGCACGAACGCGAAGTACGGCGCCTACTGCGTGTACGAGTTCTCGAACCCGACCGCCGTCACGAGCGAGGACGTCGCCTACCTCGCCTCGCGCACGTTCGTGGCCGAGAGCGGTGCGGACTGCGTCGTCACGACCCCGGCCTCGGTGCCCGCGCTCGAGCAAGAACTCGACCCCGCGCTCGATGCCCTCGCCGACGATCGCATGGACCTGCTCACCGACGCGGAGCTGGGCTTGCCGGGGACGAACAACAACCGCACCGCCGTGCGCGTCGCAGTGCTCGACACCGTGCCGGCGACGTGGAATCAGCCGCGCGACAACCACGGTGTGGTCGTCGCCGATCTCATCGCCGAGATCGCCCACGCGTGTCTGCCCAACGCGCCCGGCTGCAAGGCCTGGGTCGAGAACGTGCTGGCGCTGCCGCGCTACGGCCTGGCGCCCGGCGACAAGGACCAGGTCCGCGGCGGCATGCGTGCGTTCCAGAGCGAGATCGCCGGCGCGCTCTACAGCACGATCCGCAGCTGGGAGACCGGCGCGCCCGCGAAGCTCGTGCTCAACATGAGCTTCGGCTGGCTCGCGGCATTCGGCGAGGATCCAGCCGCGTCCGCGCCCGCGGTCGATGCGGTGTTGTTGGCGCTGCGCCGCGCCAGCTGCGAGGGCGCGCTGGCGATCGCGGCCGCGGGCAACGATCAGACCGACTGCACGCCCGGGCCGGTGCTGCCCGCCGGGTGGGAGGAGCTGCCCGCGCCGACCGTGCAGCAGTGCACCTCGCAGCTGGACATCGCCAACCCGGTCGCGAGCTCGGGACAGTACCGCCCGCTGGTGCACGCGGTCGGCGGTCTGACGTGGGACGACGATCCGGTCTCGAACGCGCGCGAGCTCGGTCGCCCGCGGCTGGGCGCCATCGCGGATCACGTGCCGCGGGTGCTCCGCGAGGCGCCGGCGCGGACCGGCAGTTCGATTTCCGCCGCCGTGGTGTCGGGCGCCGCCGCGCTGGTGTGGTCGTACAACCCGGGGCTCGACGCGCATCGGGTGATGGACCAGCTCTATGCCGCCGGGATCGCCACCAACGACGACGCGGAGTTCGGCTTGGCCGGAACGACGCATCCGATCCGGCGCATCACCGCATGCTCGGCGTTGGCGCAGGCATGCACCACCACCGGCACCTGCCCCGCGGCGGTGCAGCCGGTGTGCCGCACGACGTGGCTCGGGCCCGAAGACCTCGCGCTCGCGATCGAGGGCGTCGATCCCGGCACCGAGGTCACGCCGGGCCTGACCAGCGTGGGTTCGTGCGCGGGCTTCTGCGACGCGAGCTACGAGCTGTACACCGCCGACGGTGTCGCGGCGTCGTGTCCGGCCCTGCCCGGCACCTCCGACACCGAGGATCTGACGCGGCCGCAGCCGACCAATCCCGCGTGTCCGACGTGCACGTGGACCAGCACGGGCTCGCCGACGAACAACGACTACCAGGTCTCGATCGTCGCGGCGCTCGACGTCGGCTGGGGCGCACGCACCGACACGTCGATGTCGGTGTCGCTCAAGCTCGAGAACGGCACGAGCGTGGCCTACGCGCTCGGCGACCAGAACCTCAGCACCGCGACGAAGACCATCACGCTGACCTCCATCCCGCAGTCGAAGGTCGTCAGCGGCACCGTCCGCATCGGCTTCGTCGGCAGCGGCGTGGCGACCGACTGGACCCACGGTGATCTGGTCACGCCGCCGTCGACGCTGTCGTTCTGATGCGCATCAGCGCACGACCACGCGAAACGCGGACCACCGCGCGGCGCGGTCGGGTTCCACCGCGCGGCCGACCGCGCGGCGCAGCGCCGCCACCGGATCGAATCCGTCGGTGGCGGCGTGCTCGTACAGCGCCTGCGCGAGGGCGTGCGCATCGTCGTCGCGGATGACCCCATCGCCGACGATCACAGCCTCCGCGCCCGCGAGCAGGAACGCGCGGCCGAGGTTCATGCCGCCATCGACGAGTCCATGCTGCACCAGACCGGTCTGACAACCGGCCAGCACGACCACGCGCGGCACCGAGGGCGCCGCGAGCACATCGACGACCTCGATGGTCTGCCCGCCATCGAGCAACAGCGCGGCCTGCCAACCATCGTCGCGCTGCACGCCGTGCCCGGCGTAGTGCAGCAGCTCGACCTTGCCCAGCGCCGCGAGCACCGCGGATCGCTGCGCCTGGGCGCCCAGGCGCAGATCGACCTGCCAGCCGGCCGCGCGGAGGCTCGCGGCGACCGCCTCGCCTTCGGCGCGCGCGAGCGCGAGGTCGTCGCGCGGATCGGCGACCACCAGCGCATGTTCCACCGCCGGCGGCGACGCGTCCGTCGCTCGCGGCAGATCCAGGGCGTACGCGACCGCCACGCGATCGACCAGCGGCGTACCGTCGAGCAGGCCGTGATGGATCGGCAGCGCCCACGCGCCGCCGACCGGCAACGCGCGCAGGGCCGTGACACCGCGCAGCTCGGCTGCGAAGCGGGCCATCATCGCATCGAGCCACGCCGCGGCCTGGTCCTCGTCGGGGATCGGCGGCAGCCGCTGCACCCGCGTGCCCTGCGGTGCCGCGAGCACCGCCAGCGTGCCGCCGGTCACCGGCTGGATCGCGAGCATCGCCTCGTGCGGTTCACGCGAGGGCAGCAGCGAGCACGCGGGGTCGGCCGCGCCGTCGTCGCGCCGCTCGGCGCGGATGGTCTCGAGCGCCTGCTGACGCCGCTGCTCGCGACGCGCACGTCGACGCGCCAGCTCGTCGCCCGGCAGGGTCCAGTCCTGCGACGCCTCGGCCTCGAGCTCGGCCCGCAACGCCACGAGCTCGTCGAAGCGCGCCAGCTCTGGCCGCGCCGCGGTCTGGCCGCGGCGATCCGCGGCACGCACGGCACGACCGCGCGCGAGACGGATGCGACACAGCGCCTCGTCGTTCGCGCCGGCACGCACGAGCGCCTCGACCAAGCCCTCGGCGCTGGTGCGCCGCGCGGTCAGGAACGACTCGCGACCGCCGGCGACGGCGATGCGCGCGACCTCGAGGTCGAGCAGCGACTCGGCCTCACGCCAGTGCGCCAGAGCGGCCAGCTCGAGCCCGAAGCGCTCGAGCACCTGGGCCTGCTGCACCAGCGCGCGCCAGCGCAGGCGCGGCTCGGTCGCGACCGCGGCGCCGGCGAGCAGCGGCAGCGACACCTCGTGCCAGCGGTTGGTCGCGAGTGCGACGTCGACCCGGAGCTGCTCGATGTCGGCCTCGAGGTCGCCGAGATCGGGCGGCAGGTCGCCGACGAGCAGCGTCGCGAGCCACCGCTCTGCCTCGTCGAGATCGCCGATGTCGCGCAGCGCCGAAGCCAGGTTCACCAGCGCGATCGTGCGCGCGCGCGCGTCGTCGCACGCACCACCTTCGAAGATCTCGGCCTGCTCGAACAACCACTCGACCGGAGGCTCCTCGAGCAACCCGGCTTCGGCGAGGCGCTGCAACGGCCACGCAGCATTGTTGATCACGCGCGCGCGGGCGCAGGCTTCCGCCTGGCTGCCGCGTCCGGCGTACATCGCGTTCGCAGCCGCGACCGCCTCGCCGACGCGGCCGAGTTCTCCCAGCATGGTCGCGCGCTGCTCGTAGGCGGCATCGCGCTCGGCGTCCATGCCCAGACGCAGCGCCCAGCGCTCCGCCGCGGAGTAGGCTGCGAGCGCGCCGGACAGATCGTCGGACGCGGCCGCGAGCTGACCCCGAGCGTAGTCGCGCCACACCGCGAGTTCGGGCGCAAGCGTCGCGGGCATGCGCTCGAGCCACCGACGCGCGCAGTCGGTGTCGGCCATGGGTCCCACGCACATCGCGACGATCGTCGCCGACGCGCCCACGAGCGCACGGGGAAATCCGTGCGCGCTGGCGAGCTCGGCCGCCTCGGTCTCGTGCGGCACGACCTCGCGGAGATCGGAGCGTGGACCGCAGCCGAAGCGGAGCTTCGCCAGCTGGATGCGATCGATCGGATCCAGACTCGCGGGTGCCTGTGCCATGGCCGCGCACATCGCGTCGAGGTCACCGCGTCGCTGGGCCTCGATCGCGCGGGTGACCGCCGCATCACGGCGACGCCACTGCAGCATCAGCGCCGCGCGGGCGGCCCCGCCCACGCGAACCTCTCGCGCGGCGGGCGGCACCGCGAACGCCACGCGCGTGCCACCGTCGACCTCGACCACCTCGGCCGGGACCGTGGTGCCGTCGATCTCGATCGTGATCGCGCTGCTGGGAGGGACGTCGAGCCAGGCGCGCAGCGGCACCGGTGACGCCGACTCGATGAGCAAGCACTCCTGCTCGACGTAGTCCTCGCAGCCGGCCCACGCGGCGGTGTCCGTGATCGTCTCCGGGGTGGGCGACGACGGATCCGAAGCGCCGCAGGCGAGCATGCAGGCCGCGGTGGCCGTCAGGCACCAGGCCCACCGACCGAGCCACGCGGACGAGCCGCCGGCCAATCCCTTCCGCCGGGCAGCGCCCGCCGGAGCCTCGCGATCCCGCATCGCTTCGCTGTTTGCCCGAGGCGAGCAGGGGACGCAACGCGCACGGCTCGGGCCTCAGCCGTCGGCAGCGAAGCGCACCTGGAACGAGGCCCGCCGCAGCTGCGGGTCGCGTTGCGCCGCATCGGCGTCCACGGGCGCTCGGTAGGCAGGTCCGACCACGACCTCAATCGTCCACTCACCCGGCGCGAGCGTGAGCCAGCGATCCAGCGGCCCCTCGAGCTTCACCGCGCCGCTGGGCGCGATGGCTGCGTCGACGCGAACCAGCTGCGCCGGCCCGGCACCGCGCGCGACGAGCCACACGCCCAGCCCCGCGGGCGCGGGTCGATCCGGCGTGACCACCACGGTGATCGCGTCACCCCGGCCGACCACGACCGTGCGATCGAGCGCACGGGGATCGGAGCGCACGTCGGCCGCACCACCCTCGAGCGCCGTGATCGCGTAGCCCGGCAGCTGCACCGTGGCGTCGCGGCGGCCGATCCACAGCACCAACGCCGCGGCCAGTGCCAGCGCGAGCATCGTCACGCCGGCCCAGCGCGCGCCACGACGCTCGCGGACGGGCGCCAGCGGCACGGCCTTCGCCGGCGGCTTCGACGTCGCCGCGGGCTCGGACGTCGCGAGCCCACGCTCGCCGTCGAGCCGTTGCAGCAGCCCGTCGAGCACGCGCGCGCGCTCCTGGGCATCGAGCGGTCGATGCAGCGATCCGACAGTTCCTGGCTCCGCGTTCATCGCGTCCTCGTCGTGCCGTTGCGCCCGGCCGAGCGGGCCGAGGATTTCGTCATCCACGCCCCACCTCCCCCTTGGACGGCGCACCGCTCGCCGATGACGCTGCGCGCGACTCGCCCGCGCCTGCGCTCGCGAGCGCACGGACGAGCTTGCGGGTGCGATAGACCCAGGCGTTGATGGCCCCACGCGTCGAACCCAGCAGCTCGGCGACCTCGCCGGGGTCGCGCTCCTCGACGAACAGCAGATCGAACAGCTCGTGATCGCGCTCGTCCATCTGGGCGTAGAGCGCGGCCAGGACCTGGTCGAGCTGGTGGCGTTGCTCGAGCTGAACGATCGGCCCACCGTCGTCGGGCCCGCCCTCGTCGGCAGCGTCGGCGACGAGCACGAGTGCGTACGGGTTGCCGCGCCGCTGGTTCAACACCCGCGCGACGCGGCGCCGCGCGAGCAGGCGCACGTAGCTGTGCAGATTGCGACCCCGGCTGGGATCCCACCGCCGCAACTCGCGTGCGTCGTGTTCGAACAACAGCACGAGCACATCTTGGACCAGATCCAGCACCTCTTGCCGCGGATCGACGCCCGTGCCCTGCGTCGCGCGGCCCAGGGCCATCGCGACCTCGCGATGGATCGGGGCGATCAGACGATCGGCGAGCTCCCGCTGCGCCTGGCGTTGGCCCGCCAGCGCACGAGCGAGCAAGTCGTCGTCGTCGCCGGAGATCACCGCGAGGGGAAACCTACCAGGTTCGACCGCGGCCGACCAAGCGCTACGCCCGCGACGGCGCGCGAGCGACGGGATCCGGGTCCCGATCCACGGCGGCACGATGGGCCCTGGACGACGACACACGGCGCGATGACAGCGGCCCGCGAAGCTGCGAAGACCTCGAGCCGATCACCGCCGCCCGCCCGCGCGAGTCGAGCGGGAACGCAGCGCCGCCCTCGGGCCACTGACGGCGGCAACGCCCATGTCGACCGCACGCCCGATCTCCGTCGCCCTCGCCTCCACGCTCACGCTTCCCGCCGCGGCCCACGCCGACGCGGCGCTGAGCCTCGACGGCATCCGCTTCGAAGCCCTCGACCCGGACACCGCGCTGGCCGCGGTCGAGACCAAGACCGGCGTCGCGATCGCGGCCGTGGGCAAGCACACCGCCGTGGGCCTGTGCTTCGACGACACCGAGGCACCGTCCGAGGTGTCGTTCGGCATCGAGCACACCGACGCGGGCACCCACGCGTTCCAGCTCGCCGGCGGCGCGGACGAGGGCAGCTGGGTGCTCGGCTTCCACTGCGACGCGGTCGACCCGCTCGAGGACACCGGCGCATCGTGGGTGCTGGGCTTCCACTGCAACGCCGTCGACGGACTCTCGCTCACCGAACGCGACGGCGCGTGGCTGCTCGAGCTGCAGTGCAACGGCATCCCCGGCAGCGCCACGGTCCACCCGCGCTTCGCCGGCATCGAGCGCTACAGCCTGCGGGTCGTGCGCGACGGCAAGGTCGTGCTCGACGCCAAGGGCCTCGACCAAGCCGTCACGATCCCCGATTTCGAAGACCCCGCCGCACAGGGCCGCGAGACGCTGTGGCTGACGATGGCGTATGGCGAGCAGCGACCGGACGCGTGGACGTTCACGCTGCACCACGACGAGTGGACCATCTCGATCACGCCCGACGGCAAGCAGGAGCGCGACGCGGTGCGTCGCACGAGCCTGCGCACGGCCGGGCTGGGTGAGATCGCGCTGGTGGACGCCACCGTGCAGTGACGCGCGCCGCGGTCACTGCAGCGGCACGATCGCGAAGCGGAACATCCCGGCCATCCCCGAGTGCACCCCGATCAGGTAGGTGCCGGCGTGGGCGGTCGGGGTGTCCAGGTCGCTGCGCTCGATCACCACGTCGCCGTCCTCGGTGGTCACCATCTCGATGCGATCGATGAAGCTGGGTTGCGGTGTCGAGTCGTCGCCGATCACCTCGAGCGTCGCGCCCTGCTCGAGCTCGATCGCGAAGAACTCCTCGATGCTCTGGCACAGCTGCAGCTCGATCGTCTCGCCGAGCACGGCCGACCCGGGCGTGAACGGCGAGTAGATCGCGCCGTGGGCGTCGCCGTCGCCGACGCAGCGCTCGACGATCGCGAACTCGCACTCGGGCGTGTCGGGGCGCAGATCCGTGCACGCCTGCTCGTCGACCTGTGCGCCGCAGCGTGCCACGCGCTCGTCGTCGACCAGCGGCGCGGCGTAGTCGGACAGGTAGTCGAGTCGCCACTGCTCGGTGCAGGTCGCGACGTCCTCGTAGCACTCGAAGAACGGGTTGTCGCAGACGCTCGAACAGTCGCCGTGCAGGCGCTCGCACGCGCGCGCGAACACGCTGTCGACGCCGCCGCCGGACGACGCACCGCCCTCGCCGTGCTCGGCGGCTGGCTCGTCGGTGTCGGCCTCGGCCCCGACGTCGTGCTCGGCGAAGCAGGCGATCGGCGACAGTGCGAGGATGGCGAGCAGCGATGCGGTCTTCACGGGCGACGAACTGTAGCGCTGCGATCCGCCGCGACAAGCCTCCGAGCCCGAACCCGAGGAGCCCCGCGGGCGCCGTGGTCGACGATCACGAAACCGCAGCGAAGGCGGGGTTTCGCGGCGAATTCGAGAGATCAGGAAACCGAGCCGCGCGCGCGGCCGAGGTAGCCGAGCACCAGCGCGACGATCTCGTCGGCGAAGGCCGGCTGCGCGAGTTCGTGCGGGCGCTGCAGCACCGCGTCTTCGATGATCGACTCCACGGCGCGGACGATCATCTGCGCCGCGCGTGCGAGATCGGGCGCGGCGACCTCGTCCGCGCGTCGGCCCAGCTCCGCGGCCAGCGCGGCGGCCACGAGCGGCTCGAAGTCCTCGATCTCGTCGCGCTGCAGCGTCGGGATCACCTCGATCGCGAGCAACCGCGTGAGCACGGCGTGCTCCTCGGCCCAGGCCACCAGCAGGCCCACGGTGCGCGTGACGAAGGTGGCCAGCGGCGCGTCGCGCAGCGTCGGCGCGAGCGCGAGGATCGCCTCGAGCTCGTCCTCGCAGATCTGGTGCATCAGCTCGCACAGCAGCGTGCGGCGGTTGGGGAAGTACTCGTAGACGGTGCCGATGCCGTAGCCCGACAGCTCGGCGATCCGGCTCATGCTGACGTCGGCACCGTGTTCGCGCAACGCCTTGAGCGCGGCGGTGAGGATCGTGCGACGGGTCGCGACCGCACGCCCCTGGCGAGGCTCGCGGCGGGTCGGCAATCGCGGGCGCTGCAGCATCGGCCGTGGACGATGCCACACGCACCGTCGTCGTGCAGCGAATGCGCTGCGGCAGCGCGGAATCGCGGCCTCCGAGTCGCGCGCGGGGGCTCGCACGCACGCCGTCGTCAGTCCAACGCGACGACCTGGCAGCGGCCGACGTGACCGATCGCCTGCTCCGCGCCCACCGCCGGTTGGAACACCACGACGACGTGCTGGTCCTCGGGCAGCGACACCAGCGTGGTCGGGCGATCGGTGTCGGCTTGGTGGGTCCGCGCGTGTTCGACCCAGCCGGTCGCGATCGACTCGACCATCACGTTCCACCCGCCACGCGACGCGCCGCACTCGACCGCGTAGCGCCGCCCGGCGACGGCGTCGAACTCGACCCAGGCGCCCCATCGATCGTCGCAGCCAGGACCCAGGGCCTGCGGGTGGAACGACATGCGGTCGATCGCAGGCTGCACCCACAACGCGCAGCTGGCCGACAGTCGCGCGCCACGCGATGCCGGTCGCGTCAGCGACAGGCGCGCGGGCGGACCACCGGGCTGCGCGTCGGCATCGACGCGCGCGACCACGGCCGCCTGCGACGACAGCGACGCGACCGCCGCAGCGGCCGCGGCGCTCGGGAGCAACACCTGCGGCGGATCGAGCGCTTCGATGGGTTTGTTGGCGGCGCCGCCGGCGTTGGGCACCACGGGACTGGCGGTGAGGGCGTGGAACAAGGCGAGGGTCGAGACCAGGATCGGCATCGTCGGCGGCTCCGCTGGCGATGGTGGCCCGAGCCCGCGCGAGCGTTCCCGACGACGCACCGACCGCTGGCGGATCTCCGCGGGAACGCTTCGCGGCCCCGCGGCCACAGTCGTCGCCGCACCATGGACGCCAGCAAGCTCCGTCAGGCCGTCTACGAGATCCACGATCGAGGCCGCCGTCGCGGCCACTACTTCCAGGTCGCCGAAGACGACGCGTTCGTCGGCCGCCGGCTGCGACTCGCCGGCCGCGAGCTGGTGAGCTTCGGCAGCTGCTCGTACCTCGGCCTCGAGTTCGATCCGCGGCTGGTCGAGGGCGCGCGCGAGGCCTACCGCCGCTTCGGCGCGCAGACCTCGTACAGCCGCGGCTACCTGTCGTGCCCGCTGTACGAGGTGCTCGAGCGCGAGCTGCTGCCACAGGTGTTCGGCGCGCCGCACGTGCTCGTCCTGCCCAGCTCCACGATCGCGCACCAGGTGGTGATGCCGGCGCTGCTCGCCGAGCGCGACGCGATCGTGATCGACCACCAGACCCATCGCTCGGTCGACGACGCGGTAACGCTGCAGTGCGCGCGTAGCCACGCCACCAAGGTCGTGGTGCGTCACGGCGAGCTCGACCGCGTGCGCGAGACCATCGCCCAGCTCGCGCGGCGCCACGACACGGTGTGGCTGGCCACCGACGGCGTCTACTCGATGTACGGTGACTACCTGCCGGCGTCGTTCTACGCCGAGGTGCTGGCCATCGCGCCGAACGTGCGGCTGTACGTCGACGACGCCCACGGCATGAGCTGGGCCGGCACCCACGGCTGCGGGCACTTCCTGTCGCGCTTCGCGGCGGACGAGCGCGTGGTCGTGGTGACGTCGCTGGCGAAGGCATTCGCGGTCGGCGGTGGCGTCGTGGTGCTGCGCGACGCCGAGATCGCCGAGACCGCACGCCTGGTCGGCGGACCGTTCTCGTTCTCCGGCCCGATGCGCCCAGGAGATCTCGGTGCCGCAGTGGCGTCCGCGCGGGTGCACCTCGGCCCCGACCTCCGCGCGCTGCAGCGGCGCCTGTTCGACCGCGTGCAGCAACTCAACCAGCGCTGTCGCGAGCTGGGCGTACCGGTCGCGGTCGAGAACGAGACCCCGATCGTGTTCATCCCCGTCGGCCGCGCCGACGCCGTCTTCGACCTCGCGGAGGCGACGCGCGACGATGGCTTCCACATCAACGTCTCCGGCTTTCCGGCGGTGCCGTCGGGCAAGGGCGGGCTGCGGATCGCCGTCTCCGCACTGCACACCGAGGCGGAGATCGACGCGCTCGCCCACAGCCTCGCGGCCCACCTGCCGCGGGTGCTCGCCGCCCACGGCCTCGACGTGCACGGCATCGTGGAGACGTTCCGTGACGCGCTGCCGCGGCTCGCCGCGCCATCGCAGCCCTCGCCACGGCTCACGCTCGTGGCGCCGCCATCGCGACCACTGCACGTCGCGACGGTGACCGACGCGCGTGAACTCCGTGACCACGCCTCGTGGGACGCAGCGGTCGCGGGCCTGGGATGCATCGACGCGGCGACGCTGCGGGCGGTGGCGACGGTGCACCACCCCCACCACGCCCAGCCGCAGTGGCGCTGGCGGGTCCGCGCGCTCGAGCTGCACGATGCCCAGCAGCGCCTGATCGCGGCGGCACCGCTGACCACCTGCCTGGTCAAGGACGACATCTTCATGCACGCCAACGTGAGTCACGCGCTCGAGGCCGAACGCGAGCAGCACCCGTATCGCTTCACCTCACTGGTGGTGTCGCTGGGAACGATGGTCTCCGAAGGACCGCATCTGGCGCTCCCGCAGGGGCCGCGCCCGGGGATCGCCGAAGCGATCGTCGCAACGATGCGCGAGCTCGCGGCCAGCGATGGCGCGAAGACGTTGGTGCTGCGCGATCTCGCGGTCGATCACCCGCTGGCCGCGGCGCTGCCGGGCCTCGATTTCGTGCCCATGCCGATCCCCAAGAGCCACGTGCTCGAGCTCGACCGGTGGCACGGCCCCGCCGAGTTCACCACCTCGCGCGCGGGAACTCGCCGGCGGCGTCACGTCGAAGAGGTGCAGCAGCACGCCGACGCGTTCACGACCGAACTCTGGGACCAGCACACCGACGTCTCCGACGAGCTGCTGACGCAGCTGCACGCGTCCTACCTCGGCCTGGCGGCGCGCAACCGCGACATCAACGTCTTCCCGTTGACCGTGGCGCTGCTCCGCGCGCTGCTGTCGTGCGGCGCGTGGTCGTTCCTCGTGTTGCGCTACCGCGGCGTGGTCGTGTCGTGGGCCGCGCTGCATCGCGCGGGCACCGACTTGCGGCCGCTCGTCTGCGGCGTCGACTATCGCCCGTTTGGCGACGGGCGCATCAGCCCGTACCGCCAGCTGCTGTGGCAGATCATCGCGTTCGCCGGCGAGCACGGCTTCCGCCGCGTGCACCTGGGCATGGGCGCCGACTACGAGAAGGATCGCTTCGGCACCCGCACGATCGACAACGTCGCGTGGGTGCGCGCGCCCGATGACTTCCAGGCGGTGGAGCTCGCCGAGTTCGTGACGCGCCTGGCGACCCAGCGCAGCGAGGTGCGCGCGTGAACGGCGACGACCTCGTGGTCGTGGGCGCGGGCCTGGCCGGGCTGTCCGCGGCGGTCGAGCTGGCCAACGCCGGACGCCGCGTCCGCGTGATCGAGCGCCGCGCGGTCGCGGGCGGGCGCTGCGGCACGTTCGTCCACGCCGATCATCGCTTCACGGTCGGCTGCAACGATTTCGGTCGGCGCATCGTCTCGGACCTGCGCGAGCTCGGCGCGCCGGTGGCGTTCACACCGAGCACCGTCGACATCCACTTGGGCGACGTGCGGATCGGCAGCGGCAGCCCGCTGGGCACGCTCGGGTTCGTGCTGCGTCACGCGCCGGGGTTGGTGCGGCTGGTGCGCGGCGTCCGGGCCCGGCGCGCGCCGACCGTCGGCGCACTGCTCGACGCGTTCGTGCGCGACGACGCGATTGCCGGCTTGGTCGGCCTCATCGCCTACGCGATCGGCACGCCGCTGCATCGCTGGCGCACCGACGACCTCGCAGCCGACTTCGCCAAGGCCAACGCATACGGCCACGACCGCGCGGTGGTGCCGGTCGACGGTGTGCAGGCGATCGTCGACGCGCTGGTGCGCCGGCTGCACGAGCGCGGCGGCGAGCTGCGCACGGAGCTGGGCTGCGCCGCGCTCGAGCGCGACGCCGGCGGCTGGGTCGTGCATGGCGATCACGGCGAGACCATGCCCGCGGCCGCGGTGATCTCGAGCATGGCCCCGCGCGAGCGCGCCAGTGCGAGCGAGCCCGCCGGGCTCGCGGTGGCGCAGTGCCTGTTCGTGCTGCGCGGCGACTTCGCCTGGGGTCGCGTCCGCACCAGCATCGTCATGCCCGCCGGCGCGCCGACGTGGCTCGCGGAGCTCGACGCCGGCGGCTGGCCGGCGCAGCTCGCCTTCCACGGCTTCCGCGATCACCAAGACGCCGAGGCCACCACCGTGACCGCGTACTTTCTCGCGCCGCGCGGCGTGGGCAGCTTCTCCGACGCCGTGCGCGCGACGATGCTCGGGCGCGTCGTCGACGGGCTCGATCGCGTGCGCCCCGGCTTCGCGGCCGCGGTGCGTCACGCCGCGCTGCTCGATCCCGACGACTACACGCGACGCCACGGCCTGCGCAGCGAGCTGGCGAACGCGCGCTGCGACGCCGGCCCGCTGCCGAGCCGCGACGCGACCACCGGCGTGCTGCGCATCGGCAACGGCGTGGGCGCGCCGGGCGAGCACGCGAACGCGGCGATGCTCTCGGGCCGTCGCGCCGCGGCGATGGTGCTGCGCGGCAGCGGCTGACGAGCGCACGGCAGCCACCGCCCGGACTCTGCAACCCGTCCTGGGGCGGCTTCTCGGGCCTCGTGCAGCACTTTCGCGGCCCCGGGCAATCGCCGCGGCCGCTCGCGAATCCACCCGGGCATGACGTGCATCCGCCTGCCCCTGGTGTGCTCCGCCGCGTTGCTGGTCGCGTGCGGCCGCGGCGACGACGACCGGCTCGACCTCGATGCGGCGACCCAGCGCGTGCTCGACGAGCTGGTGCAGGACGACGGCGACATCGTCGTGCTGGCGCAGCCGCAGCCGCTGCGCGCCGGTGAGACCATCGAGACCTACGCGCCCGCCACCGCACAGTCGATGATCGCGACGCTCGAGCTCGACGAGGACAGCTGGTTCTTCTGGATCGACGACGTGCCCAGCGGCGAGTTCTCGCACCCGTCGCGGTTGGTGGCGGTCGGCCGCGACAGCGGCGAGATCACCGTGGTCGACGCGAGCTGGTGGCCGGTACGCGACGGTCTGCCGATGTGGAGCGACGACGCCTACTGGAGCGGCGACGACTGGGTCTTCGCGTCGCCCGGACTGACCGCACCGATGCCGCGGCGTGCGTTGCTCGACGACGAGCGGCCGGCGCTCGACTGCACCGCGCCCGGCGGCGCTGCGATCGTGATCGACGAGTGGAAGCCGGAGGAGAACGGCGAGCGCAACTTCACCGTCGGCAGCGCCAACATGAACGACGCGTTCGAGCTCGCCGGGCTCGACACCACGCACTTCGGCCCTGCCGGCGCCGAGACCGTCGACGCACCGGCCGACTTCGAGAAGCTCGACGAGTGGTTCCGCGCCAAGGCCAAGGAACTCAAGCCCGGCGATCCGCTGGTGGTGTTCCTCAACGGCCACGGTTGGGTCAACGAAGACGATTCGCACTTCAAGCCCGGCGAGGCCTCGATCGGTGACGTCTACGAGACCGATCTCGAGCGCTGGCTGGCGCTGTTCGACCCCGGGGTGAACGTGGTGGTGGTGATCAACGGCTGCTACTCGGGCGCCATGCTCGACAGCCTGAGCTGCGTCGCGGACGCGGCCTATTCGGCGACCAACGCCGAGCTGCCGTCGTACGGCGACGTCGACGACGCCGACGACCCCAACCCCAACGACTCCGGCAGCGAGTGGGTCAGCAGCTTGACGGTGCCGCTGTTCGACATCCTCACCACGCCCAGCGAGATCACGCGGATCAAGGACAAGGCCGCGTCGTCGGGCAGCAACTTCTTCCGCGTGCTCATCGCCGAGTGCTTCGAGGAAGCCAGGAAGTACGACGCCGCGTACATCAACGGTCGCACCGAACCGCAGGCCCGCGCAGGCGCGGCCAAGACCACGCCACCGCAGGCCGATCCCGGCGCGCCGATGTGCGACGGGATCCCCGACCCGCCGCCGCCGACCGGCTGCTCCGACGCCGGGCTGGACGAGATCGGCAAGGTGCTCGGCGCGATGCTGGGCGACGACGTCGCCGCCCAGGCCTGCACCGACGCGAAGCCGCAGCCGGCCGGCAACACCACGCTGCACTCCAACGGTGTCGACACCAGCACCGCGGCGGGCCCGGTCGACATCGTGCTGACCGGCACGCACCTGGGCGCCGGCATCGACCTGTCGCTGTTCCCCTGCGGCGTGGGCGAGCTCGCCACCACGTATTGCGCCGGCAACGATGCGATCGACGGCGACGCGGTGGTGCTGTTCGCCGACTTCGCGGACGCGCTGCCGATGCAGCCGGCGCTGTACTACCAGTACGGCTTCGTGTTCGACAGCGACGGCGACAGCAGCAACGACTACGTGCCGATCCCGCAATACCCCGCCGACTTCTTCACCGGCAGCAATCGCTGGTATCAGTTCGGCGGTGGCCCGGTCGGCTGGACGCTGTCGGTCGACGACGTCGTCGGCAACGCGCCGGTGCCCGCGACCTCGAACGCACGGCTGATCACCACCGACTCCGGGCTCGTGCTGGTGCTGCCGGCCAGCGAGCTCGACGTCGCCGACGCGGCCTGGCGCCTGTCGGCGTTCGAGCACGACGGCAGCTACGGCAACGGCGGGCCGTGGTCGGGCGACCTCGTGCCCACGGTCGCGCAGGGTCTCGCGCCGCTGCAGTGAGCGCAGACGGGGCGCTCGGCAGCGCCGGAGGTCGCCCCTCGGCACTGCCGAGGGCTGACCTCCGGACAAACGATTGGCCGCGCACGCCCTCGCGGAGGACGCTGGTGCCATGGACAGCGTCGAGAACCGGAAGGTGGGGCGATGACCCCGAACATCGAGATCGTGCTGCGCACCGTGGCGATCGGTGCCGGGGCCACCGCCGTGATGGATGGCTGGGCATGGCTGCTGCGACGGCTGGGCGTGCCGTCGCTGGACTTCGCGCTGCTGGGGCGCTGGATCGGCCACTTTCGCGACGGCCAGTGGCTGCACGCCAGCATCGCGAAGGCGCCGCCGGTGCGCGGCGAGGCCGTGCTGGGCTGGCTCGCGCACTACTCGATCGGCATCGGCTTCAGCGCGTTGCTGCTGGCGCTGTTCGGCCTGCGTTGGGCCCGCTCGCCGACGCTGCTGCCGGCGCTCGCGATCGGCATCGTCACGGTCGCCGCACCGCTGTTGCTGCTGCAGCCGGCGCTCGGTGCCGGCATCGCCTCGAGCAAGACCGCCGCACCGCTCTTCAACAGCCTCAAGAGCGTGGTCACGCACACCGTGTTCGGATTCGGACTCTACCTCGCCGCATGGGTCTCGTCGGTGATCGTGCCGGTGGCGCGGTGATCGGAGCACGCGTCCTCGGTTCGGCCGAGGTCTGCCCTGCGAACATACGATTGGTCGATCGCGGGATGCGGACCAACACTTCGATGCATGACACCGAGTTCACCGATCCCGATCGCGCCCGCACAGACCGCGCCACCGTCCACGCACGCCGCGACGATCACACCACTTTGGCAGGTGCTCGCGCCGGTGTGCGCAGTGGTGTTCCTCGAGTTCCTCGCGATGGGCCTCCCGCTGGGGGTGTTGCCGTCGCACGTGCACGGCGTGCTCGGCCACGGCTCGCTCGTGGTCGGTCTCGCGATCGGGGCGCAGTCGGCCGCGACGCTGCTGACGCGTCACGCCGCGGGCACCCGCAGCGACGCACGCGGACCACGACACGCGATGCTCGCGGGGCTGTCGTTGTCGGTGATCGCGGGCCTGGTGCTCGCGCTCTCGGGCGTGGTCGCGGCCGGCAGTCTGATGGTGCTGTTGATCGCGCGCGGGCTGCTGGGCCTGGGCGAGAGCCTGGTCGTGAGCGGTGCGCTCGCCTACGGTGTCGCGCTCGCCGGTCGTGAACGCACCGGCGCCGTCATGGCGTGGGTCGGCATCGCGATGTACGGCGCACTCGCGGCCGGCTCGCCGGTGGGCGCGGCCGTGCACGCGCAGCGCGGCTTCGTCGGCGTCGCGCTCGCGGCCGCGTTCGCGCCGGGGCTGGCGCTGCTGGCCGCGCGCTGGCTGCAGCACGTGGCGCCCAGCGGCGGCACGCGGCTGGCGTGGCCGCGCGCGTTGGGTTCGATCGGGCGCGCCGGCGCGGGGCTGGCGTTGTCCGCGGTCGGCTTCGGCGCGATCGCGACGTTCGCCGCGCTGCACTTCGACGCGCGCGGCTGGTCCCACGCCGCGCATGCGATGACGGCATTCGGGATCGCGTACGTGATCGCGCGACTGCTGGGCGGATCGCTGCCCGACCGCTTCGGTGGTGCTCGCGTGGCGGTGGCCTCGACCGCGATCACGGCCGCGGGTCAGCTCGGCCTGTGGCTCGCGCCCTCGCCGATCGCCGCGATCGCGGCCGCGGCGGTGTCCGGGCTGGGCTTCTCGCTCGCGTTCCCCTCGTTCGGCGTGGAGGCGATGCGCACGGTCGCGCCGCAGCACCGCGGCGTCGCGCTGGGTGCCTACGCCGCCTGCTTCGACGCGGCCATGGCCGGGTTCGTGCCGCTGCTGGGACTCGCGGTGGGCGCGATGGGCTCGAGCGCGGCGTTCGCCATCGGGGCGCTCGCCGCGATCGGTGCGCTGGCGGTCGCGCTGTCGCTGCTGCGGCGCGCTCGCTGACCCCTCGGGCCTCGGCTCACGCGCCGGCGGGCTCGCGCAGCATCGCGATCACCGTTCGCAGCAGCGGCTCGTCGGCGCGACGTCGCAGCGACGCGAACATCACCCGCACCGCCGGCTGCGCCTCGAACAGCAGCGCGACCTCACCGCGCTCGCTGGCTGCGTGCGCGTGGTCGGCGTGCAGCAGGCCCACGCCCAGCCCCGCAGCGACGAGCGAGCGCGTGACGTCCTCGCGATCGACGCTGATGACGCGCTGCGGACGAAAGCCGTGCGACTCGAACAGCCGCTCGGCCGTGCGACCGCAGCACGCGCTCGCGGCGGGGTAGATCCACGGCAGCTCGGCCAACGCGCGCCAGTCCACCGCGCCCGTCGGCACCACCGCACCCGGCGCGACTGCGACGTGGATCGTGAACCGGGCGACCTCGAGCGTGCTCAGCTCCGCATCGGGCTCGCCGCTCTCGTTGTAGAACCCTGCATCGAGGCTGCCGTTGCGGATGCCGGCGAGGATCTCCGCCGAGGTCCCGTGCCGCAGCACGACCTCGATCTCGGGGTTGCGATCCGACAACGTCGCGAGCAACCGACCGATCATGACGGTGTCGGCGCTGCCGTTGGCGCCCAGTCGCAGCTTGCCCGACGGCCTGCCCTTGAGCCGCTGGGCCTCGCTCATCAACGCGCGGTGGGCCGCCAACGTCTCCTCGGCCTTGACCAGCAATCGCTCGCCCTCGAACGTGAGCACCATCCCACGCGAGGTCCGCTCGAACAGCGCGAGCCCCAGCCCGTCCTCGATCGCCTTGATGTGCGCGCTCACGGCCGGCTGACTCAGGTGCAGCAGCTCGGACGCGCGCGTGATGCTGCGCTCGCGCGCCACCGCGACGAAGGTCTTGAGCTGGTGCAGGTCCATCGGCTGCGACGAGCTTGCCCGGCGCCGCGCGACGGGGCCAGCGCGACCGCACGACGCCGCGCCGCGGGCGCGCGGCCGCG
>JAIBBS010000162.1 GCA_019694555.1 Nannocystaceae bacterium
CGCGGGCACCGGCCCCTGCGCCCGCGCGAGCGCCACCCGCGGCAGCGCGCGGTCGAGCGCGGCCCGCAGCTCGCGACCCGCCAGCGGCCCCTTGCGCACGTTGTACAGCAGCAGGTCGTAACGCGGCGGCGTCAGCCACCACGCGCCGAAGCGTGCGGCCATGCCCGGCTTGGCCAGCTCGCGCGGCACGAACGCGGCCGGCAGCTCGAACGCGAGGTGCACGTCGCCGCGACGCAGCCGCACCAGCGCCTGCGCGCCGTCGGTCACGGTCTCGAGCCGCAGCCGCGCGACGCCGGCGCTGCGCCGCGCGTGCGGGGCGGCCTCGAGCACCAGGCTCTCGGCGTCGAAGCTCGCCACGCGCATGGGCCCGGTGCCGATCGGTGCGCGCGCGAAGCCGTTGCCGCGGCGCTTGCCCTTGGGCCACACCTTCATCGCCGCGATGCGCTCGAGCAGCAGCGGCTCGGCGCGATCGACCTCGATGTGGATCCACTTGCCGGCGTCGGCGCGGGCGCCCGCGCGCCCCCCCGACGGCGGCGCGTCGCCGAGCTCGACGCGGCGCAGCGCGTCCAGACCGTGCCGGGCCCGCAGCGCGTCGCGTCGCGGATCGAGCCACGCCGACAACGCGTCGACCACGTCGGTCGGCGTCACCGAGCTGCCGTCGTGGAAGCGTTGGTCGGCGCGTAGGTGACACCACGCGTGCTTGGGCGCGGCGGTCGGCACGAGCACGCAGTCGTCGGCCAGCGCCGGCTCGACGAACGGCGCGACCTCGCCGCTGACCCGCACCAGGCCCTCGAACACCAGATCGTCGACCACCCGCTGGCCCCACGGATCGAGCTCGGCCATCGGGTCGAGCGACTCGGGCAGCCGCCGCACCGCGAGCACCAGCGTGCCGTCACCGTCGGCGGCGTCGGCCACCGCGGCCGGCTCGGCCTGCTCCGGCGCGGCCTCGTCGACCGCTCGGCCCCCGCCCATGCCGCAGCCGATCCCCCACCACGCGCTCGCGGCCACGGCCCCCCCGCGCCACGACCAGCGCGCGAGCCAGCACCGCCAGCGGGGCCCGCCGCGCCGCCGATCACCGCCTCGGTGCGCGTCGCCAGCCGCCGCGCGTGCTTCGTCCCCGCCTCTCATCGCCCCAAGCGCCGGCCCGCGCGGCCCTTGAAAACCGCGGACTGCCCGTGGTACCTACCCGAAGCGATCCCAAGGGACAATGGGGCCGGTCGGCCTGCCAACGCGGCAGCGACGAGGGCTCTTCCCCCGGAAAGGCCGCCCGCGCGCCATGACCCACCGATTCGTGCTCGCCACCTTCGCCCCCCTGTCGCTGGGTCTTTGCCTGGTCGGCTGCGAGAAGCCCAAGGTCGCCGAGACCAAGTCCGACGAGAAGGAGGCGCCGGTCACCAACGTGAAGGTCGACCTGCCGCCCTCGCCCAACTTCGACGAGGGCAAGGCGCCCGAGCAGTGGGAAGACGGCTCGTACTCGATCTACGGCCTGCGCAGCAAGCTCGACGAGCGCGTCAAGGAAGGCGAGTCGGGCAAGGAAGTCCAGGTCAAGGGATGGATCCAGGAGATCTACGTCCCGCCGCCGTGCCCCGAGGGTGAGGTGTGCGCGCCCGCCAAGCAGCCCCACGTGTGGATCACCGACACGCAGGAGGAGCAGGGCAAAAAGCGCGCGATGATGGTGGTCAACTACCGCTTCACCATCCCCGAGCACCAGGCCAAGATGTGGAAGGACGCGCCGCAGGTCCTGCTCGAGAAGGGCAAGCGGTACACGTTCATGGGCAAGTTCAAGCAGTTCTCGGACACCGGCTTCGCGTACGACCGCGGCCTGCTCGAGTTCGTCGCCTACAAGCCGCTCGATCCGGCGACCGGTGCCGAGTCGGCCGCGTGGGTGTACCCGCCCAACGCGCCGTGGCACCCGCTCACGATCGCCGCGCAAGAGGCCGAGAACGCCGCGCTGGCGCAGAAGGCCGCCGAGACCGCGGTCAAGCAGCCCTGAGCCCGGTGCGGACGCTCGCGCCGCGCGAGCGCCCGTCGACGCAGCCTCACTCGCCGACGTAGCCCCAGTCGGCCCCGCGCACGCGCGCCCAGCCCTCGCCGAGCTCGAGCGTCCACGGCTCGCCGGTGCGCGGCTCGATCGCCAGGGTCCAGCGCGCCGTGCCGACGGGCGCGGGCGCGACGATCGATCGCGCGCGCCACTGCGGCCAGCCGCGCAGCGCCTGCTGCAGTGCACCCGGCACCACGCCCTGCTCGGGCACGAGCTCGCCGTCGCGGCGCACCAGCGCGAACGCGCGGCTGTCCTCGCCGTCGACGACCAGCCGCGTCGCATCCTCGAGCACGCGCTCGAGCGGCGTGGTGACGAGCAGGTCGCGCGCCAGCGCCTCGCAGGTGCCCTCGCCCACGCGCGCGGTCGGGCCCTCGTCCACGCGCACGCGGCAGTCGGACCACAGCGTCACGCCGACCTCGGCGCCGCGGCCCGCTCGCACCGTGCGCTCGAGTCGGATCGTGCGCAGCGGCGGCTCGTCGGGCGGCTCGGTCCACGCCAGCGCCCGCGCGCCGCCCAGCGCCGCGCCGAGCTGCACGATCGCGTCCTCGTCGAGCACCGCGTCGCCCTCGGGGTGCGCGGGCGCATCGAGCCGCCACACGCCCAGATCGAGGTGCGCGGCCTGCCGCGCGAGCCCGGGGCCCTGCAGCTCGAGCGCGCGCAGCTCGTCGCTGCCCAGCGCCAGCAGCTGCCGCTGCGCGAAGCTCTCGGGCGTGAAGTCGGGCGCCACCGGCAGCCGCAACGCGAACGCGGGCTCGCCCTGGCGCGCACAGATCATCGCGTCGCCGGCGTCGTCGTCCGCGCCGTGATCGGGCGCGCACGACAGCCGCAGCCGCGCGGTGCTGTCGGACACCACCTCGAGCTCGACCGTCGGCGACACCGCAGGCCGCGGCGCGTCGGTGTCCAGGCGCGCGTCGTGCAGCGCGGTGTACCAGCGCAGCACCTCGGGCTCGGGCACCGCGACCACCTCGGTGCCGCCGCCGGACACGGCGCGCTCGATCACCCAGCCGCCGCCCTGCCGCCGCAGCGTCGAGGCCTGCGGACGCAGCTGCGCGATCGACAGCACGCGCCCGTAGTCCCACGGCACGAGCCGCGGCTCGATCCACGAGCGCTCCTCGTGCTCGCGCCCCGGCAGCGGCCACGGGTCGGCCACGCGTGCGTCGACGCAGCCGGCGCGGCCCAGCCCGCGATCGAGCGTCACGCGGCCGGGCAGGCCCTCGCAGCCGTCGCGCAACCACAGCGGCAGCGTGCGGCCGTCGAGCGTGTCCAGCTGCAGCCACGGCGCGACGCCGGGGTCCGCCACCGACGCGGCGAACGGATCGAGGCGCGCGGTGAGCAGCCGCGACAGCCGGGCATCGACCGCGCTCGACGACAGCAGCGCGCCCTGCCCCGCCGCGCCCGCGCGCCACAGCCCATCGGGCCCGCGCGACAGCGTCGCGTCGGCGAAGCGCACCGCGGCGATCTCCGCGGGCTCGACCACCCACGGCCGCCGCGCGATCCAGCCGGTCGCGGGCTGGGCGATCCAGTCGGCCAGCGCGCGATCGAGGACCCACGGTGCCGCGCCGACGTCCGCGCTCGCGAGCGCGGCGTAGAGCCCCACGCCGTCGGGCGTGGCCGCACCGAGCACCAGCTCGATGGGACCGCCGGGCAGCTCGAGGCGCACGCGCCCGCCGCTGCCCAGCGCCGCATCCGTGGCCGCGATGGACGCGGCGCGCAGGCTCGCGGTCGCCCGCAGCCCGCTCCACAGCCCGTCGAGCGCCTCGGGATCCGCGGGGCCGACCAGCTCGCGGTCGGCCCACACCCACAGGCCCGCGGCGTGCTCGTGCGCGGCGATGCGCGTGCGCGAGCCGTCGGCACGCACGAGCTCGATCGCGGCGCCCTCGGGCACGCCCTCGGGCAGCTGCGGCAGCACGCGCTCGCTGCCGCCGCGCCCCGCGACGTAGTCGCCCACCGCGGCGGCGCGCTGCCACGGATCGTGGTGCACGAGCACGACCGCCGCGATCGCGGCCACGCCCAGCGCTGCGGTCGCGGGCCGGATCACGTGCGCCGCCTCCACAGCACCCACAGACCCATGAGCACGCCCAGACTCGGCAGGCCCAGCAGGCACATCCACGTCATGCGCTCGAGCTGCGCCGGCAACAGCACCAGCTTGACGTGCTCGCGCGGACGCGCGGCGATGCCCAGCAGCTGCGCGCGATCGGTGAGCCAGCCCAGCGCGTTGAGCACCAGATCGCGGCCGTGATCGTAGACCACGTCGTCGCGCAGGAAGGCGTTGAGCACGAACTGATCCGAGGCGATGACGACCACGCGCGAGCCGCCGCGCACCGCCGCGGCCGCGACCGGGATCGGGCCCGGGCGATCGCCCGCGTCGCCGGGCTCGGGCGGCGCGCCGCGGCCGATGCCGAGCAGATCGGACTCGGCCCAGCCATCCTCGCCCACCGACAGCAGCGGCACCGCGGCCTCGCCCTCGCCGCCGCCCAGCGTCAGCTCGCGCACCAGCACCACGCTGGTCGCGCGCCCGGCCAGCGGACGCACCAGCGGATGCTCGCCCCAGCCCTCGACCAGCGTGAACGCGAGCAGCGGCGTGCCGCCGGGCATCGCGTGCGGATCGACGACCACGCGCTCGCCCATCGCGATGCCGTAGCGGGCCAGCAGCGGCTCGAGCCCGTGCCGCACCAGCTGCTCGCGCGCCGGCATCAACACCGCGCCCGCGAGCACCAACAGCTCGCCGCCGCCGTCGGCGAAGCGCTCGATCGCCGCGACGTGGGCCGCAGGCAGCTGCCCCGAGGGCCCCGCGACCACGACCACGTCGCACGCGGACAGTCCCGCGGCCGCGTCGAGATCCGCGATGCTCACGGTCACGTCGCGCGCGCGCAGCAGGTCGGCGAGGTGCGCGATGCCGGCGTAGGGTTCGAGCCCGTCGATCGCGGGCTCGCCGTGGCCCTGGGTCACGCACGCGCGCACCGGCGCGCCGGGCTGCACCCGCAGCATCGCGCCCAGCAGCGCCTCCTCGCCGCGGAACTCCTGCACCCGCGGTCCGGTCGCCTGCACGTCGGGACCGCGGGCCCACTCGACCAGCTCGTCGGGCAGCAGCTGCGCGCGACGCTGCTCGGTGCCCACGCCCGAGCGCAGCAGCACCACGCCGTCGGCGAGCTCGCGCCCGGCCAGGCCGTGCTGCGCGACCAGCTGCTCGGCCAGCTGGCGATCGCGATCGGGGTCGACCTCGATCACGCGCAGCTGCGGCGTGACCTCGGCCATGCGCCGCAGCACCTCGCGGACCTCGGCCGCCAGCGGGTTGGGCCGGCCGCCGCCCTGCGACGGCGGGATCATCGTGTGCACCTCGACCGGCCGCTCCAGGCCCTGCAGCACCGCGCGCGCGCGATCCGAGAGCGCGTACAGCTGCGCCGAGGTCCAGTCGTCGCGCGTGGCGTGCCGCGTGCCCCACCACGCCAGGTGCACCGCCACGATCGCGCCCAGCAGCCACTGCGCCACGCGCTGCAGATCGCGGCGCGGGTCGACCAGCACCGCCGCGGCCCAGACCCCCAGCGTCGCGATCGCGCCGTGCAGCCACAGCCAGCGCCCGTCGACGATGCCCTGCGCGAGGTCCTGCATCATCGCCAGCAGGCTGGTGTCCGCCAGCAAGGTCGCGATCGACTCGCGCTCGACCTCGGGCTCGAGCAGGCCCAGCAAGAGCAGCAGCGTGCACACCACGAAGGTCGCGATCGCGGCCGCGAGCTGCGAGCGCGCCGCGGCGCTCGCGACCAGGCCGATGGCGAGGAAGCTCGCGCCCGACAGCAGCGTGCCGAGGTAGCCCGCCGCGACCGGCCCCGGATCGGGCGCCGCACCTGCGCCGCGCAGCAGCAGGTAGAACGCCAGCGTCGGCAGCCACAGCGCGACGTAGTAGCTCAGCGCCGCGACGTACTTGCCGACCACGAACTGGCTCGGCTGCACCGGCGCGGTCAGGACCGCCTCGAGCGTGCCCTGGCGGCGCTCCTCCGCGACCAGCCGCATCGAGATCGCGGCACTGATCGCGACCACCGGCAGCCAGAAGATGAAGAAGCTGCCGCCGAAGTAGTACTGCATCACCGGGCCGGGCGCGGCCAGCGGATCGTTGAGCACACGCAGCAGCAGCGCGAAGTCGTAGCCCTGCTGCAGCAGGAACAGCGTCGCGACCACGTAGCCCATCGGCGTGACCAGCAGCGACAGCAGCTCGCGCGCCGCGATCGCCCAGGTGCCGCGCAGCCACATCCATGCGCGCGCGGGCAGGCTCACGCGCGCAGCCCTCCGGTGACCTCGACGAAGCGCGCCTCGAGCCGCGTGCGACCGGGCACCAGCGCTCGGATCGCGATGCCGCGCGCGAGGCAGACCTCGCCCAGCGCGGTGCGCAGCTGCGTCAGCGCGCCCGCGCCCGTGCCGGGCAGCTCGAGCTCGAGCGTGACCGCGCCGTCGGCCTGCGCCGCCACCACGATCGCGGGCCCAGCCACCCCGGCGGCCTCGCACGCCGCCGCGACCGCGGCCTGGGCGGTCGCCGCGTCGGTCGCCAGCTCGAGCCGCAGCTGCGCCGACGCGAGCGCGCGATCCATGGTCGCGTCGAGCACCACGCGGCCGTGCGAGAGGATCACGACGCGATCGCACAGGCTCTCGACCTCGGCGAGGATGTGCGACGAGAACAGCAGCGTCTGTGCGCCGCCGAGCTCGCGCAGCATGCCGCGGATCTCGCGGATCTGGTTGGGATCGAGGCCCACGGTCGGCTCGTCGAGCACCAGCAGCGGCGGCGATCCCAGCAGCGCGTCCGCGATGCCGACGCGCTGACGATAGCCCCGCGACAGTCGCCCCACCGGCGTCGCCGCGACCTCGCGCAGGCCGGTCGCCGTCATCACGCGCTCGAGCTCGGCCGCGCGCGCGCGCACGCCTTTGATCGCCGCGCGAAACGACAGGTGCTCGCGCACGCGCAGCTCGGGATACAGCGGCACGAGCTCGGGCATGTAGCCGGTCGCGCGCCGCACCGCGAGCGAGTCGTCGCGCACGTCGTGTCCCGCCACCTGGGCGCGCGCGCGGGCATCGAGCAGCGGCAGGAAGCCGCAGACGATCCGCATCAGCGTGCTCTTGCCCGCGCCGTTGGGACCCAACAGACCCACGCGCTCGCCGGGCTCGATCTGCAGACCGACGTCGTCGAGCGCGGCCCGGCTCGCGCCCGGGTAGCGGTGCGACAGGTGCTCGATGTGCAGCGAGGCGGGCGGGCGAGGCATCAGCGTGGCGGCGAGGCCGGCCCGGGCGGCGGCGCGGGCGCGACCGGATCGGTACCACCACCTCCGCCGCTCGGCGCGGCACCGCCGGGTGCGGCCCCGGGCGCGGGCGCGGGCGGGCCCCCTGGGGTCCCCGGCGGCGGCGGCCCGTCGAGCTTGGTGTCCACCGGATCACGCTCGATCTCGGCGAGCGCCCAGGTGATCGCCTCGCGCACCGCGGGATCCGTCTCCTGCCCCAGCCGCGTGGTCAGCCGCGTCTTGTAGCCCGCGAGCCGCTGCACGCCCATGGCGCGCGCGATGGCCTCGCGCACGCTCGCCTCGGGCTCGCTCTCGAGCGCGTAAAGCAAGGCGAATGCCGTGCCGACGTCGCTGGCAGAGGCGAGGGATAGCGCGCACTCGGCCCGCTCCTGCGGGGGCACGATGTACGCGCCATCACGGCGCAGCGTCAGCCCGTCGATGAGACCGGCGCGCCGCACCTCGTACTGCGCGTAGGCCTTCGCACTGGCGTCTTGCTTGCCGGCCTTCACCAGGATCTCGCCCAGCGCGAGGTACTGCTCGAGGTTGTCCGCGTCGAGCGCGATGGCCTTGCGCTGCGCTGCCTCGGCGCCGGCGAAGTCCTCGGTCTGCAGCAGCGCGCGCGCGAGTGCCATCTGCGGGCCGGCGTCGTCGGTGACCAGCTCGGCAGCGCGGCGGTACGCACCGGCGGCCTCGGCCCACCCGCCGCGCTCCTGGTGCATCGCGCCCAGCAGCAGCGCCGCGTTCGCACGCAGATGCACATCGCGGGCCTCGCTGCCGATCGAGCGCAACTCCGCCGTGATGGCGACGAATTCCGGTGAGCCCGCGGGCCCGCCCCAGCGCGTGGGCGCGGCGGAGAAATCCGCCTGCAGCTGCGCGAGCCGTTTCGCGAGCGCGTCGTCGTCGGCGGGCTTGGGCTCGGCCTTCGCCGGCAACGGCGTCATCGTCACCGCGGGGTCTGCCGGCTCGCCGCAGCCCAGGAGCCACAGCGCGAGCCCGAACCCCAGACCGTGCGCGCGCGTTCTCGTGCGTGGTGCCAGGCACGAAACCGACGGGCCCCCATGCGTCACTTCGAGCTGTGGGCCCGACCGTCGTGCCGCTTTGGACATCACGAGCAGGTTGCCATAGCGCGCCGGCCGTGTGTACGATGGCAATGTCGGGTTTGTTCGGAGTCGCGTGCGCTCAGTGAGGACCATCGGTGCGTTGCTCGTCGGGCTCTCCGGGTGCGGACAGTTCAGCGACCCGTCCGTTCCCTGCGGCGCGCTGTCTCCCACCGAGGCGCGTGCCGGCACCGTCGCCGCGAGCAGCGACGCCGCGGTCATCGCGATGTCCGATGCGCCGCGTCCGTGGATCGTGCACTGGCGCTGCCCCGACGGCGCGAGTCGATCCGCGGGACCCAGCGCGGCGGCGGGCTGCAGCTACCAGCGCACGTTCCTCGAGAGCGAGCCCCCGCAGCACCGCGACGACTCACCCGAGCGCGGCTCGACCGTGCGCGACGACATCAAGGCGCTCTCGGGCGGCAGCGCGCTGCTGGTGAGCTCGAGCGGGCACTACGTGGTCGCCGTCGATCAGGCCGAGCTCGAGCTTCGCACGTGGCGCATCGATCCGTGGGCGGACGATCCGGTGCGCGAGCTGTACGCGCGCAGCCTCGGTCCCGACGAACCCACGCAGCTGGTCGCGAGCATGCGCGGCAGCGACGTGGTGCTCACGCGCGACCGCGATCGCGCGCTGCGGTGGATGGACGCCGCCACCGGCATCGCCAAGCCGCTCGCGCCCGATCATCCGCTGCTCAAGCTGGTCGCGATCGGCGAGTCGTTCGTGGTCGGCCGCGAGGTCGTCGACGGCGATCGCGACCGGCTCGTGCTCGTCGGTGTGGGTGCGGCCCACGAGTTCGAGCTGCCGGTCGAGCTCATGCTCGCGGCCGAGGTCACGCGGGTCGAGATCGTGGCGAACGACGAGGCCGTGGTCGTCAGCGCCGACGGTGGCGACGGTCCCGAGACCTTCGTCTTCTCGGTGCCCGAGGGCGAGCTGGTCGATCGCTTCGTCGGCGCGATGGTCAACGGCAACCTGCCGCTCGAGTCGCTGCCGGGGCTGCGCGGCTCGACGCCCGACGGCAGCCACGTCGTGTACCGCACGCCCACCGGTGCGCTGGCCATGCGCGAGCTGCAGGCCGCGAGCTCGTGCCTGGTGCGCAGCGCCAGCGCGGGTGATCACGCGCTCGCGGGCTTCTCCGCCGACGGGATGCTGTACATGCAGGCCGACGGTGCGTTCGCCGAGAGCCACCTGCTGGCGTTCGATCCCAGCACCCGTCGGATCACGGCGCTCGACGCCGGCACCGACGGCCATCACCTCGTCGCCGCACCGCCGACGCTCGCCGATCGCAGCGCGCCGTGGGCCGTGGGCGTGCGCGAGGGCGGCTACACCGCGCTGCACGGCAGCGGCAGCGCGATGGCGCTGGGGCTCGACACGCCGGTGTTCGTGCCGCGGCTCGAGGACGGCCACGCGCTGTGGCTCGCCGACACGTACCAGGACCAAGACGACCGCACGCGCTTCGGCCTGCGCCGCATCGAGGCCGACGCGTCGGGCTTCACGCCGATGGACGACACCGTGCCCGAGATCCTCGGGGAGCACGGCCCGGTCGGCCCCAACCTGACGTCGCTGTCCGCGAGCGAGCGGCCGTGTCTTTCGACCGGCACGCCCGGCGGCTGGGCGTACCAGTGCGGCAACCCGCGCTCGGGTGGATTCCTCGCGGCCGCGCCCGCGCCGGGTTCGGAGGAGCCCGGCAGCGACCGGCTCGATCCCGAGGTCCCCGATCCGCAGGATCCGCCCGAGACCTCCGACCCGCAGTGACGCGCGCGCACGCGTGCGAGCTCGCCGCGCTCAGTCCATGCAGAGGAAGCTCGGCTTGCTCTCCCCGTGCCCGGCCAAGCCGGTCACGGACCCCTCACCTTCCGGTCGCTCCGCTCAGGGCGTCGCGCGGCAGCGGACCTGCGCCGGGTACGACTCGAGCACGTCGCACGCCGCCGCGGGGCAGCGCGCCGCAGCACACGCCGACTCCGCGTCGGGGTAGCAACACCGCTCGTGCTCGTAGGCGCAGCCGCTGGGGCGACCGTCCCACGGCACGCCGGCCTCGGCGCACGGCGGCGGCTTGGGCCGCGCACCGACGTCTGCGCCGCGCTCGCCCTCGCCCGTGGTCGCCGCCGGCTCGCCGCCTTCGCCTTGTCCGGGGTGCGCGCGCGGATGCGTCGCGCCGCGGCACGCGAGCGCGAGCGTCAGCGCGGCCAGGGCCACGAGTCGGTGCGAACGTGCAGCCATCGCGACCGCGATCGTAGTCGAAGGCGCCACCGGCCCGCCACCGCCGCCCCCGCGAGCTGCCCGCGCGGGCAAAACCATGCGACAACGGCGATCACGCGCGCGCCGAAGCGGTCGCGCGAGCGGCACGCCGATGACACGCTCGACCCTGCCCCTGCTCTCGCTCGCCGCCGTCGCGGCGCTGCTGCTCGCCTGCGATCCCATCGTCGGCCCCGTGGGTGGCGAGACCGCGGCCAGCGGCGACGAGGCCTCCGGGACCAGCACCGGCACCACGCCCAGCAGCACCGACACCGGCTGCGTCTCCCAGGACCAGGTCGCCGCGCCGGGGACCCCCGGCGGGCTGTGCAACGCGGGCAGCTGCGAGGCCGGCATCGCCTGCGACGCCGCGCAGAGCGTGTGCGTCGATCCGGCCGAGCCGTGCAACGGCTTCACCTGCGGCGGCTCGGCGCGCGGCTGCTGCATGCCCGACGCGGGCCTGCCGATGTGCGTGTGCAACAGCGGCTTCGACAACACCCGCTATCCGCTGTACTGCTGCCCGCAAGACGGCAGCGATCCGATCTGTCTGTGAGCGCCGTGCTCACGCGAGCCGCAGCTGCGGCAGCGCGGCGGCGGCGATCGGCGAGGCGAGCATCGCGGCGGCGAGATCGAGCGCGTCGACCAGATCGAGCGCCATCGTGCCGCGGTGGCGTCGCGCCGCGATCTCGCCGCAGGCCGCGTGCAGCATGACCGCAACACCCGCGGCCACGCGCGCGGGGTGACCCGCGGCCAGCAGCGCGCCGCACAGGCCCGCGAGCACGTCGCCCGAGCCGGCGGTCGCCAGCGCCGGCCCGCCCATCGTCGCGATCGCGAGCGCGTCGCCGTCGGCGACCACGGTCGCCTCGCCCTTGAGCACGACGACGGCACCCGCTCGGTGCGCCAGCGTCCGCGCGGCGGCGATGCGATCGGCCTGCACGCGCGCGGCGGTCCAGCCCGCGTCCTGCTCGAAGCGCGCGAGCAGGCGCGCGGCCTCGCCGGGGTGCGGCGTCAGGATCCGCGGTGCGGCCGGGGCCCGCGCCGGCACGTGGTCGAGCGCGCTGGCGTCCCACACCGCGGGGCGATCGTCGTCGAGGTACAGCTGCGGCAGCGCGGCGTGATCGGACGGATCGGTGAGACCGGGCCCGACCACCAGCGCACCGGCGCCCGGCGCCGGCCTTCGCTCGCGCGGCGCGAGCACGAGCTCGGGCCGCGCCGCGATCGCGGCGCTGCGCACCGACGCGTCGTCGCTGGCGAGCGTCACCAGGCCCGCGCCGCCGCGCAGCGCGGCAGCCACCGCGAGCACCACCGCGCCGGGCGTGGCGGGCCCACCACCGACGATGCCGACGTGACCGCGATCGCCTTTGTGCCGCGGCTGCGGGCGCGCGGCCAGCATCGCCGCGATCGCGTCGCCGCGCAGCACGCTGGCGTGGGCGAGCGTGCCCGCGGGCGCGAGCAGGCCGATGTCCGCGACCACCACGCGACCGGCGTGGGCGCGGCCGGGCGTCACGTGCAGACCGGGCTTGCTGCGCCCGAACGTCACGGTGACGTCGGCCCGCACCGCGTGCGCGTGCACGCTGCCGCGATCGGGATCGACCCCCGAGGGCACGTCGACCGCGAGCCGCGGGCCCGCGATCGCGGTCATGGCCGCGAGGGCCTCGGCGATGGCGCCGCGCGGCGCCCCGCGGCTGCCGGTGCCGAGCACCGCGTCGACCACGAGCGCCGCGGCCGGCCAGGACTCGGCGATCGGCACGCCACAGGCGCGCGCGAGCTGCAGCTGCTGCGCGACCGCGTCGTTGCCGTTCGCGCCCGCGCGCACGATCGTCACCGGTACGCCCCAGCCGTGCAGCTGCCGCGCGATCGCGAGGCCATCGCCGCCGTTGTTGCCCGGTCCGCACGCGACCACCACCGGCAGAGCCGCGCCGTGGCGCAGCGCCACGACCTCGTGGCTGCACGCCAGCGCCGCGCGCTCCATCAACAGCGGCGAGGGCATGCCGACCTGCTCGATGCTGTGGCGATCGACCGCAGCACACTGCGCCGCGTCCCACAGCTCGGTGGTCCGCGGATCGGTCACGCGTCCACCGCGATCGCGACCGCGGCCGCGACCCCGGCGGCGTGGGTGATCGAGAGCATGATCTGCACCACGCCGCGCTGCTCGGCGACCTCGCGCGCGCGGCCCCGCAGCACCACCGCCGGCCCGTGCTCGCCGCTGCGCGCGGGCGTGACCTCGACGTCGTGCCAGTCGATGCCCTTGGGTGCGCCCAGGGCCTTGCTGCAGGCCTCCTTGGCGGCGAAGCGCGCGGCGTAGGCCTCGTCGCGGTTGCGTCGCGCGCTGGCGTACGCGATCTCGGCCGGCGTGAAGATGCGCTGCACGAAGCGATCGCCGTGCCGCGCGATCGCGGCGCTCATGCGCTCGATCGGGCACACGTCGAGGCCGACGCCGAGCACCGCCACGTCAGCCGGCCCCCGCGACGCCGAGCTCGGCCTGCGCGACCTCGCAGATCCGCGCGACCACCTCGGCGGCGCGGCCGTCGTCCTCGCACTCGACCATCACGCGCAGCTTGGCCTCGGTGCCGGAGAAGCGCACCAGCACGCGGCCGGTGTCGCCGAGGTCCTGCTCGGCCTGGCGGATCGCGCGACCCAGCTGCGGCAGCGTCTCGAGCGGGGCCCGCCGCGCGACCGCGAGGTTGCGCAGCACCTGCGGGATCGGGGTCATCACCCGCGCCAGCGTCGACAGCGGGCTGCCGGTGCGGCGCATGATCGTCAGCACCTGCAGCGCCGCGATCATGCCGTCGCCGGTGGTCGCGTGGTCGATGAACACCAGGTGCCCGGACTGCTCGCCGCCGAGGTTGCACCCGGCTGCGCGCATGGCCTCGACGACGTAGCGATCGCCCACCGGCGTGCGCGTCAGGCCCACGCCGACCTCGGCGAGGCTGCGCTCGAGCCCGAGGTTGCTCATGACGGTGGCGACCACGCTGCCGCCGCGCAGCGCCGCACGCTGGTGCAGGTCGCGGGCGCACATCGCCAGGATCGCGTCGCCGTCGACGATCGCGCCGCGCTCGTCGCTGAAGATGACGCGGTCGGCGTCGCCGTCGAGCGCGATGCCGAGGTCGGCACCGGTCTCGCGCACCTTGGCCGAGAGCACCTCGGGGTGGGTCGCGCCGACGTGGTCGTTGATGTTGAGGCCGTCGGGATCGACGCCGATGGCAATGACCTTCGCGCCGAGCTCCTCGAGCACCGTCGGCGCGATCTTGTAGGCCGCACCGTGGGCGCAGTCGACCACGATGGTCATGCCCAGCAGATCGGCCGAGGTCGGGAACGAGTGCTTGAGGTGCGTGATGTAGCGGCCCGCCGCGTCGTCGATGCGCCACGCGCGACCGATCGCGGCGCCACGCGCCCGCGCGTGCTCGAGCGCGCCCTCGTCCATCAGCTGCTCGAGGTGGGCCTCGACGTCGTCGGGCAGCTTGTAGCCGTCGGCGGCGAAGATCTTGATGCCGTTGTCGGCGTAGGGATTGTGGCTGGCGGAGATGACCACGCCCGCGCTCGCGCGCATCGATCGCGCGAGGTAGGCGATGCCCGGCGTGGGGATGGGCCCGACGAACCACACGTCCGCGCCCATGGCACACAGGCCCGACGCCAACGCGCTCTCGAGGAGGTAGCCCGACAGGCGCGTGTCCTTGCCGACCAGCACGCGGCCCTGCTCGCCGAAGTGCGCCGCGACGGCCATGCCCACGCGCAGCGCGACCTCGGGGGTCATCGGGAAGACGTTGGCCTCGCCGCGGATGCCGTCGGTACCGAACAGTCGACGCTTGCTCATGCGGTCTCGCCCCTGCTTATCACGGCGGCGGCACCACCGGCACCGGGGGCGTGGTCGGAGCCGGGGCCACCGGCACCGGCGGCAGCTCGATGCGCACCGCCGTGGGTTCGAACGACAGCGCCCCGCGCACGTCGTCGGGCACCGCCGGCGCCCACGCCAGCGTCACGTCGGCCCAGCGGCCCTCTTCGGTCCGCAGCTGCGCGCGGCCGATCACCACCGGCGAGAGCTTGAGCGCGGTCAGCCGCCGCAGCGCCGAGGCGTCGCCGCGCAGCTCGACCTCGACGTCGGCCACGAAGGCCCCGGCCGCGACCAGGGCCGCGTCGCGCTCGATCGGTGCGCGCACGCGCCGGCGATCCTGCTTGGCCGCGATCTCGGCGACCAGCCGCACCTGCAGCGGCTCGGCGCCCTCGCCCACCAGCGTCACGCCGACGGGCGGACGCACCAGCGCGACGGTGGCCGCGACGTCGTCGGCGGCGTCGCGCAGATCGAAGGCCACCGTGGCCAGCTGCGGCGTCGCCAGCACCAGCGAGCGACCGCCGCGGATCCGCACCGTCGCGGGCTCGGAGCGCACCCGCACCAGCTCGTGATCGATCGCGGGTGCGCCGGTGACCACCGGCACCACCGCGACGTCGCGCTCGATCACGGGATCGAAGCGCAGGTCGACCTCGTCGTAGCTCAGCGACGCCAGCACCACGCCGCGGGGCATCACGATGCTGCCGCGGTCGACGACCATGGGCCCGGGCGCGGCGTGGGCCAGATCGAGCGCGACGGTGCCGAAGTCCTCGGACTCGAGCCGGCTGACGCGCGTCCACGGCCCGCGCACCTGCACCGAGACCGTGTCGGGCACCGGCGTCAGCAGCACGCGCTCGGGGTCGGCCATCACCCGCAGCGGCACCGTGAAGGTGCGCGTGACCTCGTCACGGCTGAACACGAACAGCACCACCGTGATGACGAACGCCAGCACCTTGCTGCCCCAGTCGTGCTGCACGAACGCCGCGATCGGCCGCAGCGGCGAGGTCTTGGCGCTCACCGCCGCGCCTCCTTGCGGGCCTCGTCGACCACCGCCGCGCGCGACAGATCGATGGCCGACAGCCCCGGATCGCTGACGTCGAGGCCGCGCTCGAACACGCTGGCGTCGTCGGCCACCGCGTCGGTCTTGGTCGGGCTGCGCGTGGCCTCGGCGCGCGGGGTCGCGAGCCACTGGCCGATGCGGGCCTCGAGATCGGCGATCCGCAGCGCCTCGGAGATCGCACCGCGATGCACGATGCGCAGCTCACCGCGCTCCTCCGACAGCACCAACACCAGCGCGTCGGTCTCCTCCGACAGGCCCAGCGCGGCGCGGTGGCGCGTGCCGAAGGCGTGATCGATGTGCTGCTGCGACAGCGGGCAGATGACGCCGGCGCGGGCGATGCGAAACTGCTGCACCACGATCGCGCCGTCGTGCACGGAGTTGGCCGGGTGCGGGATCGACAGCGCCACCAGGGTGTCGGCGCGCAGCGGCGCGTCGATGCCGGCGCCGCGATTCTGCACCGCCGCGAGCACGTCGATCTCGCCCTGCAGCACCACCAGCGCGCCCAGCCGCGCGCGCTGCAGCCGTTCGAGCCCGGCGACCAGCTCGCCGACCGCCGATTCCGCGGCGCTGCGGCGGCCCTGCGGCAGCAGCCGCTGGCCCAGCAGCAACAGCAAGCGGCGCAGCTCCTGGTGGAACACCACGATGAGCAGCAAGATGATCGAGTCGAAGACGTAGCGAAGCAAAGTCGCGACCGCGACCAGATCGAGCAGCCGCACCACCCACGCGACCACCGCGAACGCGGCGACTGCCGCCAGCACCGGCGCCGCGGCGGTGCGCCGGACCATGCGCAGCAGGCCATAGACCAGGGCGAACAGCAGCAGGAAGTCGAGCGCGTCGCGCCACGTGAGCGCCGCGAGCCACTCGGACACCTGCGTCACGCGACGTCTCCGGGATCGCGACCCGCGGCCGCGCGATCGAACGCGATCCGGATCGCCCGCGCGACCGCCAGCGCGGTCACGGTCTCGCGCACGTCGTGCACGCGCAGCACCGCGGCGCCGCGCTCGACCGCGACCACCGCGGCGCTGAGGCTGCCGACCAGCCGGTCGCCCGCGTCGACGCCGACCGCCGCCGTGATCGCCGACAGGAAGCTCTTGCGACTGGCCCCGACCAGCACCGCGCAGCCGGTCGCGGCCCGCAGCCAGCTCGACGCGGCCACCAGCGCCGCGCTCTGCTCCGCGGTCTTGCCGAAGCCGATGCCGGGATCGACCAGGATGCGATCGCGTGCGACCCCGGCTGCGACCGCGCGCGCGACCGCGGCCGCGAGCTCGTCGGTGACCTCGCCGAGCACGTCGGCGAAGCGGATGTCGTGCTGCATGCGCGCCGGCTCGCCGCGCAGGTGACCGATGACCAGGCCCGCGCCGCTGGCCGCGACGACCTCGAGCATGGCGGGGTCGGCCAGCGTGCTGACGTCGTTGACGATCGCGGCGCCCTCGCGCACCGCCGCGGCCGCGACCGCGGCGTGACGGGTGTCGATCGAGATCGGCACGTGCGCCAGCGTCGGCTCGGCCGCGAGGCGCTGCAGCAGCGGCAACACCCGCGCGCACTCGGCCTCGGCGCTCACCGGCACGGCGCCGGGCCGCGTCGACTCACCGCCCAGATCGAGCACGTCGGCCCCGTGCGCCACCAGCTGCTGGCAGCGTCGCAGCGCGACCGTCACGTTGGGTGCGTCGGCCCCCTCGGCCACCAGCTTGCCGCCGTCGTGGAAGCTGTCGGGCGTGAGGTTGACGACCGCCATCACGCGCGGGCGCTCGAGCGCCAGCGCGCCCTTGGCGTGCTGCCAGGGGGCCTGGGGCTCGCTCGTCGCGACCATGGACGGTCATGGTAGCGCACACCGTGGCCCCGCGCGTGCGCCGGGGAGGATCAGTCGTCGTCGGTGCGGCCGCCGCGGCTCCACTGCTTGGCGTCGATGCCGTAGCGCCGCAGCAGCTTGTGCAGGTACTTGCGGTCCATGTCGGCCTCGCGCGCGGCGCGGGAGATGTTGCCCTCGGCCCGCTGCATCAACCACGCGAGGTAGGCCTCCTCGAACAGCTCGACCGCGCGTTCCTTCTGCTCACGGAACGTCAGGGTCGGATCGAAGTCGACCTGCTCGGACGATCCCTGCGGCTTCTTGCCGGTGGTGATGAGATCGATGACGCCGGTGGGCGACAGGTACGCGCTGCGCTCGACCACGTTGCGCAGCTCGCGGACGTTGCCGGGCCAGTCGTAGCCGACCAGCCGCGCCATGGCCTCGGGATCCGGTGGCTTCCACATGCCCGGCGGGAGCCTGCGCGAGAAGTGCTCGATGAGCAGCGGGATGTCCTCGCGACGCTCCCGCAGCGGCGGGATGGTCGGGGCCACGACCGCGAGGCGAAAGTACAGGTCCTCGCGGAACTCGCCGGCTTCGACCTGCTCGCGCAGCTGCCGGTGCGTCGCCGCGATCACGCGGATGTCGAAGTCGACCTCGTCGGTGCCGCCGACGCGACGCAGCCGCCGGGTCTCGAGCACGCGCAGCAGCTTGGGCTGCAGATCCTTGGGCAGCTCGCCGATCTCGTCGAGGAAGACGGTGCCCTTGTCGGCCAGCTCGAACGCGCCCTGGCGCCGCTGGTGCGCCCCGGTGAACGCGCCCTTCTCGTGGCCGAACAGCTCGCTCTCGATGAGGTTCGGCGCGACCGCGCCGCAGTCCACCACCACGAACGGGCCCTCGCGCCGCGGCGACATCTGGTGCACCGCACGGGCGATCAGGTCCTTGCCGGTGCCGGTCTCGCCCTCGAGCAGGATCGTGACGTCGGTCGAGGCCACGCGCTCGAGCACGCCGAAGATCTTGCGCATCGCCAGGCTGCGGCCGATGACGTCGCCGAAGCGGTCGGCCTCGCTGGGCAGCAGCTCCGCCCGGGCGTCGCGCGGCAGGAAGCGCATCTGCACCTTGCCGATGCCGAGCACGTCGCCGGGCTTGAGGAACGCGTCGCTGACCCGCGCGTTGTCGATGAAGCTGCCGTTGGTGGAGCCCTTGTCGACCACGCGGTACGCGTCGCCCTCGCGCCGGATCTCGGCGTGGACGCGGCTGACCGAGTCGTCGGGCAGCACCACGTCGCACGAGCGCGACTTGCCGATGGTGATGGCGTCGCTGGTGACCTCGATGTCGCGGCCACGCAGCTCACCGGTCAAGACCACGAGCCGATAGCCGAGGTGACGCAGCGGATGCTGGTCCTCGTGCAACACCGTCGACTCGACGCGATCCTCTCTACGGTCGGACACTCGCCCTACGCTAGCAGAGCGGGCGCAGAAGCACGATGGGGCTGCGGTCCGCGGGGGGTGGCGCGGCGCAGCGGGGGGCTCCGGCCCTCAGGATCGAGATCACCGCGGCCGCCATGCCGCGAATGTGCTGCGTGCTGTGGTCGATCGTGCGATGCCGGGCCCGCGCAGCGCGTGCCGGCCTCGCGGCACACCCGCGCTCGGGACACGCCACCGACGCGGTCGATCGCGGTGCGCATTCGTTGACGCGCAAAGCGGCACGCCGCTACGATCCGCGACGTCCTGGCCCGCGTGCACGCTCGCTCGAGACACGGTCGTCCGATCGCGACGCTGGCAGCCGCGGCGCTCGCTTGCATCGCCGCACTCGCGGCCACGGACGCACGCGCGTCGGAGCGTGACGCCACCGAGTGCGACGCGACGGCGCAGCCCGAGACCGGCGCGACGACGGCGAGCCCAGCGGAGAGCGAGGCGGCCGCGCGCGAGCCCGATGCCGCCAGCACCGCTGCGCCCGCCGGCGAGGCGACCGCGGCC
>JAIBBS010000011.1 GCA_019694555.1 Nannocystaceae bacterium
CCGCGGGCGAGGCGGCGCCGCTGGACACCAGCGGCTTCGCCGGCCGGGCGCCGCCGGTGCTCGGCGCCGGCGACGTGGGCACGTGCGACGTCGCGGCGCTGCGCGAGGGCGTCGACGCGCTCGCGCGCGACCGCGTGCTGTGGTCGCCGTACGAAGGCCGACCGTTCGCGTCGGCCGCCCGCATCGCGGCGCTGCTGTGGTCTGCGTGTCCCGAGCCGCCGCTGGTGATCGCGGCGGCACTCGATCACGCGGCGCACGAGGATGTCGGTGCCCCGCAGGCGCGCCCGCCCGACGCGGTCGATCGCCTGCTGCCGGGTCACCACGCGGTGCACGTCGGCAACGCGTGGTGGCAAGGGCCGGTGGCCGCGGCCACGCTGCGACGCCTGGCGGCCGCCGGCTGTCCCGAGTATGCGCCGGTGCTCGGCCGCGGCGAGGACATCGACTGGCAGATCCCCGAAATCGGCACGACCTGTGGCCTGGGTGCGTACGGCTTCGAGCCGCGCGAGCGCTACGACATGCGGCGCATGATCGCGGTGGTCGGGTGGTTGCGTGGTCGCGCCGTGCCGCTCGCGCTGGCCGAGCCGCTCGCGGACGCGCTGGAGAACACGACCGCCGGCAAGCTCTACCAGGACGATGCGCTGGCGCCGGGCCTGTTGCTGCCTGCGGTGCGCAGTTCGTGGGTCACGATTGCGCGTCCGTTCGAGGCGAACGAGCCGTGTGACCTCGAGGTGGGCCTGCACCACCTGCGCATCGGCGAACAGCGCCTCGAGCTCGACGTGGACGCGCCCGAGCAGTCCCTCGATCGCGCGGGCCAGGCGCTCGACGACCTGCTGGTCCAGGCCGCCGCGCGATCGGGTGCGGCGAGCCAGCTGCGCGTCGACCGACGCGTGCCTACGCGGGTGCTGCGAGCGCTGGCGACGCGAGCGCGGAGATTCGGTGTCCGCACGCTCGCGATCGAGGCGCTGGGGAGGTTCGCGGATCTGCCCGTGGTGCACGCCGAGCTGGCGAGCAGACCCGAGGGTCCCGTGGTGGTGACCATGCAGCTCGCGCACGATCGCATGGTCGCGACCTGCGCCAACGGCGTCACGCTGCGCGCTGCGATCGCGTCCACGGATCCGGACACGGTCCATGCGCGCATGGCTGCGCTCGGTGAGCGCGCGCCCGAGTTCGATTGCGCGGGCTCGATCCGGATCTCGACGACCGACGACATGCCGCTCGAGACCCTGCTCGCGATCAGCCCGGTGTTCGAGCTGGGCGAGCCGCTCAGTCCTGCGCGTCGCGAACGCTCGCAGGATCGAGGTCGATGATCGGCGCCGAAGCGCCGCGTGTCTGCGCCTGCATCGCCGCGAACGAGCGTGCCTGCAGCCGCGAACCCAGCGCGCCGCCGACCCGCCGCGCGAGCACGCGCCGCACCGGCGGCAGCAACAGCGCCAACGCGAGGCCGTCGGAGATCACGCCGGGCACGATCAGCAGCGCGCCGGCGAGCACCAGCGCCGCGCGCTCGCCCAGCGCGGCGTCGACCGGCGCGCCGGTGATCGCGGCCTGCTGCACCGCGTGCAGCGCGGCGCGGGCCTGCGCCCGCGCGATCGCGACGCCGGCGACGGCGCTGCCGAGCACGAGCCCGAAGGTCGGCAGACCGCCGAGGCTGCGGCCGAGCACGACGAGCAGCCACAGCTCGAGCACGGCGAAGGCGAGCAGCGCGAGCGGCAGCGGTCGCATGGTCGCGGCCAGCGTAGCGCGATCTCGCGGCCCCGGCACGAACGCGCGGTGGGATCGCGGCGCCGCGCTCAGCCGGCCGGGGTGCACGCGGCGTTCTGCAGGCCCCAGCCGGTCATGTCCGAGTAGGTATAGGCCCAGCCGAGCTCGGCGTAGTTCGCGATCTCCTCGGTGACGGGATCGTAGCGCGTGGCGGTGCCGCCGATCGCGACGACCCAGATCCGACCCTCGTGATCGATGCTGATGCCGTTGGGGTACCAGACGTTGTTGCCGGCGCCGAGGTCGTCGGGCTGGATCTCGAACGGCTCGCTCATCTGCAGCGTGATCGGATCGATCCACGCGATGCCCTTGGCGGCGGTGGCGTCGAAGCCGAGCCAGAACGTCATCCACATGCGTCCGTCGGGGCCCTGTTGGATGCCGCCCTCGCCGCGCGCGACGTGGTTGTTCACCAGCGCCCAGGTCTCGGTCGGCGGATCGAAGCGCGCGGCCGAGGCGGCACCGCCGAGCTCGGGCAGCGCGCCGCTGTTGTCGCCCAGCGACGCGGAGACCCACACGCGGCCCTGGGCGTCGACGGTGATGCCATAGGCGACCACCGGTGCGGGCCAGACCTGGACCTCGTAGGTCTCGCGATCGATGCGGGCGAGCAGCGACTGTCCGCCGTTGGGTTGCTTGTTGCTGATCCAGAAGTTGCCTTCGGCGTCCGCGGCACCGCCGTAGGCGCCCAGGCCCTGGCACGGGAATCCCGGCACCGTCCGGTCGACCAGCGAGCTGCCGTCGTCGCCGTCGAGCAGGTGCACATGGACCTCCGGCTCGGTGCTGGAGCAGCCCGAGGTCCACACCACCTCGTCGTGGTACGTGCAGGTCGCTTCGTCGAGCTCGCCCGGTGCCCACGCGATCGGTCGCTGGCTGGTGTAGGCGAAGTCGCGCGACCACGCGAGGCAGTCGTCGGCGCCGAAGGGCAAGATGTCGTCCTTGCCGGTCGAGGTCTGCAGCCCGGGCTCGCCGTTGGCCATGGGGTCGCACGATGCGGGATCGGTCCAGAACGCCGCGACGCCACCGTTGCGGTTGGCGACCGCCGCCTTGCTGCCGCCGAGGCTGACCGAGGTCCGCGAGGGATCGCCGGCGCCGTCGCTGCGGGTGACGTAGCGCGCGGCCTCGACCAGCGTGTCGGTGTCGAGCTTGGCGACCACGCCGTCGTTGCTCAGCGAGATCCAGATCGCGCTGCGTCCGGTGGACGAGCCGCAGCCGCAGGGGGTGTCCGGCGTGGTGTCGTCGCCGACGTCGAACTTCGCAGCGTCGTCGGAGCCGTCCGCGTGGCCCTCGCCCGCGGAGCCGGCATCGGCGTCGTCGCCGGTGTCGCGCGATCCGGCGGCGGAGGTCGTGGAGGCGTCGGAGGTCGACCCGAACGCGCCGCCGCCGGGGGCGTCGACGCCACACGCGAGCGCGAACACGGTGGTCGAATAGGCCGCGTGGACGAGGCGAGCGCGGGGCATGTCGATGCAGACGCGGGCCCCGGGCGGCTGTCTGCGCCCGGCCGCAAAAACCTCGAATTCGGGCGCGTACGAGGGGCTAGCCCCCGCCGGGGTCGTGCTCGTCGAGCCAGCGCCGCATGGTCGCGAGCTCGGCGGCACCGGTCTCCACGCCCACGAGGCGATCCGCGGCGGTGCGCGCCAGCGCCAGCGCGCCGGCGCGATCGTGCGCGAGCATGCCGGTGGCGAGGTTGAACTCGACGATGGCCTTGGTGCGCGCCGGCACCGGATCGAGCGCGCCGAGGATCGCATCGGCGGATCGGAACGCACGCAGCGCGGCCTCGCCGTCGCCGCGGCGCTCGTGCGTGACGCCGAGCTCGATGTCCTCGCCCGCGACCTGCTCGCTGCGCGCGCCGAAGCGCTCCACCTGCAGCGCGCGCGCGCGCTCGAGCAGTGCCAACGCCGCGTCGAGGCGGCCGCGCTCGCGCTCGAGCCGGCCGGCGTTGTGCAGCAGATCCGGGTACGACGGGTGGCGCTCGCCGTCGCCGCTGCGGACGCGCTCGATCGCGGTGGCGTAGCGCTGCGCCGCCTCGTCGAGACGGCCCTGCGCGCGCGCGGCCGCACCCAGGTTGCTCAGCAGCAGGATCACGTGCGTGTGGTGCGGGCCGAGCTCGGCCTCGTAGGTCGCGACCGCCTCGAGCCACAGCGGCTCGGCGTCGTCGAGGCGGCCGAGTCGACCGAACACGAACCCGAGGTTGGCGGTGGCCTGGGCGCGATCGCTGGGGTCGTCGCTGGCCTGCTCGTCGAGCAATGCGAGCGCGCGCTCGACGTGGGGCAGCGCCTCGCTGGGGCGGTCGTGGGTCGTCAGCACCAGACCCCAGGCCTGCTCGAGCGCGAACGGCTCGCGCGTGCCCGCTGGCAGCTGCGCGCCGGCCTGACTCGACAGCTCGAGCGCGTGCAGCGACTCGTCGAGCTGCAGTCGTTGCACGCCCAGCATCAGGCCCAGCGCGCGCCAGGCATGGGCGCGCAGCTGCACGTCGCCGCTGCGCTCGGCCGCGAGCGTCGCGCGGCGCAGCGCCGCGGTGGCTTCGTCGACGCGACCCTGGCCGAAGCGCACCGCGCCGAGCACGATCTCGGCCTGGGCCTCGACGCCGTCGTCGCGGCGCTCGCGATCGGCGGCCAGCAGCGGCGTGACCAGGGCCTCCGCGCCGGCGAGATCGCCGAAGTCCTCGAGCACGCGGGCCTGCGCCACCGCTGCCTCGGCGGTCGATACCTCGGGCGACGGCGGCGTGCCGTGGCCGCGCGCGAGCAGGGTCGCGGCAGCGCAGTCGTCGATCGGCGACAGCGAGGCCGCAGCCGTGACGGCCTCGGCCGAGTCCCGCGCGCCGACGTTGTCCAGCAGCGTCCGCAGCTCCGTGAGCTGCGTGTCCAGGCACAGGTTGCGCGCATCCATCAGCGACGCGGACTGGGTGTGCTCGACCAGCGTCGCGCGGCAGTTGTCCCGCCGCGCCTGCGCCCAACGCTGCGTCCAGCGGTCGAGGTGCGCACCGATGCGCTGGGCGTGCAGCGTCGCGTCGGGGGTCGCGCGCGCCTCGAGCTGCGCGGCCAGGGCCTGCGCGACGTCGGCGTGCCACAGCGAAGCCACTGCGGCGCCGCTGCGCTCGCAGTCGTCGCGCGGCGGCACGATCGCGAACGCGACCGCGCCGGCGACCGCCGCCAGGCCCACGAGCGCGCCGGCCCGCCGTCGCGGCACCATCGCGGCGAGGATCGGATCGAGCGCGGCCGGACGTCGCTCGCGCGTCGGGGTCAGCCCCGCCAGCAGCAGCCGCCGCAATCGCTCGGACACACCGGCGCGTCGCGGCAGCGTCACGCGCTCGAGCTTGCGCGCGAGCAGCTCGGTCGCGGCCACGCCCTGCCACGGCAGCTGACCCCACAGCGCCTCGGTCAGCGCGGCGCAGAACGTGTAGACGTCGGTACGCACATCGACGAGCTCGCCGCGGTGTTGCTCGGGTGCCATGTAGCGCGGCGTGCCGGCGGCGGCGGTCTCCGACGCGGCGCCGCCGCGTGCGACGGCGCTGGCATCGGAGCGCGCGAGCCCGAAGTCGAGCACCTTGGCGCGGCCGTCGGGCAGCACCATGACGTTGGCGGGCTTGAAGTCGCGGTGGATCACGCCGCGGGCGTGCGCGGCCGCGAGGCCCAGGCCCGCGGCGTGGAAGGTGCGCAGGATCTCGCGCACGTCGCGGGGCTCGCTCGCGAGCCAGCGCGCGAGGTCGATGCCCTCGACGCGCTCCATCGCCACGAACACGCGGCCGTCGGTGAGCCCGGCGTCGAACACCGTGACGATGCCGGGGTGCGACAGGCTCGCGAGCACGCGGGCCTCTCGCAGCAGTCGGTCGCGCGCGGCGGGGTCCTCGTCGCGGCTGCGCTGCAGCACCTTGATCGCGACCTCGCGATCGAGCTGCCGATCGTGCGCGGCGTAGACCAGGCCGTTGCCGCCGCTGCCCAGCGGCTGCAGCAGGCGGTAGCGGCCGCCGATCTCGACCGCGACGTCGTCGTCGCCGAACAGCGCAGCGGCGCTGCGCGCCTCGGCCAGGCGCGCGCCGAGCGGATCCTCGGTGTCGCGGGCTGCATCGAAGCGGCGCGTGAGGTCGTCGTCGGTCACGGCGGCCGCACGATTGTCGCGCGCGGCCGCGGGCGATGGTCAAGCCGCTCGCCCCGGCGCCTGCGCGGGGTCACGGCGACTCGTGCGCGACGTCGTGGATCCGCGCGGCCCAGGCGTCGAAATCGTCGTCGGTGGCGCCCAGGCGCGCCTCGCTGCCGAGCGCCGCGAGCTGGGCGCGGACCAGCTCGCGCGCGCGCTGCAGCCGGGTACGGATCGCCGAGGCGCTGACGCCGAGGATCTGCGCCAGCTCGTCGCTGTTGAGGCGCTCCCAGTAGCTGAGCTCGAGCACGACCTGGGCGTCGAGCGGCACGCGCCGCAGCGCCTCGAGCAGCAGGCGGCGATCGTCGTGGGCTGCGATCGCGCGGCTGGGTGAGTTCGACAGCTCGCACGCGCACGCGACCGAGGGATCGAGCGCGGCAGCGTGCCGGGGACTGCGACGCAGCGCGTCGATCAGCTGGTTGCGCGCGATGGTGAACATCCACGCGCGGAAGCTGGTGTCGTCGCGCAGGGCCTCGGCCTTGTCGAGCGCCGCGAGCAGGGTCGCCTGCGCGAGGTCGTCGGCGCCCTCGTCGATCTTGTCGCGGAAGAACCGGCGCAGGCGCTGGAACCACCGCCCGAACAGCGCGCGGCCAGCGGCGCGATCGCCCGCCCGCCACGCTCGCAGTGCCGCGGTGTCGTCCACGCGGTGATGGTAGCCAATCATGCGGCGGCATCGGGCGCGCCGGGCATCGTGTCCGACCGGCGCCCGCAGCGACGGCGTGTCGTATGCTCTGGGCATGCTCGCGCGCCACGCCATGGCCTCGCTGGTGTGCGGCGCGCTCGTGTGCGGCTGCCGCGGTGACCTGCTGGCGAAGGCGGAGCTGCACGGGGAAGGCGTCGCGCAGGCGCGCATCGCCAGCGGGCCGGACGCGCTCGCGCTGTGGGGACAGGTCGAGGGCAAGTGGCGCGGTGGCAAGCTCGACAAGCTGCCGGTCGCCTGGGACGTCGAGGTCACCCAGCAGGGCACGCTGGTGGAGCGGCTGGCGTGCGACACCGACCACGTCGAGTCGGTGATCTGTGGCGTGCACGCCTTCGTCGACGGCGTGCACGAAGCGGACTGCGAGCTCCGCCTGAGCTGCCGCATGCCCGCGCTCGCGCCGGGCGAGGTGGTCCTCGACGTCACCGGGCGCATGCTGCGACCGGCGCAGATCCTCGCGATCACGGAGATGTCGCTGCACGTGCGGGCGGACTGAGAGCCTGTCCGCGGATGCTGACGGGCTCTCGTCGCGGCGCTTCCTCTCCATCGACTGACGCGGCGTCGCACGCCTCAGCGCCACAACGCGTCGCGCAGCCCCGACGCGCGTTCGATGCGGCGGCCGATGGCGTCCGCGACGACCTCGGGCGTGCCCAGCAGCGTGACGCCGTGGCGTGCGCGCGTGACCCCGGTGTAGAGCAGCTCGCGGGTCAGGAGCGGTGAGGTCTGCGGTGGGATCACCAGCGCGACGCGGTCGAACTCCGAGCCCTGACTCTTGTGCACGGTCATGGCGAAGACCGTCTCGACCGCGGGCAGGCGCGACGGTGGCAGCGCGCGGAGGCTGCCGTCCTCGCCGGGGAAGAACGCGCGCAGCTGGCCGGCGACGTCGCGTGCGACCACGCCGACGTCGCCGTTGAAGAGCCCCAGCTGGTAGTCGTTGGCGGTCACGAGCACCGGCCGGCCGTCGTACCAGGGGCCGTCGGCGGCGAGGCGGCCCGACTCGAGCAGCAGTCGCTCGATCACCGCGTTGATGCGCTCGACCCCGAACGCGCCGCGACGGTGGGCGCACAGCACCCGGAACGCGCCGAGCGCCTGCAGTCGCGCCGCGGGATCGTCGGTCGCGAGGTAGGGTTGCAGCGCCGCGAGCACCAACGGTCGCAGCGTCGCCGGCACCGCCGCGCCGTCGGACAGCGGCACCAGGCGCACCGCACCGCCGCCGCCGTGGCGCAGCAGCGTCAGCGCCCGATCCCGTTCGCCGCGCTTGATCGCCTCGGCCAGGCTGCCCAGGCCGCCCTCGTCGCGGAAGCGGTGGTTGTGCACGAGATCGACCAGACAGTCGGCGACCGCGGGCGCGGCCGCATCGACGTCGATGGCGAAGCCGGCCGGCGCGAGCGCCTCGGCCAGCGCGGCCGAGCGCCCGCCGTCCTCGCGCGTGCCCGCGTCGCACAGATCGCCGAGGATCGCACCGGCCTCGACGCTCGCGAGCTGGTGCTTGTCGCCGACCAGGATCACGCGCGCGTCGGGGCGCACCGCGTCGACCAGCTTGGTCAGCAGGGCGAGGTCGATCATCGACGCCTCGTCGACCAGCACCACGTCGGCCAGCACCGGCGCGTCGGCGTCGTGGCTGAAGCGGGTCGGCGCGCCGGGGCGGAAACCCAGCAGGCGATGGATCGTGGTCGCCGTGCGCGGCAGCGCGGCGATCACCGCCGCGTCGCACGGCAGCGCGGCGATCGACGCGCCGATGGCCTCGACCATGCGCGCCGCGGCCTTGCCGGTCGGGGCCGCGAGCGCGACCCGCAGCGGCTTGCCGTGCTCGCGCAGCGCCAGCGTCTGCAGCAGCGCGAGCATGCGCACCACCGTGGTGGTCTTGCCGGTGCCGGGTCCGCCGCTGAGCACGGTGAGCCCGCGCAGGCTCGCGACCGCCGCGGCCTCGCGCTGGCGCGGATCGGCGACGAAGCCGGCGACCGGCGCGAACAGCTGCTCGAGCAAGCGACCGAGATCGGGCGCGGCCGCGTGCTGCCGCTGTGCGCGGCGGCGCAGATCCGCGGCCAGGCGCCGCTGGTAGTCGAAGTAGCGGAACAGGTACAGCCGCGCGTCGCCATCGAACACCAGCGGCGTGGGCTCGCTGCCGTCGCCGACGACGCTGCCGCCTTGGCCCAGCGCCATGACCCACTCGAACATCGTCGGCAGCCGGACGTCGCGCAGCGGCTCGCCCTCGCGATCCAGCAGCGGCCGCGCCAACACGCGGCGCAGATCGGCGCAGACGTGCCCCATGCCGACCGCACGCGAGGCCCACGCCGCGCCCAGCAGCAGCGGCTCGCCCGCGGCGGGATCGAGCGCGCCCAGCGTGCGCGCCAGCTGCACGTCGATCGGCGCGAACACGCCGGCCTCGGCGAGGCGCTCGAGCATCGCGGTCACGATCGCGGACCCTCGGGCCGTTGCAGCAGCGACGACAACCGTGCGATGCGCGACAGCGGCGGTCGCTCGCGCCAGATGCCGCCCTTGGCCCCCGGTGCCATGCCGCGCAAGAACAGGTACAGCACGCCGCCGAAGTCGCGCTCGTAGTCGAAGCCGGGCTGACGCTGCGCCAGCAACCGCACCAGCGCCACGGTGTACAGGTGGTACTGCAGCACGTAGTGATCCTCGGCCATCGCGGCCGCCAGCTGCGCGTGCTGGTAGTCGCCGGCGTGATCGCCGAGGTGGTTGGTCTTGTAGTCGACCACCCACCAGCGGCCCTCGTGCACGAACACGAGATCGATGAAGCCCTTGAGGAACCCGCGCAGCGGCGCGAAGCCCAGCGTCGCGACGCGCTCGGCGTAGCCTGGCGGCAGGCCCTGCGGCTGCTCGCGGAACACCTGCGCCAGCGCGCGACGGCCCAGCGCGCTGTCGAGATCCGCGACCGGCAGCAGGAACTCGAGCTCGTCGAGCCGATGTTCGCGCGGCAGCGCGCCCAGCCGCACGCCACCGTCTTCGAGCAGCTCGGTGGCGAGGATCTGCGCCAGCGCCTCGCTCAGCACCGGCTGCCACTGCGGCTCGAAGCCGTGGGCCGCCAGCGTCGTCGCGAGCAGCCGCGCGCGAGTGTCGTCGTCGGCCTGGAAGTCGAGGTGCTCGAGCAGATCGTGGAAGAAGTTGCCGGCCCGCACGCCGCGGGGAAAGCTCGCCAGCGGCACCGCCGGACCGGCGCCGACGCTGCCCTCGGCCAGTCGCGGCGCGGCCGCGAGGTCCTCGTCGTGGGCGCGCGCGTCGGCCCAGTCGGGACCGACCCCGACCACCGGCGTGGCCTCGGTCGCCAGCGGTGCGGCGGCCATCTGCGAGAAGCTCGAGGTGCGCCACAGTCGATCGAGCGTGGCCCGGGGCGTGCGCACCGTGAGCGTCGGCGGCGACGCGACCGCGGCCAGACTGGTCGCGACCAGCTCGGCCGCGGAGGCGGGCAGCGGCGCCACCGTCCACACGCCCTCGCCCCGGCGCTGCAGGTGATCGACGATCGCAGGGTCGCTGGCATCCTGCACGCGCCGCCAGACCAGGTCGGTCGACACGCGCGGCTCGTGCCGACGCGGGCTCCACAGCAGCTGCGCCAGCGCCGACTGGTGCGAACGCGAGCTCGGCACCCACACCAGCACGCAGCGATGCCGCGCGCGCGTGACCGCGACGTACAGCAGCCGCAGCGCCTCGGCCTCGCGCTCGCGCCGGGCCAGATCCAGCGCCGGCTTCTTGGCCTCGTCGCCGGCCGGGCGCACGTCGAGCACCGCGCGCAGACCATCGTCGGGATCGTGGTAGAGCGTGTCCTCCTTCTCGTCGCCGAACAGCTCGTCGGCGTCCCACGCGTAGGGGCAGTACACGATGGGGTACTCGAGGCCCTTGCTGCGGTGCACGGTGATGAGCTGCACCGCTCGGTCGTCGCGTTCGAGCCGCAGCTTGAACGCCTCGACCATGGTGTTGCGCTCGCGGCGTTGTTCCTCGAGCCAGCGCAGCAGTCCCGCGGGGCCCAGGTGCTGTTCGCTCGCGGCCGCGTGCAGCAGCTCGGCGGTGTGCAGCAGGTTGGTCATGCGCCGCTCGCCGGTGGCGTCGGCGAGCAGCCGCCCGGGCGCGTCGCTGCGGGCCAGCAGCGCGCGGAACATCTGCACGAAGCCGCGCTGCATCCACAGCTCGTGCAGCGTGCGGAACAGCTCGACCCAGCGCTCCCAGCTGGCGTCGTCGCGATCGAGCTGCGCCAGCGCGTCCGCGCGCACGCCCAGCAGCTCGGTCGCGAGCGCGGCGCGGAGCAGGCCGGCGTGGGTCGGCTCGGCCACCGCCGCGAGCACGCGCGCGAGCTCGGCGGCCTCGTTGCTCTCGAACACGGTCGAGTCGCCGTACACCACGCTGGGGATGCCGCGCTCGCGCAGTGCGGTCTGCACCGCCAGCGCCTGCACGTTCTTGCGCGTGAGCACGGCGATGTCGCCGGCGTGGATCGGCCGCGCGCCGCCGTCGTGCTCGAGCGTCGCGCCCTGCTGCAGCAGCGTGGCGATGGCATCGGCCACGCGCCCGGGGATGACCTGCTCGGCCCACTCCTTGGTGGTGTGACGGCCGCGCAGCTCGGCGCCCTCGCGCGAGATGGTCGCGATCGTCATCGCCGGCAGCGGCTCGCCGTCGAGCAACAGTCGCGCGTGGGCGCCGGGCCGCGGCAGGACCGGCGGCAGCTCGATCGCCGACAGCGCGAAGGGCTCGTGCACGTCGAACAGGCGCTCGACCGCGGCCAGCAGCGGCGGGTCCGAGCGCCAGTTGTGGCGCATGGTCACGCGTCGGCCACCGATGCCGCGCGCGGCCTCGAGGTAGGCGTACACGTCGGCGCCACGGAAGGCGTAGATCGCCTGCTTGGGATCACCGATCAGCAACAGCGAGCCGCCGCGGTGGCCGAACAGGGTCTTGAAGATCCGGTACTGCACCGGATCGGTGTCCTGGAACTCGTCGATCAGCGCGGCGCGGAAGCGGCTGCGGATGCGCTCGGCCAGGCGCTTGCCGTGGCGGCCGCGCAGCGCGAGGTCGAGCTGCAGCAGCAGGTCGTCGAACGACTGCAGCTGCGCGGCGCGCTTGCGTCGCGGCAGCTCGCGGCGCACGTACTTGGCCAACCGCAGCTTGAAGTCGATCTGCTGCAGCGCGAAGTTCTTCTCCAGCGGCGCGCGGGCCTGCAGCAGCGCCTCGCAGGCGTCGAAGAACGGGTGCTGCGGCACCAGGCCCACGCGGCGCGCGTCGGCGTGGGTCTTCTCGGCCAGGTGGCTGCTGCAGAAGCGGTCGAACACGCCGAAGGCCAGCAGCGCGCCGGGCTCGGGCTCGCGCAAGAACGCGTCCATGGCCACGAACCACGCCGGCATGTCGGCCTTGGGGTACTCGCGGCGGTGCAGCACCTCGCTGCCCAGCAGCAGCGCGGTGATGCGCTCGCGCTCGCGATGCCACAGCGCCCGCACCTCGCGGTAGCACCGCAGGTAGTCGCGCACGTCGGGGTCGCCCTCGTCGACCACGCGCGGCGGGAACAGCGTGAGATCCGGGTGGGCCGCGGCCAGCCGCGCGAGGCGCTGCAGCTTGGGCGGGATCATCTGCGCCTGCTGCAGGTGCCGCACGAAGCGCGGCTCGGCGTCGTACAGCTCGCGGGCCCAGAAGTCGCGCACGACCTGGTCGACCAGCGGCAGCTCGTCGACCACCAGCTCGGTCGACAGCGGCACGCCGGTCTCGAACGCCGATCGCTGCAGCACGCCCTGGCAGAAGCCGTGGATGGTCGCGATGGTCGCGAGGTCGAAGCCCCGCAGCGCGGCCTCGAGCCGCGCGCGATCGTCGAGGCCGCGGGCCCGTCGTGCCGCCAGCAGCTGCCGCACGTCGGCGTCGGCCTCCCCGGGGCTGGCGAGCTCGGCGAGAGCGCCGCGCAGGCGCACACGCACGCGGTCGCGCAGCTCCGCGGCCGCAGCCTCGGTGAAGGTCACGACCAGGATCTCGTCGACGCGCAGCTCCGACTCGAGCAACAGCCGCAGGAACAGCGTCGCGATCGCGTGGGTCTTGCCCGTGCCCGCGCTGGCCTCGATGAGGCTGGTGCCGACCAGCGGCAGCGTCAGGGGATCGAGCGCATCGGTCATCGCAGCGGACGCGAGCGTCGTAGCACGGGCCGCGCGCGCGCGTCACCTCGGTCGGCGATCACCGACCACGCTGCCAGCCACGGGCCGCGCACGCGCATCACCTCGGTCGGCGATCACCGACCACGCTGCCAGCCACGGGCCGCGCGGCGCGTCACCTCGGTCGGCGATCACCGACCACGCGGCCAGCCACGGGCCGCGCACGCGCGTCACCTCGGTCGGCGATCACCGACCACGCGGCCGTCCACCAACGTGATCACCCGATCGCAGCGCTCCGCCAGCTCGGGCGAGTGGGTCACGACCAGGAACGCCATGCGCCAGCGGCGGTTGAACTCGCGCAGCAGCTCGAAGATCTCGTCCGCGGTCTGGGTGTCGAGGTTGCCGGTGGGCTCGTCGGCGAGCAGCAGCGGCGGGCGGCCGACCAGCGCGCGTGCGATCGCGACGCGCTGTTGCTGACCGCCCGACAACCGCGTGGTCCGCTCGTCGGCGCGCGCGGCCAGGCCGACCTCGCGCAGGCCTTCGAGCGCGGCGGTGCGATCCGAGGCGCGCGTGCGGCCCTGCGCCAGCACCAGCGGCAGCATCACGTTCTCGACCGCGCTCAGCGCCGGCAGCAGGTGGTGGAACTGGAACACGAAGCCGATGGCGCGGCCGCGCAGCGCCGTGATCGCGGCGTCGTCGAGCGTGGCGGTGTCGCGTCCGAGCACGCGCAGCTCGCCGGCGGTGGGGCGGTCGAGCAGGCCCAGCAGGTTGAGCAGCGTGCTCTTGCCCGAGCCCGAGGGCCCGACCAGCGCCGCGAACTCGCCGTGCTCGATGCGCAGATCGATGCGATCGAGCACGCGCGTGACCGGGTCCTGGCCGAACTCCTTGATGACGCCGCGCAGCTCGAGCACGGGCGCGTCGCGCTCGCCGGCGTCACTCATGGCGGATCGCCACCGCCGGATCGAGTCGACTCGCGCGCAGCGCTGGCAGCAGCGCCGCGATCAGCCCGGTGCCCAGCGCGATCGCGACGGCGACCAGCACCAAGGAGGGTTCGACCTCGATGGGGAACAGCGGCTGGCCGCGGGGGTCGACCGCGGTGCGGCGGAACAGCGTGGCCACGCCCACGCCGGTCGCGACGCCGACGATCGATCCCATCATGCCCAGCGCACCGCCCTGGATCAGGAACACCGCCGCGATGCGCCGCCGCGTCGCCCCCATCGCGCGCAGGATCCCGATCTCGCGCCGCTTCTGCACCACCGAGACCACCAGCACGCTGGTGATGCCGATGGTCACGGCGAGCACGACGAAGACCTGGATGAGCAGGCTCGAGGCACCCTGCGAGCGCAGCGCGGTCAGCAGCTCGGCGTTGAGCTGCATCCAACTCTCGGCGACCAGGCCGGTGTGCGCGGTCATCCTCGCGGCGGTGCGATCGGCCTCGAACAGCGCGCGCACGCGCAGCTCGAGGCTCGACACGCCGCCGACCAGATCGAGCAGGGTCTGGCCCGCGCGCAGCGTCACCAGGACCCAGCGCGCGTCGACCTCGCGGTTGCCGAGCCGGAAGACGCCCGCGATGGTGAACAGCTCGGTGCGGCCGCCGGCGGCCTGGATGCGCAGCTTGTCGCCGACCTCCACGCCGAGGTCGTCGGCGAGCTCGCTGCCGATCGCGACCTCGGTGCCGCTGCGGGGCAGGGCGCCCGCGACCAGGCGCGTGTCGACGGTGACCACGCGGACATAGCTGGCGGGATCGATGCCCAGCACCGCGACCGACTTCGACGCGGTGCCGCGCACCGCGAAGCCCGGCCCGGTCACCACCGGCGTGACCGCCTCGACCTCGGGATCCGCGGCGAGCTCGGCCATGGTGCGCTGCCAGCCCACGATCGATCGCACGCGCTGGGCCGGTCGTTGCTCGCGCGACGCCACGATCACGCCCTCGGACGGTGCCGGCCGCAGCTGCGGCCGCGGCCGCTCTTCCTGCGGTCGCACCACCACGTGGGCCTGGGTGCCCAGGGTCTTTTCGATCAGACTGCGCTGCAGCCCGCCGATGAGCGCCGAGAGGAACACGATCACGCTGACGCCCACGCCGACCGCGGCGATGACCAGCGTCGAGGCAGCCTTGCCCTCGCGGAGGAACTTCAGCGCCAGGAACAGGGCCACCGGCATCGGCGTCACCGCACCCGGTCGCCGACGGCGAGCTTGGGATCGTCGAGCACGGCCTCGCCCGCCGCGAGCCCGTCGGTGATCTCGACCCAGCGGTCGCCGCGCAGGCCCACGACCACGTCGCGGCGCGTGGCGATGCCGCGCTCGGGCACCAGCACCCACGGTTGCGCAGTCGCGAGCTCGCGCACCGCCGCGGCCGGCAACGCGATCGCGGCCGCTGCCCGCGCGACCTCGATCTCGACCGAGACGGTCATGTCGGTGCGCAGCTGCGATGGCGGCTGCGGCACTGCCAGGCGCACCTCGATGGTGCCGCGCATGGCATCGACCGCGGGCGCGATGGCCTCGAGCGTCGCGTCGAAGCGCAGATCGGGGAAGGCCTCGGCCGAGGCGAGCGCGCGCTGACCGACCTGCAGCACGCGCAGGTTCTTCTCGTCGGGCTCGATGAGCAGGCGCGTGGGTCCGTCGAGCGTCATGCGCATGAGCTCGGTGCCGGGTTGCACCACCGCGCCGACCTCGGCGCTGCGCGAGACCACCGTGCCAGCCGACGGTGCGACGATGCGCAAGCGATCGAGCCGCGCCTGCGCGATCGCGAGGCCGGCCTCGGCGAACATCTCCGCCGCCAGCGCGGCTTGCCACTGCGCGCCCTTGTGCGAGACCGCGGCCTGCTGCAGCTCGGCGGTGCGCGCACGGTTGCGTGCGACCAGCAGGGTCGTGCGCGCGAGGTCGACCTCGGCGGCGTCGACGATGCCGCGCGCGAACAGGCTCTCGTTGCGATCGAGCTCGCGCTTGGCCTCCTCGAGGTTGGCCTGGGCCTCGCGCAGGCTCGCGGCCGCGGTCGGGGCCGATACCGTCGCGACCGCGCGGGTGTTGGCCTGGGCCTGCTGCAGCGAGGCCTGCGCCTGCTCGACGATCGCGGCGGCCTCGGCCGCGTCCATCTGCACCAGCAGCGTGCCGGCGGCGACGTGGTCGCCCTCGCGGGCCTCGACGCGGTTGATCCGCGTGGCCTCGCGCGCGACGAAGACGATCTCCGCCGGCGGCTCGACCCGACCGATGGTGACCAGCGTCTGCACGATCTCGGCCTGGCTCGCGACGACCGTGGTCGCGGGTGTGCCCTGCCGCGCGCGCCACCACGCGAAGCCACCCGCGCCGAGCAGGGCGGCCACGAGCAACAGGGTGCGGGTGCGGACGCGGGCCAAGGCGCTGAGCGCAACCATGCCGCGTCCGGTCGCGGGCGTCACCTCTTGCGCGCTCGGCCACGCCCGCGGTATCCGCCGCCCATGCTGGACAAGGCCCGCAGCCTGGCCCCGAGCAAGCTGCGCTACCACTTCGACAACGCGATGGCGTGGAGCGGCCTCGCGCGGTTCATGCTGCTCGTGGTCTTCGCCGGCGTCGCGCTCGCGATCGGTGTGATCGCGCTGTACGTGTTCGCGCCCGACGCCGAGCAGTCGAAGGACGGCTGGGAGGCGGTGTGGTGGTCGTGGGGCCGCGTCATGGATCCCGGCACCGGCACCGGCGACGAGGGCGCGGGGCTGCGGCTCGCGAGCATCCTGACCACCATCGTGGGCTTGTGCGTGTTCGTGTTGTTGATCGGCTTCGTCGCGACCGCGGTGCAGGAGAACCTCGAGCGGTTGCGCCAGACCGGCGCACCGGTGGCGGAGTCGGGCCACACCGTGGTGCTGGGCTTCAGCGACAACACGCTCAAGCTGCTCGAGGAGCTGGCGCTGGCCAACCAGGGCGTGCGCGATGCCTGCGTGGTGATCCTGTCGCGGCGGCCCAAGAGCGAGATCGTCGACGCGGTGCTGTCGCGCTTCGGTGCACCGCGCATCGATCGCACCCGCATCGTCGTGCGCGAGGGCTCGTGCACGTCGGCGCAGGATCTGCTCGACGTCGCGGTGCTGCAGGCCAGCAGCGTGGTCGTGATGCCCGACGGCGGCGACGGCGACAGCGCCGACGTGCGCGTGGTCAAGGCGCTGCTGGTGTTGCTGCGCGGCTTGCCGGCGCGGCCGCGTGCGCACCTGGTCGCGGAGGTCGAGAACGCCCAGCGCATCGACGTCATCGCCAGCATCGATCCCGCGGCGCACGTCGCCGTGGTCGCGCGCGAGTTCCTCAGCCGCCTGATGATCCAGAGCATCCGCCAGCCCGGCCTCGCGCGGGTCTACGGCGAGCTGCTGTCGTTCGTGGGCGACGAGTTCTACCTGCGGCCGCTGCCGGCGGCGCTGGTGGGTCGGCGCTTCGGCGACGCGTGCCTGGCGTTCGACAACGTCATCGTGTGCGGCCTGGCGCGCGCAGGCGAACGCGCGGTGCTGCTGTCGCCCGTCGACGACGAGCCCCTGCGTGCCGACGACCGCCTGCTGGTGCTCGCGCAGGACGCCGACGTGCCGCTTGCGGTCGGCCGGCACGCGGGCGACGGGTCGCTGCCGGCGACCGTGCCGCCGCCGCCGGCACCGCAGCGGCTGCTGGTGGTCGGCTACCGGCCCGACCTGCCGGCGATGCTGCAGGAGATCGACACCGGCTACGCCGCGGGCAGCGAGGTCACCGTGCTCACCGCGCTGGCGCCCGACGACGCTCGCGCGCGCGTGCTCGGGCGCACGGGCCCGCTGCGCAACGTCGCGGTCGAGTTCGTGCAGGGCGACACGACGCTGCGCGAGACGCTCGAGCGCGTGACCACGCGACCCTTCGATGCGCAGGTGCTGGTCGGCGACACCGAGCAACCCGGCGATGCCGCCGCGATCGATGCGCGCACGCTGATGACGTTGCTGCTCATCCGCGGGCTCGAGGCCGGCGGGGCCTTCTGCACCGACCGCCTGGTGTCGGAGATCCGCGACCCGCGGACCAAGCAGCTGGCCACCATCACGGCGCTGGGCGACTTCGTCGTCAGCGACGAGCTCGTCAGCCAGCTGCTCGCGCAGGTGTCGATGAGCCCCGAGCTCGCCGGCGTGTGGACCGAGCTGACCACCAACGACGGCTGCGAGCTGTACGTCAAGCCCGCGGCGCTGTACGTGCGGCCGGGCGAGTCGGTCAGCTTCTTCGACGTGATCGCGCGTGCGCGCGCCCGCGGCGAGGTCGCGATCGGCTGGAACGACGCGCCGGGCGAGACCTTCGCGCTCAACCCCCGCGACAAGACCAGCAAGCGCCGCTTCGCCGGACAGCTGGTGGTCATCGCGCGCGACGACGGTTGAGCGCGGGCGCGCGGGCCGTGCCATGCTGCCCGGCATGCGCACGACCACGCCCGAGCCCGAGCTCGCCGCGCAACTGCTGGCATGGATCGACGAGGACGAGCGCGTGCGCGCGGCCTTGGCCGCGGACGGCAGCCTGTTCGACGGCTACGCCGAGGCCATGGCGCAGGTGCACCGTCGCAACGCCGCGCGGCTGCGCGAGGTGGTCGCCGCGGGCGGTTTCCCCGGCCGCTCGCGCGTGGGCGAGGCGGCCGCGGAGGCGGCGTTTCGCATCGTGCAGCACGCGATCGGCGAGCCCGCGTTCATGCGCGCGATGCTGCCGCTGCTGCGCGAGGCTGCGGCCGCGGGCGAACTGCGGCCGGCGGCGGTGGCGATGCTCGAGGATCGCATCTGCGTGTTCGAGGGTCGCGCGCAGCGCTACGGCACGCAGTTCGACTGGGACGAGGCCGGCACCGCGCTGGTGCCGATGGTCGGCGTCGAGTCGCCGCACGACGTCGACGCGCGGCGGGCCGCGGTGGGGCTGCCGCCGCTGGCGTGGCGGCGCGTGCCCGAGGCCGGTGAGCGACCGCCCCGCGATCGCGCGGCGCGCGACGCCGAGGCCGCGGCGTGGGCCGAGCGCGTGGGCTGGCGCTGAGCCGCGCGCGCTCACGCGTCGCGACGATGTCGCAGCAGCGGTTGCAGCACCCGCACCGCGACCTCCATGAAGTCGCCGCCGGCGAGCGGCTGCGACAGCGGCGAGAAGCCGCGCGCGAGCGGATCGGCGCCGCCGTAGATCCGCGACACCGCGGCGTCGTTGGCCTCGCCCAGCCGGCGATCGAAGAAGCTCGCGCGCGCGGCCTCGAGTGCCGGCATCCAGCCGTCCGCGGGCTTGCGCGCGAACGCCTCGACGAACAGCAGCGAGGCCTTGGGAAAGAACGGCAGCGGCTCGCACATGCCGATCGCATGCAGCGTCGCGAGCTCCTCGAGCAGCGGCAGCGGCTCGGCGACGGTGTCGAAGCGGACGGTCCGCGCGCCGCCCTTGTCGCCGCGGCCCGCGAGCATGCTCGTGACCGGGCGGCCGGGTGCCAGCGCGCACGCGACCAGGTGCAGGATCCACAGCTCGATCTGGTGGCGCGCCGAGGGCTGCGAGAAGTGGGGGATCCGCAGGCCGGTGCCGTCGTGGTGGCGCAGGTGGCCCTGCAGCCGCAGGCCCGCCAGCGGCAGGTCGACCTCGACGGCGCGCGTGGTCACGGGCGCGCCGCCGCGCTCGGCCAACAACGCCTGGGCGATCGGTTCGACGTCGAGCATCAGCGCGTCGAGCTGCGCGCGGCCGACCGCGCCCAGCGGCAGCACCCCGGCCTCCGACAGCAGCGCGTGCGAGCGCTCGAGCGGCAGCTCCTCGAGTCGGTGCCGCAGCAGCTCGTGGCCCAGGCGCCACAGCTCGAGCGAGTCGAGCTCCATGGGCTCGCGGTCGCTGCGGCTGCGTTGCCACTCGTACAGATCGACCTGCAGCCGCCGGCGCAGCAGCTCGTGCTGCGGCGACTGGAACATGCGCACCAGTCGCTCGAGCCGCAGCACCGGCGAGGGCTCGGGTGCGGGCAGCGGCGCCGCGAACAGGCCCGGCGGCGCCGCGGCGCGCTCGGCCTGCAGCGCGCGCGCACCCGCGAACCACAGCCGCTCGAACGAGAACAGCCGCGCGTCCTCGTCGCCGCCGAAGTTGCGCGGCGAGAACGGCTGCATCGGCACGCGCGTGACCACGCGCCGGCGCACCGCAGCGGCACGCGCGACCGGGCCCAGCGCCTCGGTGCCGGGCACGACCATGGTCGTGCCGAGCAGATCGAGCAGCTCGGCCAGCACCACCGACGGTGGCCGATCGCGATCGTCTTGGCTGCTGCAGCCGACGTAGCCCAGCAGCAGCCGCGAGCGCGCGGCCATGATGGCCTCGAGGAAGGCGTAGCGATCGTCGTCGCGGCTGTCGCGATCGCCGGGGGCCGGCGCGCGACGCATGAGGTCGAAGTCGACCGAGGCACCCGCGCGCGGGAACACCCCGTCGGACAGACCCAGCACGCACACCAGCTCGGCCGGGACCACGCGCATCGGCGCCAGCGCGCAGAACGAGACCCCGCCGCTGCGGTTGCCGCGGATCGCGTTGGCCTGGCGGTCGCCCTCGATCTGCGCGAGCACGGCGTCTCGCATCACGCGCAGCGGCACCTCGCCGTCGAAGCCGGCCTTCGCCGCGGACTCGGCCACGCGCGCGAGCGCCTGCCGCAGATCGTCGAGCTCCCACTGCGCCGACGGCCGCGGCGCGAGCATGGCATCGATGGCCGCGGCGAGGTCGACCTGCCACGTCGCCACGGCTCGCGGTGCCGCGAGCGAGCGCGACAGCGTGAACAGCAGCTCGGTCGCGCGACCCAGGCGTCCCAGCAGCTCGGCGCGACTGCCCTCGATCTCGTCGAACGGCAGCACGCCGGCGAAGCTCTCGCGGCCGTGGCCGGGCATCGCGTAGCCCAGCACCATGCGGCGCAGGCCGAAGGCCCAGGTGGTCTCGTCGCGCGCGGGTTGGCCGTGCTGCTGGCGGTGCTGGCGGTCGATGCCCCAGCGGATGCCGGCGGCGGCGATCCAGTCGGCGATGGTGTCGAGATCGTCGGGCGACAGCTCGAAGCGCGCCGCCACCGGCTCGAGCACCAGCAGGTCGAGCACCTCGGAGGCGGTCATGCGACCCTCGCACGACGCCAGCAGGCGCAACCACGCCTCGAGCGTCGGGCTCTCGGCGCGCGCGGAGCGGTCGGTGATCGAAAACGGCAGCGCGGTCGGATCGTCGCGCTCGCGCTCGAACACCGCCTCGATCAGCGGCGCGTAGGCGTCGACGTCGGTGAGGTACACGACGATGTCGCGCGGCTGCAGCGTCGGGCTGCGCGCGAGCGCGTCGAGCAGGCGGTCGTGCAACACCTCGACCTCGCGCAGGCGCGTGTGGCACGAGAACACCGCGATCGAGTCGTCGTCGGGCCGCAGCGGCGCCGGCGGCTCGTGGCCCTCGCCGCCCTCGCGACGCCGCAGATCGAGCAGGTCGCCCTGCAGCACCGCGAGCGCGCTGTCGCCTTGGGCGGGCAGGTACAGCTCACCGTGCTCGAGGTACGGCCCGGCCGCCTCGAGCAGGCCCTGGAAGTCGCGCGCGAGCGTGCCCAGCGAGGCCAGCAGCGGGTGGCCCTCGTCGAAGCTGGCCGCGCGCTCGGGGTCCCGCGTGCCGCGGCGCGATCGCAGCTCGGCCCAGAACGCGCGCGAGGGTGAGGGCACCAGCAGGTGCACGTCGACGGTGCGCGCCAGCGCCGAGACCAGCTCGAGGTACGACGGCGGCAGGCTCGCGACGCCGAACAGCGCCACGCGCGTGGGCAGCCCCAGCGGCGGGCGCTCGGCGCTGCGCAGCGCCGCGACGCACACCTGCTGCAGCCGCGCGAAGTGATCGCGCGGCGCGGCGCGCTGCAGCTCGCGCCACAGCTCGGCCTGCCAGCCCTCGTCGTGGCCCTGTTCCCACTGCAGCACCATCTGCGGGCGGTGCACGAGGTACGCGTCGAACAGCGCCGCGGTGCGGGCCGCCAGCTGGAAGCGCGCGACGCCGCTGGTGTCGTCGCGCCAGTATCGCGACAGCTCGGCGAACGCAGCCTCGCCCAGCCGCCGCTCCATCGCCGGCAGCAGCAGCCACTGCAGCACCTCGCGTTCGTCGAGCGCGAGCGACTCGGCGCGCGGACCTGCGATCGCGGCCATCACCTGCAGCACGAAGCGTCGCGGGAAGGGAAAGCGCGCGTGGGCCCAGATGCCGAAGCGCTCCGCCAGTCGCGACGACAGCCACGTCGCGACCTGGCGGCCGTGCACCACCACCAGCTCGGCTTGCAACGGCGGCAGCGGTGCGGCCTCGACGATGTCGCCCAGCACCTGTGCCAGCGCGTCGATGCGATTGCTGCGGTGCAGGTGGAGCGCCACGGGAGCTGCGACACGCTGCCGCGATCTCGTGGCGCTCGCAAGCGCTCGGCGTCGCGCGGGCGCCCGTGTTACAAACCCGCATGGCACGGACCTCCCTGTTCGCCCGTCTGCGTCGCATCGCCGCGCTGTGTCGCGCGGCCCAGGCCTCGGGCGCCCGCGATCCCGCGGCCGTGGTCGCGTGGATCCGCGAGCACGACGGCGCATCGGTCTCGCGCCGCGCGTTCGCGCAACAGGCCATGCTCGGCACCGCCGCGATCGCGATGGGCTGCGGCAGCGAGGACGCCGGGGACGAGGGCGCGGACTCGGGCAGCACCGGTGGTGGTGGGGACGGCGCGCGCGTGGCCGTGATCGGCGGCGGCATGGCGGGATTGCACTGCGCCTATCGCCTGCGCGAGGTCGGCGTCGACGCGACGGTGTACGAGTCCTCGGATCGCACCGGCGGACGCATGTACAGCGCGCGCGACATGTTCGCCGACGGCCAGCTCGCGGAGCTCGGCGGCGAGCTCATCGACACCGTGCACCAGACGCTGTGGGATCTGTCCGAGGAGTTCGGCATCCCGCTCGACGACCGCGAGGCCGGCCTGGGCGAGCAGACCGTGCGCGACACCTGGTACGTCGGTGGCGTCGCGGTGCCGCAGGACACCGTGGTCCTGCAGTTCGCGATGGTCGCGGACACCATCGCGTCGCAGGTCGAGATGGCCGACAGCGACGACGCCGCCTACGCCATGCTCGATGCCACGCCGCTGTCGCAGTGGCTCGACGACGTGGTGCCCGCGGCGCAGTACCCCGAGCTGCACGGGATCCTCGCCGCGGCCTATCGCGGCGAGTACGGGCTCGAGAACGATCAGCAGTCCGCGCTCAACCTCATCTACCTCATCGGCTCGGACACGCCCGACGAGTTTCGCATCTTCGGCATCTCCGACGAGCGCTACCACACCCATACCGGCAACGACAGCTTCCCGGCCGCGCTCGCCGAGGGCCTGACCGGCCACATCCAGACCGGCATGACGCTGACGTCCGCACGCGACGGCGACGGCGGCGGCTTCGTGCTGGTGTTCGCCGGCCCCGACGGCGAGGTCGAGGTCGAGGCGGATCACATCGTGTTCGCGCTGCCGTTCACGCGCCTGCGCCAGGTCGATCTGACCGCGCTGACGCTCAGCGACGAGAAACGGCAGATCATCGCGGAGCTCGGCTACGGCACCAACGCCAAGGTCATGGGCGGCTTCGCCGAGCGCGTGTGGCGGACGCAGCACGACGCGACCGGCAGCGTCACCACCGATCTGCCCGGCCAGCAGTTCTGGGAGACCTCGACCGGCCAGGACGGCGCCGCGGGCATCATCACGAACTTCCTCGGCGGCATGCAGGGCATCGCCAGCGGCGAGGGCGAGGCCGAGGCGTGGTTCACCAGCGTGGCGCTGCCGGATCTCGAGACGATCTTTCCCGGCACGATGGCGGCGTACACCGCGGGCTCGGCGGTGCGCATGCACTGGCCCTCGCACGAGCACACCCTGGGCAGCTACGCCTGCTACCGCCCGGGGCAGTGGGCGTTCTACGGCCTCGAGGGCGCGCGCGAGGGCAACGTGCACTTCTGCGGCGAGCACACCTCGCTCGAATTCCAGGGCTTCATGGAAGGCGCGGCCGAGACCGGCCTGCTGGTCGCGATGGCGATCCTCGGCGACCTGGGCATCATGGCCTCGCACCGCGCCCGCAGCATGGCCGAGCGCAAGCTGGTGCTGCCGCATCCGGCGGTGCACGGCCGGCTGCCGCAGCGTCCGCGCTTCGCCCAGCGCCAGCGCGCGCTGGTGCGGCCCGCTGCCGCCGCGCTCGCGCGCCGCGGCCTGCGGGGCGAACGTCAGTAGCTGAACACGATCTGCGCCAGGCCCTGCTGCCCGCAGGGATCCTCGGCGCGCACCTGCAGCACGATCTCGCCGCCGTACTCGAGGTACAGCCGCATGCCGTCCTGCTCGATGGTGTCCGCGCCCACCGGGTGCAGCGGCGCGACGTCGCCGAGCACCCAGACCTCGTCGGACGAGACCTCGCCGCTGCAGGGAACCCCCAGCGTCGGGCACTGCTCGCGCTCGTACCAGCCGGCCTCGACCAGCACGCGGTCGTAGCGATCGAGCGCGAGCCCAGCGATGCGCACGCCGACGAACATGTGCTGTCCGCCCTGCGAGCCGAAGTGCACCATCGGACCCTCGCCGGGATCGAGCGCACCGAAGCCGAGCGTGCCGTCGCCGATCTCGATCGCCAGCGGTGCATCGAGCATGCACGCGGGGTCGTGCTGGAACGCGCCGCCGGGCAACACCTCGTGACTCTCGTCGGCGGGGCAGGCCGCGAGCCACAGCAGCAAGGGCACCAGCGCGCGCTCGGGTCGGTGAGTCATCCGCTGTCGTCAGTGTCGCCGCTGTGCGCCGCGATCGCGGCGGGGCTGTGATCGGCCGCAAACGCGTGGCGCGGTGGGGTGCTGCCGCGCCCTGCCGCGGTCCGCGCCACGGCTTGTCCCCGATTGCGGTCGCGGCGGCCGCTGCAGCGGCTGGGCAACTTGCCCGGCGGCAGGTTCCCGCGGCGCGGATCCGCTGGGCAGAACGTGCAAGCGCGGGGCGAGCCCGCGGCCGTCGCTGCGCGATTCGATCAAACGACGTACGGCCTGGTCATCGGCGCTGCGCGACCACGGCGGCGCTGTAGCCTCGTTCGCTGGAACACCGATGCCCATGCACGCACGTCTCGCCACCGCGTCGTTTGGTCTTCTCGCGCTCACCACCACCGCGTCGTGCACCAAGGGGGCCGACCTGCTCGAGGGCTTCGGCTCGTCGTACACGACCGCCGCGGACACCGGCGGTGGCGACGACGGCGGTGGCGACGACGAGGGCGTCAGCGGTCCGGTCGACGACGACGGCGGAGGTGGCGAGGATCCCAGCGGCGCACCGCTCGACACCGGCGAGGATCCGCCGGCACCGGGCGAGGGCGATTGCTGCGTCGGGCACATGGCGCCCGGTTGCGGCGACGCGATGATCGCGATGTGCGTGTGCGCGCAGGACTCGTTCTGTTGCGACAACGTCTGGGACGATCTGTGCGCATCGCTGGTCGAGGAAAACGGCTGCGGCATCTGTGATGGTGCCGGCGGCACCACCGGTGGTGGCGGTGGCGATCCCAGCGCGGGCGAGGCCGGCAGCGATGGCGGCACCGACGGTGGGGGCGGTGGCAGCGACGGTGGCGTCGGCACCGACGGTGGCGTCGCCACCGACGGTGGCGGTGGCGGCGAGGCCGGTGGTGGCGCGGGCGACTGCTGCAGCGCGCACGCGGGCACCGGCTGCGAGGACGCGACCATCGAGCAGTGCGTGTGCGCGCAGGACGACTACTGCTGCGCGACCGCGTGGGACGACATCTGCGCCGGCGAGGTCGACTCGCTGGGCTGCGGCGCGTGTGGTGGCGGCACCGGCGGTGGCACCGACGGCGGCGGCGAGACCGGCGGCGGCACCACCGGGGGTGGTGGCGGCGGCGGGGACTGCTGTGCGGTGTCCGATGCGCCCGGCTGCGCCGACGCGACCGTCGAGCAGTGCGTGTGCGCGCAGGACGACTACTGCTGCGCGACCGCGTGGGACGACATCTGCGTCGGCGAGGTCGACTCGCTGGGCTGCGGCGCGTGCGGTGGCGGCACCGGCGGGACCACGGATCCGACCGCGGATCCCAGCGCCGGCGGCGGCGACTGCTGTGCCGCGCAGGCCGACGCGGGTTGCAGCGACACGACCATCTCCGACTGCGTGTGCGCGCTCGACGACTACTGCTGCAGCACGCAGTGGGACGATCTGTGCGTCTCGGAGATCGACACGTTCGGCTGCGGCAGCTGCTGACGTCTGGCGCTCAGACCCCGAGCGTGCCGCGGATGCCGTCGAGGAACGCGCGCTCCTGCTCGGCCACCGTACCGTCGACCTCCGCGATCGCGTTGAGGTCGGCGAGCACCCGCTGGCGCTGCTCGACGGTGAGCGTGCGCGCGAGCGCGGTGGCCTGGTCGTTGGCGGCGGCGAGGCGCTGCTCGCGGGTGGCGAGCTGCTTGTAGCGACCGACGGTGGACTTGATCTGCTCGCCGATGGCGTCGAGCCCGACCTCGGGCCGCCAGCCCCGCAGCCGCTCCGCCAGCGTGCGCATCTCCTCGCCGCTGAGCGCACCGTCGGTGGCGTGGGCGAAGGCGAGGTACAAAAACGCGATCGCGTCGGTGTCCACGGTCATGGACCGCCAGGGTACCAGAGCCACGAGCAGGGCTCGCCGGTGCGCTACAGCGCAAGATCGATCTCGCGGCCGTCGCGGTCGCGCAACACGATCGCCTGGCCCCGGGCCTTGGCCTGCTGGACCATCTGCAGCAGCCCCAGCGCCTGACCGACGACCTCGGCCGGGGTCTTGGCACCCAGCTGCTGGGCGAGCGTGACCAGCAACATCGCGGTCTTGCCGGGGATCTCGATGGCCACCGGGCCGGCGTCGCCGGGCGGGGTCGCGCCGTGGGGGTGCAGGGTCATGTCGGCCCGAGCATGCCCCAAGCGGGCCCCGGCCGGGGACGGCAGAAGCGCCCCATGGTCGAAGGTCGCGGCCGTTGCCTACCATGAACCACGTCGCCCGATCGCCCAGGAGCCCCGCGTTGCAGCCTCGACCCACACGCGCTCGTCCCTCGCTGCTGGCCGTCCTCGTGGCGGTCGCGCCGATCTCTTGCAGCAGCCGGGTTCCGCTGGGGGCCGGTGAGTCGAGCACCGGTGGCACCGGTGGCAGCTCGACCACGACCGCGACGAGCACGGTCGGCACCACCGCGCCCGGCACCACCGACGCGGGCAGCAGCACCACCGCGCCGGCGCTCGACTCCTCGGGTGGACCCGGCAGCGAAGGACCACCGCCGGTCGTGTTCGACGTCGGCGGTGGCATGGCCACCGGCACCACCGGCGACGACACCACCACCGGCATCGTGATCGACTGGGACTGCGACGCGCTGCCCGACATCGTGCAGACCGATCTCGTGGCCGCGCGCGGCTACCACGACGTGTTCTTCGACGAGGACGGCCACATCCTGGGCTGGGACGGCGGTGCGATCGTGGCCGTCACCTACGACGACGAGCTGTCGGTGTGGCTGCCGGGGGTCAACAGCGCGCAGGCGTTCGACTGGCTCGCCGACGGCGACGTGGTCTACACCAACGACTACAGCGAGCTGCGTCGCGTGACGCCGGAGCTGCAGAACACCGTGATCGCCACCGGCCTGTCCGGTGCCTACGGGGTCACGGTGGGCCCCGATCAGCGCGCCTACGTCTCGCGCAGCTCCGGGGTCTCGCGCATCGATCCCGAGTCCGGCGAGGTCATCCAGTGGGTCACGCTGCCGGGCAACGCCACGCCGCGCGCGCTGGTGTTCAACCTCGACAGCACCGGCGCGTACATGTCGACGCTGACGTTCGGCAACGCGCCGGTCTACTTCGTCGAGGTCGACGACGATCTCATGCCCTCGGAGGATCCGGTCCTGTTCGCCACTGGCGTCGGCGAGGGCTATCACGACGGCCTGGGCATCGACGCCTGCGGCAACCTGTACGTGCCGGACTACTACACCTCGGGGCTGTATCGCGTGGCGCCCGACGGCACCGTGACCACGCTGTACAGCCAGGGCATCGCCGGCCAGCCGCACTACGGCCACGGGCTCGAGTGGGGCAGCGGCATCGGCGGCTGGAACGATCACGCGATCTACCTGCCGCAGCCCTACGACAGCGGGACCGTGAACGAAGTCGTGCTGGGCGTGCCCTCGGGCTCGCTGGTGCGCACGTGGAGTGGAGGAGGCTGACATGTCGAAGCATCGGGTCGCGGCCCATCGTTCGTCGGCGAGGACGCTGGCGCTGGCCCTGGCGATCGTCGCAGCCGCGTGCGGCGACGACAGCGGCAACACGCCCGGCGACGGGAGCAGCAGCTCGGCCGGGGGCAGCAGCAGCAGCACCGGCGGCGGCAGCAGCAGCACCGCCGCCGACAGCAGCGCGAGCAGCGACAGCAGCACCACCGGTGCGGGCTGGAGCTGCCGCATCAGCACCGGGCCCAGCACCGACTACAGCCCCGAGCTGGGCTGCGAGGACGACTTCGCGGCGCTGTCGTCGTTGCCGCTGGACGCGAGCATCGCGGGCGCGCGGTCGATCAAGACCGTCATCGATCGCTCCGACGGCAACGCGCTCTACTACACCAACAGCCGCTGCTATCCCATCCACTGGGACTTCGCGTCGACGTTCCTGTCCGGCCACGGGCTGCCGCCGGTGCCCGATCTCGGCACCTTCAACGCCACCGAGTACTACAGCCCCAACCGCCGCTTCCTGCTGGGCGCGGTGACCTACTACGAGGGGCCCGACAAGTACACCTACGAGCTGTCGCCGTACGACACCGCCGACGGCTCGATGATCGAGCAGGCCTACCGGCAGATCCGCGACACCACGTGGTTCGGCGAGGAGCTGCTGTTCCACCCGACCTCGGCCGCGATCGAGGCGCTGGTGCCGACGCTGGCGGACGACATCCACGTGATCTCCACCGACGAGCTCTTCGCCGGGGTCCAGTACCAGCCCTACAACGTCGGCGAGGCGGTCGGGCGGGTCGCGTTCTACAGCGCCGACGAAGTCGCCGGCGCCTACATCCCGTTCCGCGACATCGCAGTGCTCGACGCGGTGCCGATCGACATCTCGATCACCGCAGCCATCATCACCAGCGAATTCCAGACGCCGCTGGCGCACATCAACGTGCTGTCGGTCAACCGCGGCACGCCCAACATGGGCCTGCGCGGTGCCACCGACGATCCCCAGCTGCGCGCGCTCGAGGGCAAGAACGCGCGGCTGGTGGTCGATCCCTTCGGCTACACCATCGAGGAGGTCACGCAGGAGGAGGCCGACGCGTGGTGGGAGGAGCACAAGCCCGACCCGCTGCAGGTGCCGACCAAGGATCTGTCCATGACCACGCTGATGGACGTGGAGGACATCGTCGCGGACGGCGAGGATCTCTCGGCGCAGATCGATCTGGGCCTGACGCGCTTCGGCTCCAAGGGCACGAACTACTCCGCGCTGTACGACATGGACCACGACGTCGTGCCGATCCAGGACGCGTTCGTGATCCCGTTCTACTACTACGACCAGTTCATGACCGACAACGGCCTGCGCGATCAGCTGATGGCGCTCGAGGCCGATCCCATGTGGGCCGACCCGGTGTTCCGCGAGGAGCAGCTGTTGCTGTTCCAGGACGCGATGCGCAGCGCGCCCATCGATCCCGACTTCGTCGCCGCCGCGATCGCGAAGTTCCAGGCCAAGTTCCCCGGTGAGACGCGGATGCGCTTCCGCTCCAGCACCAACGCGGAGGATCTCGGCACCTTCACCGGCGCCGGGCTCTACAACTCGCAGACCGGTCACATCGACTACGCGCCCGACACCCCCGGCAGCGTGCAGTGGGCGATCAAGGAGGCCTGGCTCAACATCTGGAACCCGCGCGCCTACGAGGAGCGCGGCTACTACAGCATCGACCAGCACGCGTGCGCGATGGCGCTGCTGACCACGCCGAACTTCAAGGACGAGGAGGCCAACGGCGTGGCCATCACCAACAACATCTTCGACACCTCGGGCGCGGAGCCGGCGTTCTACGTCAACGTGCAGATCGGCGAGAACGAGGTGGTGCAGCCCGAGCTCGGGGTGTTGCCCGACGCCTACCTGCACTACTTCTACTATCCCGGCGAGCCCATCACGTACATCACGCACAGCACGCTGATCCCCGCGGGGACCACCGTGCTGCAGCCGGGGCAGATCCACGAGCTCGGCGTGGCGCTCGATGCCATCCACGCGCGCTTCATGCCGGTCTACGCCGAGCCCGACGAGTGGTACGGCATGGACGTCGAGTTCAAGTTCGACGACAAGCTCGATCCCGGCAACCCGCCGACGCTGTTCATCAAGCAGGCGCGGCCGTTCCCGTGGAACCCGGGCAAGTCCGACATCGGCGGCTCGGGCGAGTGCGACGGGATGTAGCGCGCTAGCGGGCGCGCGAGGAGGTCATCGCCGCGGCGGGCAGCTCCGCGCGCACCAGCGCGAGCGCGCCCCAGGCCAGCGCGAGCGCCACGCCCAGGTCGATGCCCGCGCGCAGGCCCGCGGGCAGGGCCCGCATCGCGATCACCATCGCGACGATCCCCAGCACCAGGCCCCACGACCGCAGCAGCCGCGCGCGCGGGGCCCACAGCAGGCCCGCGGCGACCAGCGGCGCGAACACCAGCGGCAGACAACCGCGCGGGCCGCTGCAGCTCGCCAGGCTGCGCGCACGCTCGCGCAGCATCGGCACGAAGCGTCGCGCGAGCGCGTGGTGGCCTTCGCCCCACGCGAAGCCGACCGCGAGCAGGGTTGCGACCACGCCCTGGGCCACGGACCACTGCGCGTGCTCGGCGTGGGTCCAGCCCGCCCGGGCCATGCGCACCGCGGCGTCGAGCAGCAGCAGCAGGTTGCCGCCCAGTGCCCACGCGAGCACCCACGTCCGTGGCGTGGTCGTGGTCACGGCACCGTGCTCCCGCGGTTCACGCGGCCACCCCGGTCGTGCGACCGCTGCCGCGCTCGGCCACCAGCACGCGCAGGAACCCGCGCGGCAGCTCGAAGGAGAGATCGCGGACCACCGTGGCCCCCGGCACACGCACGCGATAGTCGTGGCCCTCGACCACGGTCGGCAGCGACAGCGTGCAAGGTGGTGCCAGCAGCGCCTTGAGGTTGCCGCCGATCATGTTGGCGAGCTCGCCCATGGTGTCTTCGATGTGGCTGCGGTCGACCTCGGCCTCGGGTACGCCGAACATGATGGTCGCCAGCTCGCGCGCGACGCCCGGCGAACAGTCGAGGATGACCGCGCCGTCCCACTTGCCGGCGATGCCGATCAGCGAGGACGCGACGCTGGTGGGGAGCTTGCCCGGCTCGGTGTCGCTGGCGGGCATGGCGAAGACGGTCTCGAAGACCATCCGCACGATCGAGGCAATGTCTTCCGATGAAACGTCGAGCATGGCGGGCGATCCTTGCGTCAGGCGGCGCGGCGGTACAGCGTGCTGCGTCCGGCAGTGGCGCGGGTGAGGTCGTTGTCGATGTTCAGGAGGGTCTCGGCGCCACCGACGAAGAGGAACCCGTCCATGGCCATGTTCTTGCGAATGCGCCCGACGATGGAACGACGCGTCTCCACGTCGAAGTAGATCAGGACATTGCGGATGAACACGATGTCCATGGGCGGGATGCCGACCCACGGTGCTGCGAGGTTGAGGATCCGTGTCTCGATCATGCGGCTCAGCTCGGGCTTCACCTGCCACTCGGAGCCCTTGCGGTCGAAGTACTTGAGCAAGAGTGGCGCCGGCAGCCCGCGGTTGACCTCGAGCTGGCTGTAGATGCCGTTCTTGGTGCGCTCGAGCACGGTCTGGTTGATGTCGGTGCAGAGGATCTTCGTCCGCGCCGCGACGTCGGGGAACTTCTCCCGCAGCACCATGGCGATGGTGTAGGGTTCCTGGCCGGTCGAGGCCGCCGCGCACCAGATGTTGAGCGGGGCCGCGCCGCGCTTGCGCGCGAGCTCGGGCAGGATCTCGTCACGCAGGGTGTCGAACGGGTGGACGTCGCGGAAGAACGACGTCTCGTTGGTGGTCATGGCCTCGATCACGCGCTGGTGGACCTTGCCCAGCGGACGCTGCCGCAGGCGTCCGATCAGATCCGTCAGCGTCGCGATGCCGAACTCCTTGAGCACCGGATGCAGGCGCGTGGTGACGAGGTATTCCTTGCTCTCGTCGATCACCAGCGCCGATTCGGTGCGCAGGAATGTACAGAGCCAGTTGAAATCTTGTGGGTCGAGCGCAGGGGCCATCGCGGAACTCCTTGACGGCCTACGCCGCGAGATCGAGGCCGAGGATGCCGAGCTTCTCGGCCAGGGCTTCTTGCGTGAAGGGCTTCATCAGATACTCGTTGGCGCCGGCCGCGAGCGCCTGTTGCATGCGCTCGATCTCGGTTTCGGTGGTCACCATCATGATCTGCATCTGCTCGTAGCCCGGGTTGCTGCGTAGTGCCTGCAGCAGCGCGTAGCCGTCCATGACGGGCATGTTCCAGTCGACCAGTGCGATGTCGGGGGCGTCGTCGAGCGACGCGAGCACCTCCAGCGCCTCCTGGCCGTGGCCGGCCTCGCTGACGGTCCAGCCGGCCTGGCGCAGCATCCGTGCGATGACGGAACGGATGGCGCGTGAATCGTCGACGATCAGGGCGTGCATCGAAATCGGTCCTTTGCGTTGCCGGGTTGGGGGCCGGGGCTAGCGGGCGGCGGCCCAGCGTGCGGGCATGCCCGCGTTGGGCTTGCAGCGGAAGGCGAACAACGTGCCGAGTTGCTCGAGGTCGGCAGATTCGTGGGAGGCGCCCATTGCCACCACGGCGTTGGGCATGCTCGGCACCACGCAGCTCGCAGCGTCCTGGGTCATCACCCAGCCACCGGCCTCGGCGATGGCACGGGCGCCGAGGGCCCCGTCCTGGCCCATGCCGGTGAGCACCGCGGCGAGCACGTCCGGTCCGTACATCGACGCGACCGAGCGAAACATGACATCGACTGCGGGGCGGCAGGAGTTTTCTGGCGGGTCCTGGTTGAGCGCGACGCGCACCTTCACGCCATCGCGGACCAGCGCCATGTGATAGTCGCCCGGCGCGATGTAAGCGACGTTGGGGACCAGCTCGTCGCCGTGCTCGGCCTCCTTGACGTGCAGTGCCGAGGTCGCGGTGAGTCGCTCGGCGAGCATGCGCGTGAACAAGGGCGGCATGTGCTGCGTGATGACGATGGGCACGCCCATGTCGCGCGGTAGGTCGGCGAAGATGCGGGCCAGCGCGTTGGGGCCGCCGGTCGAGCAGCCGATCGCGAGGATTGCCGGTCGCTTCGACGGCGCGCGGCGGGTGCTGTCACGGCGCGGCGCCGGCGGGGGCGCCTGGAAGGTCGAGGGGCGGCGGATGCTGCCCAGCGCCTCGAGCTTGCGCAGGAACTCGGTCTTGAAGCCGGTCAGGCCGTCGCTGTTGCCCATGGCCGAGGGCTTGGCGACGTAGTCGGTCGCACCGGCCGCGAGCGCGCGCAAGGTGGCATCGGCGCCGCGGGCGGTGAGCGTGCTGCACATCAGCACGGGCAGTCGCGGCCAGTCCTTGCGCAGCGCCGCGACGGTCTCGATGCCGTCCATCCCCGGCATCTCGACATCCATCACGACGACGTCGACCGACAGCTGGGTCAGCTTCTGCAGCGCGATGGAACCGTTGGGCGCGGTGCCGGCGAGCTCGAGCGCGGGGTCGCTGGAGACGAACTCCGACAGGACTTTGCGGACGACGACCGAGTCGTCGACGATGAGGATGCGAGTGGGGCTGGCGGTCATGGTCGTGCCGTGGACTGTCGTGCGGGGGGCGGGTACGGCGACGCGGCCGCGCCGGTCTTCGGCGCGGCCGCGTCACCAGGCCGGCGTCAGTACGTGAACTGACCGACCAGGCGCTGCAGCTCGGAGGCCATGCGGCTGAGCTCGGTCGCAGCGCGGGTCGTGTCCATGGCGCCGCCGGTGGTGCTCTGCGCGGCGTGGGCGACCCCTGCGATGTTCTGTGCGATCTCGCTGCTGCCGCGGGCGGCGTCGGCGAGGTTGCGGCCGATCTCGTTGGTGGTCGCGGTCTGTTCCTCGACAGCACCGGCGATGGCGGTCTGCAGCTCGTTGATCTGGGCGATGATCTCGCTGATCTGTCCGATGGCGCCCACGGCCGAGCGGGTGTCGGACTGGATGGTCTCGATCTTCTGGCTGATGTCCTCGGTCGCCTTCGCGGTCTCCTTGGCCAGCTCCTTCACCTCGTTGGCGACCACCGCGAAGCCCTTGCCGGCCTCACCGGCGCGGGCGGCCTCGATGGTGGCGTTGAGCGCGAGCAGGTTGGTCTGCTGCGCGATGGAGGTGATGACCTTGATGACCTTGCCGATGTCTGCGCTGCTCTCGCCGAGCTTGCCGACGATCGCGTTGGTGGTCTCGGCGACCTTCACCGCGGAGGTGGCGACGCGTGCGGCGTCGGAGGCGTTCTTGGCGATCTCGCGGATGCTCGCGGACATCTCCTCGGTGCCGCTGGCCACCGTCTGCACGTTGCGGTTGATCTGCTCGGTCGCAGCCGCGGCGACACCGGCCTGCGCCGACGTCTCCTCGGCGGTGGTGGTCATCTGCTTGCTGACCGCGGACAGCTCCTCGGCTGCGGCGCCCAGCGCCGACGAGTTGCTGGCGATGCTGGTGACGCTGGTCCGCATCGTGTCGAGCAGGCGACCCAGGCCCGCCGCGACGCGTCCGATGGCATCGTCGCCGCCGACCGTGACCGCACGGGTGAGGTCGCCCCTGGCGGCGCCGTCGACCGTGTCGAGCAGCGACTCGACCTTGCGCTGCAAGGCGTCGGCGGCCGCGCGCTCGTGCTCGACCTTCGCGGCCTCGGCCTTCTCGGCCGCGACCTTCTCGGTCACGATGTCCCATGTCAGCATCGGGCCCATGTACTCACCCGTGGGCGTGACGATGGCCGCCACCAGCAGGTCGAGGTGCTCGTCGCCGACCTGGATGCGGGCGCGGTGGGGCATGTTGCGTGGGTCGGCCAGCATCTTGCGCTGGTGCGCCGGGTTCTTGTGGAAGATGTCGATCGATTGCCCGACCACGCGGTCGGCCGCGACCGGCAGGTGACGCTGCAGTCGCTGCAACGCGCTGCGCGAGGCCGGGTTCGCGTACTGGATCGTGAGGTCGGTGTCGCAGAACATCAGGTTGATCGGTGCGGTCTCGACCACCTGCTTGAGCTTCATCGCCTCGAGCGCGCGGTTCTTCTGCTCGGTGATGTCGGTGGCGTACTTCACGACCTTCATCGGCCGCCCGTCTGCGTCGAGGATCGGGTTGTACGAGGCCTGGATCCACACCGGCTTGCCGCCCTTGCCGTAGCGCAGGTACTCCGCGGCCTGGGGCTTGCCACTGCGCAGCGACGCCCAGAAGCCCTTGTACTCGGGGGTCTTGGCGTACTCGGGGTCGACGAACATGCGGTGGTGACGGCCCTGGATCTCGTCGAGCGCGTAGCCCACGGTGGCGCAGAAGTTGTCGTTGGCCGTGAGGATGTTGCCCTCGAGGTCGAACTCGATCACCGCCATCACGCGGCCGATCGCGGCGAGCTGGCCCTCGGCGTCGACCGACTTGAGCTTCTGCTCGGTGATGTCGGCGGCGAACTTGACCACCTTCCATGGCCGACCCGACTCGTCGAGGATGGGGTTGTACGAGGCCTGGATCCACACCTCGCGACCGCCCTTGGCGAAGCGCTTGAACTGATCGGCGACGAACTCACCGCGCGCGAGCGTGGCCCAGAAGTCCTTGTAGTCGCGCGAGCGCGCATAGTCGGGATCCACGAACATGCGGTGGTGCTTGCCGATGATCTCTTCTGCGCGGTACCCCAGTGCGGCGCAGAAGTTGTCGTTGGCGGCGAGGATGGTGCCGTCGAGGTCGAACTCGATGACGGCCTGCGATCGCGAGATCGCGCGAACTTGGCCTTCGAGGTCCTCGAGCCGTCGGCGCATGTCGCCTTCGGTCGGGGCGGTGTTGGCGGGACTGTCGGTACGCTTGCGCTCGGCGGTGGCGGACATGGTGGTTCTCGGTTCCTCTGGGAAGGGTGTGGTGGAAACGCCGGGCAGTGCCGGCAACGATGGGCGAGGGCCGCGCATCCGTGCGCCTGCCCGCGCGGTGGTCAGGCGGCCTCGCCCTTGCTGTTGGCTTGGCTGTTCTGCATCACCCGCTCGACGTCGAGCAGGAGCAGCAGGCGGCGGTCCAGCTTGTACACGCCGCTGACGATTTCACGCAGGATGCCGTCGGTGGTCTCGGGCACGCGTTCGAACGCGGACTCGTCGGCCTGCACGACGTCGCCGATCTCGTCCACCAGCAGGCTCACGACGCCATCGGTGGTCCGCAGCACGACGTTCATGGGCAGCTCGCCCTCGCGCGCCGGCAGGCCCAGTCGCGCGCGCATGTCGAGCGCCGTGACGATCTGACCCCGCAGGTTGATGAGACCCCGGATCAGCGCCGGCGCGAGCGGGACGCTGGTCATCTCCTGGTAGCGGATGACCTCCTGGACGTGGGTGACGGCCACGCCGAACAGCAGCTCGCCCAGGGAGAAGGTGCACAGTTGACGCGTCTGCGGAGCCATGATCATGCCGCCTCGCGGGAGAAGAAGCTGGGATCGATGCGGCGGATCACGCCGTGGACATCGAGGATGTCGGTGACCTTGCCGCCGACGACCGCCGAGTAGAGCACGCCCTCGCGGTTGCTCCGCTGCTTGATCGAGAGCGACTCCTCGACGGTGTCGAGGATCTGGTCGACCACGAAGCCGAAGCTGCGGCCGTGTTCGGAGTAGACGATGACCTGCAGCGGCGCGTCGTGACTGGCGTTCGACGCCACCGACAGGGCGCGGCGCACGTCGAGCAGCGGCAGGATCGCGCCGCGGTACTGCACGACCTCGCGGCCGGCGGCGAACTCCACCGAGTCGCGCGGGATTTCCTCGAGCCGCGCGACCATGGACAGCGGCAGGCCCATGCGGCCGTCGGGACCGAGCCGGAAGAGCAGCAGCGCCTCGCGGTCCTCGGCGCGGCTCTGCGCCGAGGTGGCCTTCTCGACCATGCTGCGCTCGCGCGCGGCCGAGACCACGTTCGCGCGCTGGGCGATGCCGAGCACGTCGAGGATCAGCGCGACGCGGCCGTCGCCCATGATGGTCGCGCCGGCGAAGGCGCTGATGCCCTTGAGCTCCTTGCCCAGCGGCTTGACCACGATCTCCTCGGTGTCGTTGATGCCGTCGACGACCAGGCCGAACTGGCGGTCATCGGCCTGCAGCACGACGATGTTGACGGTGTCGGCGCTGCCCGTGGTCGCCTTGAGCTCGAGCGCGCGGTCGAGGAACACCAGCGGCAGCAGGTTGCCGCGCAGGCGATACACCGTCGATCCCTGCAGCGTCTCGAGCGAGCGCGCCGCGACCTCGCCCTCGAGCCGGACCAGCTCGAGCAGGCTGACCTGCGGGATCGCGAAGCGGTTGCCCGCGCTGGTGACGATCAGCGCGGGGATGATCGCGAGCGTCAGCGGGATCTTGATCTTCAGCGTGGTGCCGTGGCCCGGCTGGGTGTGGATGTCGACCGTGCCACCGATCTTCTCGATGTTGGTCTTGACCACGTCCATGCCGACGCCGCGGCCCGAGACGTTGGTGACCTTCTCCGCGGTGGAGAAGCCCGGCGCGAAGATCAGGTGCACGGCCTCGCGGTCGCTCATGCGGCTGGCCCGGTCGGCGCTGATCAGGCCGCGCTCGACCGCACGGTTGCGGACCTTGGTGGCATCGATGCCGCCGCCGTCGTCGGTGATCTCGATGTTGACCTGGCCGCCCTCGTGGAAGGCGCGCAGGATGAGTCGACCGGCCTCGGGCTTGCCCGCGGCCACGCGGGCCTCGGGTCGCTCGATGCCGTGGTCGACGGCGTTGCGGACAGCGTGGGTCAGCGGGTCCTTGATCGCCTCGATGATGGTGCGGTCGAGCTCGGTCTCGGTGCCATCGAGGCTGAGCTCGACCTTCTTCGAGCACGCGTGCGCGAGATCCCGGACCACGCGCGGGAACTTGTTCCACACGTTGCCGATCGGCTGCATGCGCGTCTTCATGACGCCCTCTTGCAGCTCGGTGGTGAGCAGGTTGAGGCGCTGCGACGCGTTGGCGAAGCCGGCGTCCTTGAACGTCGCGCCGTACTGCAGGATCTGGTTGCGCGCGAGCACGAGCTCGCCGACCAGGTTCATCACGCGATCGAGCAGGCCCACGTCGACACGGATCGCCGTGTCGGACACCGAGCCTCCGCCCGCGGGCGGTGCGGCCTTGCCGGTGGTGGGCTCGGGTGCGTCGCTCTTGCGTGCGGGCGCGGCTTCGGGCTGTGGGGCCGGGGCTGTCGACATGGCCGGTGCTTCCGGGGTGGGGGTGGGCGCGGACGCGACGGGCGGCGGCGTCTCGCGCGGCTCGGGCGACGGGCTCGGTGCATCGGCCGCGGTCGCGTGGTCCTGAACCTCGACCACGTCGGGCTCGGGCGCGTGCTCGACCGCGACCGGCGTCGGCTCCGGCGCCGCGGCGGGCGCGGCGACCGAGGGGGCTGGCGTGGGCGTGGGCGTGGGCGCGTGTGCTGCAGGCGGTGGCGGTGCTGCTGCGGCGACGGAGGGCTCGACCGCGCTCGCGGCTTGCGGACGCTGACCGGCGGTGAGCGCCGCCAGCGTCGCGATCAGTGGCTCGTAGGTCTCTTCACCCTCGCCGCCGCTCGACTCGAGCCGCTCGAGCATCGAGCGGATCGCATCGACCATCGCGAGCAACGCCGAGGTCATCTCCGCGTCGAGCAGGAAGTCGCCGTTGCGCAGGCGCGACAGCAGGCTCTCACCCGCGTGCGCCACCGACTCGAGGCGACGCAACGCGAGGAAGCCCGCGGTGCCCTTGATGGTGTGGATGCAGCGGAAGATCGCGCCCAGCCGGTCACGGTCGCCGGGGTTGCGCTCGAGCTCCACGAAGTCCCGGTCCAGCTGGTTGAGGCCCTCCCAGCTCTCGAGCAGGAACTCGCGGATCAGTTCGTCATCAGCCGACATTCGGTTGCTCGTTCTCGTGGTCGAAGTGCCACGCGGTGGCAAGCAAGTGGCCCAACTCGGGCGCAGACGCAGGACCGTGGGTCACCGGAACGTGCGTGGAGGCCACGTGCCGTTGCATCTCGGCCGATTCGCGTCGGACTTGACCGACGCCGCGATCGATCGAACGAACGACGAGGTCGAGCGAGATTTCTCCCCGCGTTCGCGTCCAGCCCCTTGCCCCGGGACCGCTGCGGCGGCAGAAGGAGCCTCGACAGGAGAGTCGATGTCCACCGCCGTCGCGATGTCCCACACCGTCCCCTTCGACTTCGCCCAGTTCCTCGTCGACCGCGACGCAATCACGGTGGCGCAGGCGGAGTCGGCCCGGCAGACCGCCGATACCGAGCGGTTGCCGATCGGCCAGTTGCTGCTCCAAGGTGGCGCGCTCTCGGTCAAGCAGATCATGACCGTGCTGGCCGTGCAGGCCGATCACCCGACCGAGAAGTTCGGGCAGATCGCCGTGCGCCACGGCTTCATCACGATGAAGCAGCTCGAGGAGGCGCTGCAGACCCAAGCGGTCGCGCGGCGCCACCTCATCGAGGTCATCAGCCGCATGGGCTTGATGCGACCCGAGGCGCTGCTCGAGCTGACCGTCGCCTACGTCACCTTGCTCGAGCTGACACTCGCGGCCCAGTGACGGACCGCGGCCGCTCCGTGGCGTCCTGCCACGGTCCGCCGAACCGCGTTTTCCCTCAAGACACGTCCCGGAACGGTCGATGCCACGGCCATGCTGTCGTCGCTGGCGAAGCGGGCGCGGGTGCCCGACGCTGACATCAAGCCGATCGAGATCGCAGAAGACGGCGGACTGACACGCACGCGAGCCGCGGGCGACCCCGAGGCGATCCGCCAGGCCGCCGCGGCCCTGATCCAGGCCGCCGAGGCGCCGGGATTCCGCCTGCCGATGTTGCCCGACACCGCCACCGAGGCGATGGCGCTCGCGGGCGATCCCAACACGCCGATGAACCGGCTCGAGCGCGCGATCATGACCGATGCGGTGCTGGCCGCACGCATGCTCGCGGTCGCGAGCTCGCCGGCGTTCGCAGGCGCGCCGGTGCGATCGCTGGCCGCGGCGCTGCAGCGCCTGGGCACCGGCGCGATCCGTGACGTGCTCTACCAGAGCGTGATGGAGTGCCACGTGTTCCGCGGCGAGGACGAGCGCGCCGCCCGGGCCCAGCGCGAGCACGCGATCGCGGTCGCGCGCCTGACCAAGGCGGTGTGCAAGGTCGCCGGCATCGACCAGTCGCAGGCGTTCGTGTGCGGGCTGCTGCACGACATCGGCCACCTCGCGCTGCGCATGCTGGTCAAGCACCCGGCGCTGGCCAAGCTCACCCCCGAGCAGACCAAGTCCGTCCACGACATCGCCCACACGACGCTGGGCGCACGCATGGGCGCGAAGTGGAAGCTGCCCGAGCTCGCGCTCGAGGCCGCGCGACGTCACCACCGCTACGCCGACTGGGAACCGGGCGTGTACTCGCAGATCGGCCACGTGGTCGCGGTGGCGGACCTGGTCGCCGACCACCTCGGCGTGGGCACCTCGCCGCGGGAATTGACCGAGGTCGAGCTCGAGCGCATCGCCGCGCTGGGGCTCGACCCGCAGAATCTCATCGAGGTCGCGCGGCAGGCCTTCGCTGCCGGCATCTGATCGTCGCGACCGGCGACCGCGGGGCCGGTCGCCGTGGCCGTTGCGGCGCATCCACGGGTGCGCGAACCAATGCGTGCGCGGTCGAGGGCGTGCTCGCCCGCGACCGACATGGGGGGCGCTGCTGCGCCCCGGCGCGGCAGCACCGATTCAGGCCGCGCGCCGGCGCTCGATCGCGCCGACCAGCACCGTCAGTACGCAGCGGATCTCGCCCACGTCGCAGACGACGTTCGCGGTCAGCGAGCGACTGTCGGATTCGTACATGCCATCGATGAACAGCGGCAGGCCCAGCGTAAGACCCGGATCGCGGTCGATGAGCTGGGTCTTCATGGCACCGGCGAGGATGTTCACGAACTCGCCGATCGAGTCGCGCACGTCGTCGTGGCTGAGCCCCTCGGCGTCCTCGGGCTCCATGCACAACATCGCCGCGGCGATCTTGCGGCAGCCCTCGGGCGTGCTCGACAGGCCCACGCAGGTCACGTTCTGGCCGCTCACGAGCGCCACCAGACTGCCCCACAGGCCAGAGGTCGGCGGCGGATCGCTGCAATACCGCACGCCGCTCGACAGCGAGGACGTCGACACGTCGGTCATGCAGATCTTCGCAGCCTCGACCCAATGGCTCAGGTGGACTCCAGGTTCCGTCATGTTCGCTCCGGCGCCCGGGCACACCGTGCCCCGACGATGCTCCTCTTCGACCATGGGATTCGAAGATCGAGAGGCTGGCCCGTCTTGGTGCTCTCGCAACGGCGCGGGCCGCCGATGGAAACTGCAGGACGGGTCCCATGAAGTTTCTCATCGTCGACGACAGCAAGGTGATGCGGCAGATCGTGAAGAAGACCCTGCGCGAGGCCGGCTTCGGTGACGCGGAAGTGGTCGAGGCCTCCGACGGCGTCGAGGCGCTCGCTCAGGTGGCCGCGACGTCGCCGGACATGGTCCTCTCGGACTGGAACATGCCGAACAAGACCGGGATCGAGTTTCTGACCGAGCTGCGCGCCAGCGGCAACGCGACGCCGTTCGGCTTCGTGACCTCGGAGGGCTCCGATGGCATGCGGGCGCGCGCGCTCGAGGCCGGCGCGCTGTTCCTCATCGTGAAGCCGTTCAAGGCCGAGGACTTCGAGAAGGCGCTCGCGGCCGTCCGCGCCGCCTGAGGCGATCTCGTCGGCTCGGTCTGGGAGGAAGCTCCGCTTGCTCTCCCCGTGCCCGGCCAAGCCGCGTCACGGGACCGCTCAGCTTCCGGTCGCTCTCGCGACGAGAGCCCGTCAGCATTCGCGGCCGGGCTCTCAACGTGCCGCGCCGCGGCGGAGCCATGCGCGCTCCGCCCGTGCCAGCGTCGCGTGGGCCGGCAGCGTCAGCGCGTCGAGGCGAGCACGCAGCGGCGCGGCGGGATCCCGCGCGTGCTCGATCGCGAGCTTCGCGAGCTCGAACTCGGCGACGATCGCCGGATCGATGCCGCCCTGCGCGAGCGCATCCGTGGCGGTCGCGACGGCAGCAGCCGCGGCGGTGGGATCCTCGACCGCGGTCGCGAGTGCCGCCGCGGCGGCGGCCCGCAGCAGCAGCGCGGGCGCGACCGACCGGGGTGGCCGCGTGCGCTGCAGCGCGTCCTGGGCGGCGACTCGGGCCGCCGCGGCATCGCCCAGCACGCGTTCGGCGTGGGCACGGATGACCAGCGCCTCGATGGTCGCATCCGTGGTCGCGAACTCGTGCTGCTCGAGCCAGCGCTGCGCCAAGCTGGCGTGTGCACGCGCGTCCACGGGCCGGTCCTGCGCCAGCGCGAGCTCGGCCGCGACCACCGCTGCGACCGCACGCGCGTCGTCGTCCGGCTCGTGGGTCGCGAACAGCCGATCGATCTCCGCGAGGCGTAGCGCGGCCTCGTCGAGGTGTCCGGTGCCGACGGCGACCCTGGCGACATCGATCAACGCGGTGCCCAGCGGCACGGCGTCGTCGCCCTCGCCGACGCCGAGCGACGCGCGGACCTCGGACTCGCTGCGCTGGGCGCTGCGCCACGCCGCCTCGGGGTCGCCCAACAGCAGCTGCGCCCGCGCCAACTCGGCCGAGACCCCCGACGAGCGGTAGTCGGGCCCGAACGCAGCGATGAGCTGCCCGTGCGCGACGGTGAAGGTGTCGATGGCGTCGCGCCAGCGTCCGCTGGCGACCTGGGCGCTGCCGAGCGTCAGTCGCGGCCACAGCAGCTCGATGCTGTTTTCACCGAACGTGCGCGCGAAGTCATCGGGCAGCGCGAGCGCGAGAGAGAGCGCCTCGTCGGTGCGGCCGGCCTCGGTGCGGGCTTGCAGCTCGAAGCCCCGCAGCTCGAGCGTGCGCGGGTGCAACGGCCCGTAGGTGTCGCGTGCGCGCGCCAGCAGGCTGGCGTAGGTGGCGAGCGCTTCGTCGTAGTCGCGACGCAGCATCGCCACGCGGGCGAGGTCGCCTTCACACGCCAGCGTCAGGACGTGGGCGTCGCCGAACTCGGCACGCGAAAGGTCGCGACCGCGGCTCGCCAGCGTGTGCGCGCGCGCGAGCTGGTGGCGCGTCAACGCCAGCAGGGTGCCGGCCCGCAGCAGCGGCACCTCCGATGCCGCGTCGGCCTCGATGCGACGCGCGGTGGCCTCGGCGACCGTCCACCAGGTCTGGGCCACGTCGAGCGAGCTGCCGATCAACACCAGCTGCGCGACCAGGTCGGCGGTGACGTCGAGGAAGGTCGCGTCGAGGCCCAGCGCCAGGGCCTCGGTCGCGGCGGCGTCGAGCACGTGGGCGGCCTCGGACGGCCCGCGCGTGTGCGATTCGAGGTCGGCCAGCGCGCGCGTGATGCCCAGCCGCAGCGATGGGTCGCGCACGCTCGCGACCAGCGGTTGCAGCCGCGCCGCGGTGCGCTGGGCCCCGTCCTCGTCGCCGGCCTCGATCGCGGTCACCAGCTCCGCGAGCTGCTGCTGCAGCTCGTCACGGTTGGGATCGAGCGCGACCACCTCGGCGTCGTGTCGCGATGCATCGACGTCGACGCAGCGCGCCAACGGTGGCAAGGCCGCGACCGCATCGGTCGCGCGCACCACCGAGTCGAGCGGGGCGTGGCGCAGGCGCTCGACCAGCGCGTCGAAGCGATGCAGCGCTTCGCCCAGGCAGGCCTCGCGTCCGGTCTCGCTCGCGTCGGCCTCGCCCTGCGCAGCGACGTGGGCACGGCAGCCGTCGAGCGCCGCGGCCGACCACGCCCGCGCGTAGGCGTCGAGCTCGGGCGCCACGCGTTGCCACGCATCGTTGGCGAAGTCGCGGCCGATCGCGGCGAAGGCCTGCGCGATGTCGGCGCGGCGCGACTCGGTCCATGCCGCGGCCATCCGCGCGTCTGCGCCGGCGCAGGCGTCGTCGCGCGTGTCGGGTTGCTCCGCGGGCTGCGCCAGCCAGGCCACCGCGAGCAGCCCGGCCGCGACGCCGGCGTACAGCGGCCCGCGCCCAGGGCTCGCGGCGGCCGCGAGCGCATCGAGCAGCGCGTCCATCGTCGGCCAGCGCCGCTCGGGATCCTGCGACAGGCCGCGTCGGACGACACGCAACAAGCCGCGGGGCACCCGGCCCGGTGGCGGCTCGACGATCGTGCCGCTGGTCACCGCGTTGGCGAGCGCGACGGTGGAGCTGCGGTCGAAGGGGTGGGTGCCGACCAACGCCTCCCACAACGCGACGCAGAAGTTGAACTGATCCGAGCGCGCATCGACGACCAGACCACGCCACTGCTCCGGGGACATGTACGCGGGCGTGCCGAGCAACGCGCCGCCCTCGGTCGAGCGGGGGTCGAGTCGCGCCGCCTGCACCGGCGCCTCGGCACCCGCGACCGGCTCGCGCGCGAGCCCGAAGTCGAGCACGACCACACGGCCGTCGCGAGCACGCACCGCGTTGCTGGGCTTGAAGTCGCGGTGGACCAGGCCGGCCGCGTGCGCCGCCGCGAGGCCGCGGCCGGCCTGCACGTAGGTCGCGACGATGGTGCGCCACGGCGGCGCGCCGCCGATCCACGCATCGAGCGACTCGCCATCGACGAACTCCATCGCGATGTACACGTCGTCGACGACGGTGCCGACGTCGTAGACCGCGACCACGTTGGGGTGGGTCAGGCGCGCGAGCGAACGAGCCTCACGCAGCGTGCGATCGCGGGCGCGGGTGTCGAGCGCGCCTGCGCGTCGCGCCGCGATGCACTTGAGCGCGATCTTGCGGTCGAGCTCGGGGTCGTAGGCGGAGAACACCACGCCCATGCCGCCGCGTCCGATGCAGGCGATCGGGACGAAGCGACCGACGCGACCGGGCACCGCGGCCTCGGGCGGCGCGCCGACCCCAGTGCGCTGCGACTGGGCGAGCGCGGCCTCGGTCGCGGGTCCGGCATCGACCGTCTGCCGGCTCGACTCGCTCAGACCGTCGTCGGGCACGCCGCACCATCTTCGGTGCGAAGCGGCGCGCGGGCAATCGGGCCGCACCAACGGCAGCCCCGGGCCGCCGCCGCTGCGGCGCGGCTCAGCCGGCGCCGATGACCCGCATCAGCGTGGCGCGGTCGAGCGGGCGGCACAGGTACTCGCTGGCACCGCCGCCGAGGCATGCGACCAGGTGCGTGCGCGTCGGCTGCGACGCGACCACGATGCGGCGGGTCGGCGCACCCGGGCGCCCGCGCAGCGCGGCCAGCAGCGCGAGGCCACCGGCAGGGCACGCGTCGGCGTCGATGACGACGGCATCGATCGCGCGCTCGCGACACCGTGCGAGCAGCTGGTGTTGATCGGCGACGAACTCCAGCTCGACGCCGAGCTCGCCCAGCTGCTCACGCCAGGCGCTGCGGTGGGCTTCCTGCGGTGCGACGATCATCGTGGCCCCGCGCATGCCGCCCTGGGTGGCCTCGCGGATCGCGGCGAGCTCCTCGGGGGTCAGCAGCGGTCCGTCGCCGTCGCCTTCGCCGCGGTCCCCGGCCTTGCCCTTGCCTCCGCGCTTGGACTTCTTGCCGCCCTTGCCCTTGGCCTTGCCCTTGCCCTTGCGTCGGCTCGGACCGCCGCCGGCCGCGTCCTCGTCATCGGCCGCGTCCTGCTGGTCGTCGTCGTCGTCGTCGTCGTCGTCGTCGTCGTCGTCGTCGTCGTCCTCGTCACCGGGATGCGCCGCGGTGAAGGCCGCCTCCGGCACGACCAGCTCGAAGGTGCCGTGCGCGAGCTCGCCGAGCACGAGATCGGCGGACGCGACCGCGAGCGGCCCCAGTGCGTCGATCGCAGGTGGCTCGCGGGTGCCGACGCGGAAGACCACGCGGTACTCGTCGCCGAGCACGTTGCGGATGCCTTCGTTGACGGCGGCGCAGAAGGTGTTGACGCACTCGCCCATCGCGTCGAGGTCGTCGCCGTCGAAGGTCTTCGAGGTGACATTGTCCTTGATCGCGCCGGCGGGGCGCACCATCAGCCGGCCTGCGCACGCGATCGCGAGCGCGAGGTCGAAGACCATGTACAGCTTCGCGGTGCGGGGCTCGACCAGCTCGAGCTCGGCGAAGTAGCGCGCGCCGTCGGGGCTCCACTCGCGCTCCAGGGACGGCTCGGCGAGCTTCGCCTCCTCGCCGATCACCGAGCTGAACTGCGCCGGCAGGGCGCGCCAGATCTTGGTGATCGTCTTGTCGGGAACCAAGCCCATGTGGACCTGCGGGTGAGGCGGCTACGTCGGGGCATCGCCCGCGGCGGCCGCGGCTTGAGCGGGGTGCTGCAGTGGGCCGGCACCCGCGATGCGCGACGCTGCGGTTCAGCGCCGGCGATCGGCGGCGCGGCCGGTCGTCGCCCCGTGCTCGATGCGCGCGTGCACCAGCGCCTGCAGCTCGCGCAGCGCGAAGGGCTTGCGCAGCACCGGGCCGCCGGCGTGCTCGCCCGCGTCGCCCGACATCAGCACCACGCGGTCGCCCAGCGGATGGGCCTGCGCGCGCAGATCGTCGCGCCACGCCGAGCCCAGGCCGTCGCCGAGGAACTCGTCGCACAGCACCAACGCGAAGCCGGCATCGGCCTGCACGCGCAGTGCGGCCTCGGCGAGGCCGCCGGCGGACTCGACGTCGTACTCGCGTCCCAGCACGCGCACGAGCAGGCTGCGAACCAGCGGATCGTCGTCGATCAGCAGGATGCGAGCGCGCGGTGCCGGATCGGCCACGTCCCCAGCGTAATGCAGCAGCAGGGTGCGCGCGATGGCTGCGCTCGGGAATTCCGACTGCGCGCTCTCGCCAACGCGATCGTCCCGCGACGGGTCGCGCGGAATCTCGCTGCGCGGCCCCGCGCCCTCGACTCGCCCCGAGTTGGGCCAGCGTGCTGGCGCATCGACGTGACGGCCGCACGCCATGCGGGTGGACCGGGTGCGCAGGCATCCGGCGACAGCCATGGTGCAGCCAGCGTCGCGCGGAACATCGGACGCCGCCGTCTCTCGTACGGACGCGCGCGACGGGCCGTCCACGCGCGTGCCGGCGTGGTGGTTCGTCGCGGGCGTCGCGGTGGTGGTGTCGGTCGGGCTCGCGGCCGCATCGGCGCGCGATCACAGCGGCGCACTGTGGCTGTTCGCCGCAGCGTCCACGATCGGCGCACTGGCGTCGCTCGGCCGTGCAGCTGCGGGCCACATGCGACTGGCGCGGGCGCTCGATCGCGCCGCCGGCGACGCCACGATCGATGGGCCGCTGCGCGATCTGGTGCTGCAGGCGCCCGCGGCGATGCTGCGCGTCGACGCCAGCGGCCGCTGCAGCTTCGCGAACACCGCGTGGACGCAGCTGACGGGCCAATCGATCGCGACCGCGCTCGGCCGCGGCTGGGCCCAGGCGATCCATCCCGATGATCGCGAGACGTTGGTCTCCGCGTGGGGCGGTAGCGCGCCGGCCGACTTCTACCTCGAGCTCCGGCTGCGCCACGTCGACGGTGGCCAGGTCTGGGTCACCTTCGGCAGCGCCTCGGTCGCGGGCGCCGACGGCAAGCCCAGCGAGTACCTGCTGGTGCTCATGGACGTCACCGCGCGGCAGCGCGCGACCGCGGCACTGCAGCGCTCGGAGGCGAACTTCCGCGCCACGATCGAGCACGCGCCCCTGGGCTTCGTGGTGTTGCGCGCCGGCCGGCTGCTGTACGCCAACGCCGGGGCGACCGCGCTGCTGGGCGCGGTCGATGCCGCAGCGCTGCAGGACGAGGGCTACCTCGCGTTCGTCGAGCCCGCGCAGCGCATGCCGCTGTTGCGCCGCCTCGACCAGGTCGCCCGCGGCGCGCGGATGCTGCCGGCACCGATCTGCGTGGCGCGACCCGATGGGCAGCGCCGCGTGCTGCACGGCAACGCCGCGGTGGTGGACTTCGACGGCGCGCCCGCGGTGGGCGTGTTCGTGCACGACGTGACCGCGCGCGATCTCGACGAACGCGCGGGCGCGGCGATCCGCGAGCGCTTGCGCGCGTCGCTGGCGGAGAAGGAGAGCCTGCTCAAGGAGGTCCACCACCGGGTCAAGAACAACCTGCAGGTGATCGCGAGCCTGATCAGCCTGCAGGCGGAGACCCTGGCCGACCCGGCAGCGCGCGTGGCCTTCGCGGAGATGCGCAGCCGCATCAAGACCATCGCCGCGATCCACGAGCGCATCTACCGTGCGCCGGATCTGACGCGCATCGACCTCAAGGGCTACCTCGGCGACCTCGTGCGAGAGCTCGCCCGCGCGATGGCACAGCCGGGGTGTCGCGTCGCGACCATCGTCGAGGTCGAGCCGATCGCGCTTTCGCTCGACACCATGGTGCCGCTGGCGCTGCTGGTGAACGAGCTGGTGACCAACGCCTTCAAGCACGCGTTCCCGGCCGGCGCGCGCGACCGCGGCACGATCCACGTGCGGCTGCGCCGCGTCGATGGCGGGATCGAGCTGTCGGTGCGCGACGACGGTGTGGGCATGTCGCCGCGGGCCGACGACGGGCGTCCATCGTCGCTGGGTCTGTCGCTGGTCGACGGTTTCGCGCAACAACTCGACGGCACCGTCGGCATGGCCGGGCACGATGGCACGGCCTGGTCGATCCGGTTTCCCGAGCCGAGCGCCGCCTTGGAGGCCGCCGCATGAAACGCATCCTCATCGTCGAAGACGAGTCCGTGATCGCCGCCGACATCGCGCGCGTGCTGCGGGCACTGGGCCACGAAGCGCTGCGACCGGTCGCGACCTGCGAAGACGCGCTGCGTGCGGTCGCGCTGCAGCACCCCGATCTGGTGCTGATGGACGTGCAGATCAAGGGCCCGCGCGACGGCATCGACACCGCGGCGGCGCTGCGAGCGAGCTGCCGCGTGCCCATCGTGTTCATGACGTCGCACTCCGATCAGGCCACGCTCGCGCGTGCGAGCGCGATCTCGCCGCAGGGCTACGTGCTCAAGCCCTTCGACGACCGAGAACTGCACGTTGCGATCGAGATCGCGCTGACCAAGCACGCGCTCGAGCAGGCCCTGGCCGAACGCGAGCGATGGTTCTCCACGACCCTGCACTCGATCGGGGACGCCGTGATCGCCGCCGACTGCGACGGCAAGGTCACCTTGCTCAACGCCGGCGCCGCCAGCTTGCTGGGTTGCGACGTCGCTGCGGTGATGGGGCGGCGGCTCGCGGAGGTGTTCGTGCTCGTGGACGGGTCCGAGCCGCCGCGGCCGCTGCCGAGCGACCGCATCGATGCGGCCAACAGCAGCGCACCGATCGGCGCGCGTCTGGTCTGCGCCGAGGGCCGACTGGTCGAGGTCGAGGCCAGCGCGACACCGATCGTGGCGCAGGACGGGCGCCTGCTCGGCCGCGTGGTCGCGTTCCGGGACATCCGCGCGCGGCTGCAGCTGCAGCAGCGCATCGCGCAGAGCGAGCGCCTCGCGACGGTCGGCACGCTCAGCAGCGGTGTCGCGCACGAGATCAACAACCCGCTCATGGTCGTCACGGCCTCGCTCGACCTCATCCGCACGGTGATGACGCGGCGCAGCGGCGGGGCGCAGGATCCCACCGTGCTCGAGCCCGGCGACCGCGCGCGCATCGATGGTCTGGTCGACGAGGCCTACGCGGCGGCGTTGCGCGTGGTCGAGATCGTCCGGGAGCTGCGCCAGGTCCATCCCACGCGCGAGCGACCGCGCGAGCGGGTCACGCTGCCGGGGCTCGTGCGGGAGCTGATCGCCCGGCGCGATCGCTCGCTGACGCCGGCCGGGCGCCTGAACTTGGAGCTCGACGAGACCCCGACGGTGATGGCCGAACCGGCGCGGCTGGGCGAGGCGTTGGCGCAGCTGCTGGCCAACGCCGAGCAGGCGGTCGCGGACGGCGGCAACGTCACCGTGCGCACCTTCACCGATCGCGAGGGCTGGGCCGTGGTCGAGGTCCGCGACGACGGGCCCGGCATCGCCGCCGAGCACCTGCCGCGCGTGTTCGAGCCGTACTTCACCACGCGCGCGGTGGGGCAGGGACGCGGCCTAGGCCTGTCGGTGGCCCACGGCATCGTGCAGGCCCACGGTGGCAGCCTCGCGGTCGAGAGCACGCCGGGCGCGGGCGCGACGTTCCAGCTGCGACTGCCGCCGGCGACGGCGCCCATGGGCGCCGCGCCGGTCCGCGTCGCTTCCGTCAGTCGCCCTTGATCTCGCCGCGGGCGAAGATCGACGCGACGTAGGTCAGCACGTCGGTCGCGCTGATCTCGTCGTAGCCGTAGTTGCGGATGAGCCGCTGCTTCACGACCTCGATCTTCTCCTGGGCTTCCTTGTCGACCACGTTCGACACCAAGCTGGTGAGCTTGATGCTGTCCTTCTGATCTTCGAACAGCTTGAGCTCGAGCGCCTTGTACAGCCGCTCGTTGGTGCGGAAGTCGAACTGCTTGCCCTCGATCGCCAGCGCGCCGATGTAGTTCATGATCTCGCGGCGGAAGTCGTCCTTGCGGCTCTCGGGGATGTCGATCTTGGTCTCGATCGACCGCATCAGCCGCTCGTCGGGCTCCTCGTCCTGGCCGGTGTACGGGTTCTTGACCTTCTCCCGCTGGGTGTAGGCCTTGACGTTGTCGATGTAGTTGCCGCACAGCCGCGCGATGGCCTCGTCGTCGGCGCTGATGGCCCGCTGGACCTCGTTCTTGACGATGTCCTCGTACTCCTGCTTGACCACGGCCAGCAGCTCGCCGAAGCGCTTGCGGTCCTCCTCGGAGGTGATGAGGCTGTGGCTGCGCAGGCCCGAGTCGAGCTCGTTCATGACCATGAACGGGTTGATGCTCATCTGCCCGCGATCGCTGACCAGGCAGTTGGCGATCTTGTCCTGCACGTAGCGCGCGCTGATGCCGTCCATGCCCTCGCGGCTGGCCTCCTTGCGCAGCTCCTTGACCGTGTCCTGCGTGAAGCCGGGCAGGGTCTTGCCGTCGTAGAGCTTGAGCTTCTGCAGCAGCGACAGCTGGTGCTTCTTGGGCTCTTCGAGCCGCGTCAGGCACGCCCACATCGCGGCCATCTCGAGCGTGTGCGGCGCGATGAAGCGACCACGGACCTTCTTGGGGTTGTAGTCCTTGGTGTAGATCTTGATCTCTTCGGTCAGCTTGGTGATGTACGGGATGTCGATCTTCACCGTACGGTCGCGCAGCGCCTCCATGAAGCGGTTCTCCAGCAGCCGCTGGTACTCGGCCTCGTTGGTGTGGCCGATGATGACCTCGTCGATGTCGGTCTGCGCGAACTTCTTGGGCTTGATCTTCTGCTCCTGCGTCGCGCCGAGCAGGTCGTAGAGGAACGCGACGTCGAGCTTGAGGATCTCGACGAACTCGATGACGCCGCGGTTGGCGACGTTGAACTCGCCGTCGAAGTTGAACGCGCGCGGGTCGGAGTCGCTGCCGTACTCGGCGATGCGGCGGTAGTTGATCTCGCCGGTGAGCTCGGTCGAGTCCTGGTTCTTCTCGTCCTTGGGCTGGAACGTGCCGATGCCGACGCGGTCCTGCTCGCTGATCAGCAGGCGACGCACGCGGATGTGCTTGACGACCTTGCCCCAGTCACCCTTGTAGTGCTTGAGCAGCTCCGCGAAGATGTAGCGGCACGCGGGGTTGAGCTCGCCGCGGATGTGCGGGCGGTAGCCGTCGCGCTCGAGCCCGAGCTCGGTGATCGCGTTCTCGCGCCACTCGGGTGGGATGAGCTTGAGCGGCTCCTCGTGCATCGCCGACGGGAAGATCTCGTTGCCGGCGGTCAGGTACCGCAGCTCCTGCGGGATGACCCACTCGTAGGTGAACAGCGCGCCCTCGGGCGTGCGGCTGTACTCCTCGATGCCCTGCTTGAGCAGTCGCACGATGGTGCTCTTGGCCGAGCCGACCGGACCGTGCAGCAGCAAGATGCGCTTCTCGGTGCCGTAGCGCATGGCCGCGGCCTTGAGCACCGCGACCAGTCGCATCAGCGGGATGTCGAGGCCGAAGATCGCATCGCGACCGCCGTGGCTCTCGTCGTCGAAGAAGCAGTAGTGCGTGACCTTCTTCTTGTTGTCGACGTACTCCTCGCTGCCGTGGCTGATGATCATGTCGTAGAGCCGCTCGTGCGCCGTGCGGGCGATGCGAGGGTTCTTGCGCACGAGCTCGAGGTAGTCCTCGAACGAGCCCTGCCAGTGCAGGTCCTCGTACCTCTTGTAGTCCTGGAGGGCGGCGATGCGGTCGACGAGCTGGGCCATGGGCGGACTCTTTCGGGGGCTCGGGGGTCGGCTTCCGGAGGGAAGGGATCAGCAGGATAACCCGGAGCGCGACCGGCTGCCCAGCGACTACAGCGAGTGCCGTAGTGGGCCGCGCGCCCGTGGGGACGACGCGGGGTCTTGGGGGTCGACCCCGGCCGGCGGCACTACAGCATCCGTTGTATTTTGCGGCGCCGGCTGAATCGTGCAGCGCGAGCGCGGGTCCTTCGGTCCGCATGACGTGGACGACTTCGGGTTTTTCGTGTGACGCGGCGGTTCGGTTCATCGCGGTGGCGCTGGCGCTGGGTTCGGTCGCCACCGCCGGCTGCATGCCCGCCGGTGACGAGGACGAGCCGGGCTCGGCGCAAGCGGGCCCGCGCGTCGCGGGCAGCGTGTTCGACGAGGCCGGCGCGGCGCTGGCCGACGTGGTGGTGTCGAAGGACGGCACCGAGGTCGCGCGCACCGACGCCGCCGGTCGCTTCTCGCTCGACGCGGGCGCGGGCGAGACGGTGGTGCTGCGCTTCACCGCGCCGGGCTTCGTGCGCGGCATGGAACGCATCGAGCTCGCCGACGCTGCGACCGCGCTGCGCGTGACCATGCGCGCGCAGGCCGAGCCGATCCCGCTCGACAGCGATGCCGGCGGTCGCGTGCAGGGTGATCGCGGCGCGAGCCTCGACGCGCCGCCGTCGGCGTTCGTCGATCGCCAGGGCAACCCCATCGCCGGCATGGTCGACGTGCACCTCACGCCGCTCAACCCCGCGGTGCCCGAGCAGCTCGCGGCGTACCCCGGTGACGGTCGTGCGCGCACCGCCGGCGGCACCACGGTGCAGCTCGAGAGCTTCGGCGTGGTCGACGTGACCGTGCGCCAGGGCGACACCGATCTCACGATCGCGCCGGGCGTGGGCGTGACGGTGGAGTTCCCGCTGCCCGATCCGGCACCGGCGTCGCCGCCGGCGAGCATCGCGTTGTGGAGCTTCGACGAGCAGGCGGGGGTGTGGACCGAGGAGGGCACCGCGACGCTCGACGCGGCGCGCGGCGTCTACGTCGGCACGCTCGGACACCTCTCGCCGTGGAACTGCGATCAGCCGCTCGAGGCCACGTGCGTCAAGGGCCACGTGCGCGACCGTGACGGCACCGGCATCGCCGGCGCCTACGTCGTCGGCAACGGCGTCGACTACAGCGGCGACGCCTCGGCGGTCTCGGGCGCCGGCGGCGAGTTCTGCCTGCCGGCGCGCAAGCAGTCGGTGGTCGACGTGACGGTGTACCTGCCCGGTGGCGAGACGCTGACGCGCCGCATCGACAGCGGCACCGACGACACCGACATCCCGGTCGCGTGCGACGACCCGCGCTGCCTCGACACCGGCGACTGGCAGCTCGACGTCGATGCCGGCGCCGACGACGGGGTCGGCGACGGCGGCTGGGACGGCGACGCGTGCTTCGACGACAGCGAGCCCGCGGCGCTGTCGATGCAGCTGCACGGCGCGATCGAGGCCACGCTCGACTGGGACGCCTCGCCGTGGCTGGCGGCCTGCGGTGCGCTCGCGGGCAGCACCAGCGCCGACTCGACGTGGCTGATGTTCCAGCAGCCCGAGGCCACGCTCGCGGTGATGCTCTCGCTCGAGGTCGACCCGGCCCAGACCGCATCGGGCGTGGCCACGACGGTGTACCTGCTCGACGACTGGAGCGACACCACCGCGACCGATCCCTCGACCTGGTACCTGGCCGAGGCCTGCGTCGCCGACGTCACGCGCAACGAGGTGCTCGCACCGGGGCTGTTCGCACTCGCGGGCCACGGCCACTGCAACGCGCCCGCGACCAACGTCTACGGTGGCACCGGCACCGTCGACGTCAGCGGCGAGTTCAGCTTCGGTGGCATCGTGATCGGCGACGACGTCACCAGCGAGGTCATCTACCAGTGCTGCTCGATCTACGGCGGGTGAGCGCGGCGTGACGGAACCGTGGACCGCAGGCTCACGGTTCCGTCGGCGCCATGCGACCGTGCTCGACCCAGTCGATGATGATGGTGCGCACGCGCTCCATCAGCACGTCGAGTTCTTCGTCGCTGAGCCCCTCGGTCGGCAGCGGCGGTCCCATGTAGATGTCGATGCGCGAGGGCCGGATCAGGAACGCGCCCTTGGGCAGCATCTCGTACATGCCGCGCACCGCCAGCGGCACCACCGGGATGCCGGCGTCGCGGGCGATCTGGAACACGCCGCGCTTGAACGGGCGCAGCTGGCCGTCGAGCGTGCGGTGGGCCTCGGGGAACGTCAGCACCGAGATGCCGCGGCGGACGCGGTCGCGCATCAGCGTGGCGATGCGTGCGAACTGGCCCGCGCCGCGGGTCACCGGCACCGCGTTGGCGGCCCGCATCAACCAGCCGTAGCCGGGGATCTTGAGGTGCGCCGCGTTCTCGAGCCCGCACAGCGGCACACGGATCGCAGCGCACGCGGCGTAGGCGTCGAGCATGCTGACGTGGTTCTGCACGAACACCACGCCGCGGTCCCGGCGGTAGCGCGGATCATGGAACACGCGCACCGGCGACAGCCCGACCCACAGCACCCAGCCGACCATGGGATGGATCCACAGCGTCTGGAACCGCTCGAAGCGCACGACCAGCATCAGCGGCAGCGCGGTCAGCACGAGCAGGCCGAGCCAGCCCAGGCCGAAGCCCCACACCACCAGCGACCACGGGTACAGCAACACGTCGCGGAGCTCGAAGCGGCGGCGTTTGTCGCTGCGATCGGCCACGGGTCGCGGGCCGAGTATGCCGCAAGCGATCCGATCAGGCGACGGTATCGATCAGCGTCCCGAGCAGCTCGTCGCTGGCGCGCACGACCGCCGCGGCGGCGCGCGCGTCCGCGGTCGCGAGCTTGCTGGCGATCGCGGCCTGGGGGGTGGGCTGCTCGATCATGGCGCGCGCGGCCGCGTCCTGCCGCTCGCCCGCCCGCGCCAGCCCGGCGGCAGCGGTCGCGAACGCCGAGGGCACGCCGGCGAGGGGGCGGAGCACGGCCGGGGCATCGACCGGTGGCGCTGCGGCTGCAGCCGCCCACCCGCGCCGCGGCCGCGGTCCCACCGCGGTCCCGATCGCGCCGCGATGCGAGTCCGAGCTCCGGCTCGGTCCGTGGAGCGGAAGCGCGGACCCCTCAGCGTCCGGTCGCGCAGCGACTCAGAGCTTGCCGCGCAGCAGCTCGCGCGTGATCGAGCGCGCCGCGGTCGAGACCGTCAGGCCCAACGTGCGCAGATCCAGCGTCGAGCTCAGCGCGTCGGCGAAGCCGAACGGCAGCATGCCGGGGATGAAGCCCCGCGCGTACTCGAGCGCCCAGCAGTGGTCGGGGATGCGATAGCCGCGCGCGGTGCCCCGCGGCAGGTGGTGCATGTCGCCGACGCGATACTCGTGGCGCTCGAGCGAGCCGGCGTCGTAGGCCCACTGCTCGCCGTCGAGGATCACGAACCAGTCGTCGGCGGCGAAGCGGCCGGTGTGCCCCTCGGTGCCGATCGGCGAGCCGAACACGATCAAGTACTCGGTCACCGACATGTGCAGCACCCACATCGTGCCCATCGCGCCGCCGGCGTTGTTGAACATCCACCGCGGCTGGGCTTCGATGTGATCGCCGTAGCGCTCGCGCAGTCGCTGGTGCAGCAGCGGCAACACCTCGGTGATCGGTGGACCGAGACACGCGCGCGCGATCCGGTGCAGCTCCGGGGGATCGAAGAGCGTGGTCATGGCCGCGCGTGTTAAAGCCCGTGCCACCCCGCGCGGTCAAGCGCGCGCGGTCGATTCACGCGTCGTCGCGCGGGCCCGCGGCGCGGCGCAGGCGATCGGCGACCGCGAGGCCGAGCTCGGCCGGCGGCGGCAGTGTCGCGACGATGACGTCGCAGCCGGCAGCGTCGAGCTGCCGCAGGGTCGCGTACAGCTGGTGGGCCAGGTCGCGCTCGGGATCGAGTTCGACGCGCAGCGGTGGGCCGTCGTGCCATCGCGGCGCGGGGATGCCTGCGACTGCCTCGATGACGCCGACGCGCGACGAGGGCAGCGTCGCGAGCGTGTGCGCGAGCGCGGCGGGTTCGACCACGAGCACGCGCGCACGCGGGGCGTAGTGCGACGGCAGCTGACCCGGGGTTCGCACCTGGGCATCGTCACGCACCGGCAGCGTGCGACCGACGATCGCCGCGAGTCGTTCGGCCGAGACCCCGCCCGGACGCAGGATCGCGGCCCCGTCGTCGCCGCGCGACAGATCGACGATGGTCGACTCGATGCCGACCGCGCACGGTCCGCCGTCGAGCACGAGCGCGACGTCGTCGCCGAGATCCTCGCGCACGTGCGCGGCGGTCGTCGGGCTCACGCGACCGAAGCGGTTGGCCGACGGCGCCGCGATGCCACCGCCGTGCTCGCGCAGCAGCGCCAGCGCCAACGGATGCGCCGGCACGCGCAGCGCGAGCGTCTCGAGGCCACCGGTGACCACGGCGTCGACGTGCGCCGCCTTGCGCAGCACCAGCGTCAGCGGCCCGGGCCACAGCGCCGCGGCGAGTCGGCGTGCCAGCGGCGGGACCTCGCTCGCCCATGCGTCGAGCTGCGACGCCTGGGCGAGGTGCACGATGAGCGGATGATCGACCGGACGGCCCTTGACCGCGAACACGCGGCGCACCGCGGCGGGCAGCGACGCGTCGGCGCCGAGGCCGTAGACGGTCTCGGTGGGGAACGCGACCAGGCCGCCGCCGCGCAGCACCGCGACGGCCTCGGCGATCTCGTCGGCGTGCGTGGCTCGGGACATCGCGCGGCGGTATAGCAAGCCGCACGCCCCGCGCCCGCGGCCACCGGGGTGCCGTCCCGCACGGCCGCCTGGCGGCAGCGCCGGTGGACAGCGCCGCGCCGGCGGTGGTAACCCCAGCGCCGGACGGTGCCCACGCGAGCCCGCGCGGCGCGCCGCCCCAGGAGCGAGCCATGAGCGAGCAGCCGCGCGAACACGGTGCCCCGTCGGGCCAAGGCAAGGTCTTCGTCACCGGCGGCTCCGGCCACGTCGGCGCGCACCTCATCCGTCGCCTGCTCGAGGACGGCGAGGATCTGCGCTGCCTGGTCGAGCCCGGCGGCGATCGACGCCCGTTCGAGGGGCTGCCGGTCGAGCTGGTCGAGGGCGACATCCGCGACGAGGCCGCGATGCACCGCCTGATCGCGGGCTGCGAGCGCGTGTTCCACGTCGCCGCGAAGATCTCGATCCTCAGCCCCAGCGCCAACGAGTACAAGGACATCTTCGGCATCAACGTGATCGGCACGCGCAACGTCATGCGCGCGGCGCTGGCCGCCGGCGTGCGCCGGGCCGTGCTCACGGGCTCGTTCTCCGCGGTCGGCTACGACCCCGACGATCCGAGCAAGCCCAGCACCGACGACATGCCGCACTGGCCGTTCGACTCCGCGGTGCTGCCGTACGCGCGCAGCAAGGCGCTGGCCGAGCACGAGATGCTCAAGGTCGTCGCCGACGGGCTCGACGCCGTGATCGCGACCTCGTGCTCGTGCATCGGCGCGTGGGACTACATCCCCAGCCGCATGGGCCGCACGATGTGCGACTACTCCCGCGGCAAGGTCCGCGCCTACGTGCCCGGCGGCTTCGAGTTCGTCGCGGGCCGCGACATCGCCGAGGGCCACGTGCTGGCGATGCGCAGCGGTCGCAAGGGCCACAAGTACGTGTTCGCGACCGCGTTCCACACGCTCGCGGATCTGATCGAGATGTGGCGCGAGGTCGTGGGCCCGCGCTCGCGGCCGGTGCGACTGCCGGCCGGGTTGCTGTCGGCGGTCTCGAGCGTGTACTCGGGCGCGCTGTCGCGGTTCTTCCCCAACGTGCCGCAGCGGCTCACGCCGGGCTCGATCCGCATCCTCACGATGCAGCGCCACGCGGACACCACCAAGGCCAAGACCGAGCTGGGCTGGCGGCCGACCACCATCCGCGACGCGGTGCGCGAGGCCTACGAGTTCTTCGCGCGGCAGGGCATGATCGATCGCGGCGTGCTGGTCGGCGCGACCGTGGCCGAGCCCGCGGCGCAGTGACGCCGCGGGCCGCCGCCGCTCACTCGAGGCCCGACAGCGGATCGTTGCCGTCGACGACGATGGGCTTGCGCGTGGGCTTCGACGGCTCGGGCTCGCGCTCGCTCGGCGCGCTCGTGCGCGGGGCCGGCTTGCGCGGCCGCTTGCGCTCGCTGGTGCTCGTGCCCGCGGGCTTGGTGTCGAGCTGGCGATCGAGCTCGGCGAGCCGCGCCGCGAGTGCGTCGCGCTCGGCGGCGCTGGCCGCCGCGTCGATGCGCGCCGCGATCGCGTCGCGCTGCTGCTGCAGCCGCGCCTGCTCGGCCGCGAGGCGATCGAGCTTGGCGTGCAGCGCCGCGACCTGCTGCTCGTAGGCGTCGGGCGAGGCATCGACCTCGCTGCGCGGCTCGGCCTCGACGAACGCGAACATCGCCGCGATCGCCGTGGTGCACAGCAGCAGCGGCACCGCGACCAGCGGCCAACGCGGCCGCGCCGCACGCTCGGCCTGTGCCAGCGAGGCCTGCAGCCGCGACTGCTCCTGACGCAGCCGCGCTTCTTGCTCCGCGCGGGCCTGCGCCGCCGCGGTCTCGAGGCGGATGCGCTCCTCGAGCGCGCGCCGCTGGGCCTGCGCCGTCTGCCACTGCTGCCAGGCTTGCTCCTGCTGCGCGCGCTCGGCTGCCGCCTGCGCGGCCTGCTGCGCCGCGGCCTGCTGCCGTGCGGCCGCCGCCTCCGCGTGCTGCAGCCGCGTGTGCTCCGCGGCCGCCACGCGCGCGGCCTCCATCGCGCGCAGCTCCGACAAGGCTGCGAGCCCAGAGTGCTCCCGTGCCATGGTGCGTTCGATCCTCTCGGCGTTGGTTCACGCACGAGCACGCGCTTCGTTCCACGCGTCGCGGAGGCGGCGGTGGCGGCGTGTCGCGGCGACGCGCCGCGGGCCCGGGGTGGAGCGGTCTACTCGACCGCGAGGATCAGCGTCGCGCCCAGCGTGGGCTGGTCGCCGCGCTTGTAGGTGAGCTCCATGTCGACGGGTGCGCCGGCGTTCTGCGTGTCGACCACGACCAGCGGTGCCGAGTCGTTCTCGCGGTCGGCCCACACGTGCCCGTTGCGATCGCGGACCTCGAGGTCGAGGTCGCAGGCGGCGTCGTGCGCGGTCGAGAGCACCACCGACGGGCCCTGCAGGTGCACGTCGCTGATCGAGATGCTGCTGCCGGGTTCCATGAACGTGCCCATCAGCGACCACTCGCGCTGACCGGCGTGGAAGTGCAGACCCGCACCCGCGCCGCCCTCGGCGACCTTGCGGCTGGCGAGGCCGCCGGCGTCGAGCAGGCCCTGGTAGACCCGCTGCAACAGCTCCGGCGCGACGCGGTAGCCGCCCTCTTCGACCATCACGCCGACCGCCGCGAACACCTGCGTGCCCTTCTTGCCCGGCGCGACCAGCAGCGAGTACACGCCGTCTTGCGGCGGCGTGAACGACACCAGCGGCTGCGCGTCGTCCTCGTTGTCGAGCGCGACCGGGTTGCCCGCGCCGTCGAGGATCGCGAGGTCGATGTCGACGTCGGCCGACGCGGTCGCGAACACGGCGTACTGCCGGCCGCCCACCAGCGGTCGCGAGATCGACAGACCTTCGTCGTCGAGGAAGCCACCGAGCACCGAGATGGTGCGGTCGTCGAAGCCGAAGGTCGTGGCCTCCTCGAAGTACTGCGCGAACGAAAGCGTCTTCTGCAGCGCGAGGCCCATGTGGTGGCCCGGACGCCAGTCGTTCTCGTCGATCCGCAGCGTGATGACGTGGCCGTCGACCGGTGCGTCGGTGGTCGGCGGCGGATCGGCCGGACGCGCGGGCTCGCCGGACTCGGTCGCGGCCACAGCCCCGTCGGGGATCGGCAGCAGCAGCATCTGCGTCGGCGTGCGGCAGCCCTTGGGGTCCTCGCGATCGCAGGCCGCGAGGTCGCCCCACGAGCGCGTCGCGCCGCGCTCGCGCTCGGCATGGACGGCGACCTTGGGCCCGACCGCACCGACCTGCGCCGACGCGCCGCCCTCGCCACCGCGGTGCTCGACGAAGGAGAACGCGCCCACCGACAGCGCCGCGACGTAGTGCGTGGCGCGGGCGCACGGGCCCTCGGCGGCCGGCACCACCGGATCGTCGGTGACCTGGTACGAGCCGACCGTGGCGTAGTTGAACTCGAGCTCGGAGCCGGCCTTGAGGTAGCCGCCGAAGCGCATGATGCCCATCGGGATGTGCGCGTCGAGCTCGCCCATCGAGCGGATGCGCAGGGTCTCGACGCCCTTGGCCTCGCTGGGCATGTACTCGTACTTCGTGCTGACCGGGCAGTCGACGATCGCGATGTCGTGGGGCTTGGCGGGATCGTAGTGCACCAGGATCAGGCGCCCGCGCTGCTGCACGTTGAAGTTGATGCGATGGATGTAGCTCTCCTCGAAGCCGAACAGGTTCAAGGTCGGCTGATCGACCGACGACGCCATGGGGTTGTTGGCGTCGGGTGACTTCTTCTTCTTGGTGCACGACGGCAGCGCGAGTGCCAGCGCGGCTGCGGCCACGCACAACCCGGCGTGGTGGAAGCGGTCGAAGGTTCGCACGCGGGGGGAGCTGCGACGGGATTGCACGGAGGGTCTCAGTAGACCATGCGGCTTTGCGCAGGGTCAACGCGCTGACGCCGGCGCGATCACGCGCTTGTCGTCGCAGCGCGGTGCGATCGCGGGTCGAGCTCGCCTCGGCACCGCTGCCTGGCGCAGCGGTGGGGATCACTGGGTGTCCACGCCGTACATCGTGCGCCACACCGGCGCGAACGCCCATGCGCTCGGATCGCCGGGATCCGCGGGCGAGCTGCCGCCGGCCTGCGTCGAGGTGTGACCATCGCCCGTGGGCGCCGAGCTCATGAGGCGGTGCGAACCCCGGTACGGCGGCGCCACCGTGTCGACGTCGGTCGGAGCGCCCGGCAGCTGCAGGTCTTCGAACGCGGCGAGGTGCCCGTCGTGCTGATCGTCGGCGGTGTGGGTGAAGCCCCAGAAGCGGTCGATCGCGGTCGTGGGCGTGCCCAGCAGCCACGCCTGGCCGGTGTCGAGCGGGCCCGACAGCATCACCACGCGCTCGACGCTGCGGACCATGCCGATCACGCCCGAGGACGACGCGCCGTGCGAGATGCCCGAGATGACGATGCGGTCCCATCGCGGGACGGTGCCGTCGAGGAAGTACTGCCAGTCACCGCCGGGGTGCAGCGTCTGCAGGTGCGCGAGCATGGCGGCGACGCGGACCTCGGTGCAATCGGGCGGGCCGATGTCGATGAACGCGTGGTGGTCGACGCCCTCGAAAGCCTCGAGGCGACAGCCGCCGATGTCGTCGCCGCAGTTGTCGACGCCGTAGTCGCTGACGTAGCACGGCTGCACCACGTGGAAGCCCATCGCCGCGAGCACGCGGCCGTGCTCGGCACTGCCGCAGGTCGACGGCGCGCCGGCGCCGTGCAGGTACACCACCAGCGTGCCCAGCGGTGTCACGCGGGTGTCGAGCGCGGCGAGCTCGCTGCCCAGGTGCAGCGTCGCGGCGGGATCGGCCTGGTCGGGGGTGAAGCCGAACTCGTACAGCTGCGGATCGGACAGATCGACGTCGGGCCCGGGATCGTCGCCGCCGCTGCTGCTGCTCGACGACGCCGCGGTGGCGCTGTCCTCGGTCGCACCGTCTGGACCCGCGCTGGTGTCGACGCTGCCGCTGGTGCCCGTGCTGCTCGCGGTGCCCTCGCTGCTGCCTGGCGCGGTGGTGCCACCGCTGCTGCTGCTGCTGCCGTCGCCGCTCGCGGCGGGCCCCGGCGCAGCGGCGCAGCCCAGGGCGGTCACGAGCAGCAGCGTGGGCGCGCGGGCGTGCATCCCGCCAGGGTAGCAAAAGTGGCGCGGACGTTCGCGTGCTCACGCGACCTGGCGCAGCCGCGAGGTCGTGCGTCGGATGGTCCAGCTCGGGCGACCCTGCTCGAGCGCGGTGAGCTCGTTGAGCAGCATGCGGTCGGTGCCGCCGACCACCGCGCTCGCGATGGCCGCGATGATCTCGCGGTCGCAGCGGGTCGCGAGCTTGCAGTCGCCGAGCTCGGTCGCGAACAGCCGCGTGCGGTAGGCCGGGGTCGGCAGCGGCAGCGGTGCGAGATCCGGCAGCGCCATCATGCCGATGGCTGCGAGCACGCCCGAGAAGCGATCGTGCGAGACCGTGAACGCGTAGCGCTTGCCCATGGCGATGCCGGCGGCGAGGCACGCCTGCGCCACCAGCCGCGCGATGCCGACGGCGCCGCTGCTCGCGGTGGTCCACAGCGCCGTGATCTCGACGGTGTCCTCGCAGGGGAAGTCGCGCACGCGGGCGCGCGCGTCGGGGAACTGCCGCACCAGCGTCTCGGCGGGGAAGCCCAGCCGTGCGTGACGGGCGTGCACGCGGCCACCGCCCAGCAGCACGCCGTTGTCGTCGCGCACGACCACCAGCCGCACCAGCGCGTGCTCGTCGAACGCGACCGGCACCGCATCGGGCAAGCCGTGGCGTGCGTAGCACTCGTGCAGACCCAGCGCGAACGACTCGTCGAGGGTCGGTCGCATCCCGGAGCGGACGACTTCGAGCGCGGTCATCGCGACGCCTGTGGTGCGCCGCGGTGCCGCCGGCCAGCGCCGCGGCCCGAAGCGGGGCGTCCCGAAGCGGCGCGCCCGATCGGCCAGGCGCGCCGCGAGCACGCAGCTCAGCCGCGACGACGACGACGACGCAGGCCCATCAGACCCACGAGCCCCAGCAGCGCCTGCACCGGCGGGCGGTTGCCCTCGGTGGTGCAGCCACAGCCATCGTCGGTGCTCGGTGTACCGCCGCCGTCGCTGCTGCCGGAGTCGGCGGCCTCGGTGTCGCCCGCGGTCGCGCTGGCGCTCGCGCTCGCGTCGCTGCTGCTGCCGCCGCCCGAACCACCGCCGCTGGTGTCGGCCTGCGTGTCCGCGCCGGAGCTGCCGCCACCACCGGAGCTGCTCTCGGCGCCCGAGCTGCTGCCGCCGGTGCTGCTGCCCTCGGCGCCCGTGCTGCTGCCGCCGCCGGAGCTGCCGCCCTCCGAGCTGCCGCCGCCGGTGCTGCCGCCGCCGGTGCTGCCACCGCCGCTGCTGCCACCACCGTCGGAGCTGCCGCCACCGGAGCTGCCGCCGCCGGAGCTGCCGCCACCGGAGCTGCCACCACCGTCGGAGCTGCCGCCGATCTCGACCACGCACGCCGACGAGCAACCGTCACCATCGTCGACGTTGCCGTCGTCGCACTGCTCGCCGGCGGTGGCGTTGAGCACACCGTCGCCACAGGCCGCGCTCGAGCAGTCCGGATCGCAGGTTGCGGACTCGCCCGCGTCGTCGCAGTCCTCGCCCGCAGTGGCGTTGATCTGGCCGTCGCCGCACGACGCGTCGCTGCAGTCGAGGTCGCAGGTCGCGGACTCACCCGCGTCGTCGCACTGCTCGCCGGCGGCGAAGTTCACGTGGCCGTCGCCGCAGGTCGTCAGCGTGCAGTCGTTGTCGCAGCTCACCGACTTGCCGCCGTCGTCGCACTGCTCGCCGGCGCTGGCGTTGAACACCGCGTCGCCGCAGATCGCGGCGGTGCAATCGAGGTCGCAGGTGGCGGTCTCGCCGGGGTTGCCGTTGCCGTCGCCGTCGCACTCCTCGCCCGCGAGCAGGTTGACGATGCCGTCACCGCAGGTCGCGACCGTGCAGTTGAAGTTGCACGCCGGCGAGCGGCCGCCGTCGTCGCAGGTCTCGCCGGCGGTGAAGTTGACGGTGCTGTCGCCGCACACCGCGGTGGTGCAGTCGGTGTCGCAGGTCGCGGACTCGCCGGCGTCGTCGCACTGCTCTCCGGCGGTCGCGTTGGCGATGCCGTCGCCGCAGGCCACGAAGCTGCAATCGATGTCGCAGGTGCCGGACTCGCCGGCGTCGTCACACTGCTCGCCGGCGGTGACGTTGAGGATGCCGTCGCCGCAGGTCGCGACCGTGCAGTCGGCGTTGCAGGCCGCGGTCTCGCCGCCACCGTCGCACGACTCGCCGGCGGCGACGTTGAGCAGCGCGTCGCCGCACGAGGGCGTGCTGCAGTCGCTGTCGCACGCCGCCGACTCGCCGGCGTCGTCGCAGGTCTCGCCGATGATGATCACGCCGTCGCCGCAGGCGCAGCGGTTGGCCGCGCCGGGCGTGTCGCGCGTGGGCAGCGTGGTCGGGTCGATGAGGCCGAGGTTGAAGCTGCCGGTGCCGTCCGTGCAGCGGAAGACGTGGTTGGGGTCGTTCGAGGTGTTGCCGACCGCGACCTGGTTGCAGTCGGTGCCGGCGACGCAGCTCGAGCCGGGGCCGTAGGGCAGCTCGCCGCTGGACGCGTTGACCAGCGCCACGACGTCCTCGAGCGCGGTCCACGGCGTGGTGTCGAACACACCGTCGTTGTTGGTGTCGAGGTCGGTGCCGAAGGTGCTCGAGAAGTCGCGCACGACCATGTGCGTGACGGTGTCGCTGTTCTCGAAGTTGAGTGCCCCGGCGCCGACGGTCAACGTCGCGGTGCCCAGCGTGAAGGTCGGCTCCGCGATCACGAAGCGGCCGTTGGCGGGGATGAAGCGGCCGCTGAGAAACTGCAGGTTCTCGATCACGCCGGTGCCGGCGATGGCGGTGCCGTCGCCCACGACCATGAACGCGAGGCGATCGAGCGAAGCACCGGGCGTGCCGACGATCTCGACGTACTCGTCGTTGTCGGTGCCGGTCTGGTCGACGCGGATCTCGTTGATGTGCACGTCGGCCGGCGTCGGCGCGAAGCGGACCGCGGTGGTGCCGCCGGTGATCGAGCCGACGGTGTTGCACACGAACGTCAGGCCGTTGGTGGCGGTGCCGTCTTGGATCGCGGTGGTCGAGCCCGAACCGCCGTCGCCGTCGGTCTGGAACTGCATGTGCATCGAGCCCGAGTCGTGGAACAGCACCACCTCGAAGTTCACGGCGGTGCCGCTGATGTGGTGGGTGCCGACCCACTGGAAGATGCTCACGCCCAGGGTCGTGCCGGTGAAGCCGGCGGTCGCGGCCGCGGCCGCGTCGAAGTACTGGTAGTAGACCGTGGTGTCGAGATCGTCGTGCAGCACCGCGATGCGGGCACCGCCGCCGTCGACGAAGCCCGGTCGTGGACAGGTGTTGCCGAAGTCGGAGTTGGTGCTCTGATCGGAGAGAAAGCCGTTCGTGCTCGCGGCGAGATCGTTGTAGACCGTGCCGTAGAGGCTGAACGCGGCGCCCAGCGGCTGGCTCGCGATGACGTCGTCACCGGTCGCGACGACCGAGCCCGTCATCTGGATGTTGACGTAGTTGTAGGTCGCGCCGCTGGCCTGGTTGTACCAGGCGTAGCCGAAGCCATCGGGCCCGCCGACCGCGGCCTCGGCCGTCTGCGGCGCGAGCAGTCCTGCGGCCACCCACGCGGCCAGGGCCAGCGGGACACGGAACGACGCGAGCGAAGGACGGGCCAACGACCAGGTACGCATGCAGGCGGCGATGGTACGCGATCGGCCGCGGCGCTGCAGCGCTCGCGGGCTGCTAGCGCCGCGGCTGGCCCCGGTGCTCGTCCAGGCAGTAGCTCGCCGCACGCAAGCCCACGAGCATGCTCGGGGCGTTCATCGCCGACACCGGTGTGAACGGCACCGCCGAGGCGTCAGCGATGCGCACGCCCGTGACACCGCGAAGTCGCAGTCGCGTGTCGACCGGGGCCGACGCCGACTCGCCCATGCGTGCGGTGCCGGCGAAGTGATAGGTCGTGATCGCGTTCTTGCCGACCCAGCGCGCCAGCGCCTCGCGCGACTGGTTCCACGGGCCCGGCATCAGCTCCTTGCTGCGCCACGCGCCCAGGCCGCCCGCGCGGCTGAGCCGTCGCGCCATCGCGATGCCGTCGACCATGGTCTCCATGTCCGCCGGATCGGAGAAGTAGGCCGGGTCGACCACCACCGGCGCGCGGGGATCGGCGCTGCCCAGCCGCACGCTGCCGCGGCTGCGGGGCTTGCCGAGGATCACGACGATGCCATACAGGTGATCGACGATGCGGTTGGTCGCGCCGACACCGAAGGCGAGATCGAGCCCGGAGCGGATCGCGGTCTTGAGCGGGCCGTCGTACAGCGACGGCGGCAGGACCTTGCCCGGCAGCATGCGCTGCATCGCCTGCTTCATGGCGCTGGGCGCGGGCCAGAAGACGTAGCAGGTGTCGCTCTGGCGCGGCGGCAGGTCGGCCTGCGGACGCGTGCGATAGAAGCTGTACAGCTGCGGGTATTGGCAGTCGACCAGGCCGCGCGAGACGAAGAACAGCGGCACGTTGGGGTGGTCGTGCAGGTTCTGCCCGATCGCGGGCAGCTCGTGCACCGGCGCGATGCCGCAGGCGCGCAGGGCCTGGCTCGGGCCCACGCCCGAGAGCATCAGCAGCTTGGGCGTCTCGAGGGCGCCGGCACAGACCACGACCTCGCGATCGACCTCGACGCGCGCGGCCACGCCGTCGTGCTCGTACTCGACCGCGACCGCGCGCTTGCGGTCGTCGAACACGATGCGATTGACGCGGGCGCGGTTGCGCAGCACCAGGTTCGGGCGCGGGCCCGGCTCCTTGACGAACGCGACGTAGGCGCTGCGGCGGTCACCGCCCTCGTAGGTCATCCACTCGTAGCCGACCACGTTCGAGAGCATGCCGTCGTTGAGATCCTCGCGGCGCTCCATGCCGCAGGCGACCGCGGCCGAGATGCACGCCTCGGTCCAGCGCGTCGGTGCGCGTCGCCGCGGTCGCAGGCCCCGCTCGAGCCGCTCGAAGTCCGGCACCACGTCGGCCCAGCGCCAGCCGCTGGGCCACTCGGCGTAGTCCTCGACCGCGCCGCGGGTGTAGACCATGCCGTTGACCGAGCCGCTGCCGCCCGAGACCGAGCCGGTGCCGACGAAGAAGCGCTGATCGCCGGCGTGCCGCTGCGGCACGGTGAAGCGCTCCCACATCACCGCGTCGTTGGCGAACGCGTACTTGTAGCCGTCGGCCGACAGCGTCTCGGGGTGCTCCTCGGCCGGCGGGCCGGCCTCGAGCACGAGCACGCGCACCGAGGGATCCTCGGCCAGGGTCCCGGCCGCGACGCAGCCGGACGAGCCGCCGCCGAGCACGACGTAGTCGAAGCGCTCGCTCACGACCGCGGCTCCTTGCGACCGCGCAACAGCTCGAGCACCGCGCTGACGCGCTGCTTGATGCCGCGGCCGTAGATCAGCCGCACGACCCCGAGCATGCGATCGAAGTCGCCGGGCTTGTTGGGGAAGACCTTGCTGGGAAAGTGCAGCGGCAGGCGATCGTCGAGCACCGCCTTGACGTTGCAGAACGAGCGCAGGCCGTCGCGGCCGTTCATGCGCCCGAAGCCCGAGGCCTTCACGCCGCCGAACGTCAGGTCCTGGGCCATGTAGGTCACGCCGCCGAAGTCGTTGATCGCGGTCATGCCGGCGTGCAGGCGCGAGGCGATCCGCCGCGCGCGCGCGTGGTCCTTGCTGAACACCGCCGAGCCCAGCGCGAACTCGGTGCCGTTGGCGATCGCGACCGCCTCGTGCTCGTCGCGCACGCGGCACAGCAGCATCACCGGGCCGAAGGTCTCCTGCCGCATGATGTCCATCTCGGGCGTGACGTCGGCGAGCACCGTCGGCGCGAAGAAGTCGCCGTGCTCCGACATCACGCGCGAGCCGCCCGCGAGCACGCGCGCGCCCTTGGCGACCGCGTCCTGCACCAGACGCTCGACGATGCCCAGCTGCAGCGGCGTGACCATCGCGCCGACGTCGACCACGCCCTGCTTGGGATCACCCTGCACCAGCCCACGCGCGAGGCCGCCGACCAGCTCGGCGAATTGGTCGTAGACCTGGTCGAACACCAAGATGCGCTCGCACGCGACGCAGTTCTGGCCGGCGTTGATGAAGCAGCCGGCCATGGCCGCGTGCGCGGCCTGCTCGAGGTGCGCGTCGTCGCAGACGATCAGCGGGTCCTTGCCGCCGAGCTCGAGCACGGTGGGGATGAGCGCGCGCGCGGCCGCGGTCAGCACCCGCTGACCGTTGGCGACCGAGCCGATGAACACCAGCCCGTCGATGCCGCCTTCGATCAGCGCCTGGCCGGTCTCGCCGTAGCCCTGGACCAGCTGCACCAGCTCGGGCGACTGACCCTCGGCCACCAGCGCGCTCTTGGCGATCTCGACCACGCGCGCGGCCGACCACGCGACCCACTCCGAGGGCTTGATCACGATGGCGTTGCCGGCCATCAGCGCGGGCACCAGCGGGTTCAAGATGTTCTGCAGCGGATAGTTCCACGGGATGATGGCCCCGATCACGCCCAGCGGGTGGAACTCGAGCCGCGCACGCTTGTGCACGAGCACGCCCGAGCTGACCGGCTCGGGCCGCAGCCACTTCTCGCCTTTGGCGATGGTCCAGCGCAGCTTCTCCAGCACCGGCCAGATCTCGCCGACCAGCGCGTTCTCGCGGGTCTTGCCGGCGTCGCGCACGACGATGTCGACCAGCTCGGGGCCGTGCTGCAGCAGGTGATCGATCATGCGGCGCAGCACCGCACGGCGCTTGGCGAAGTCGGTCTCGGCCCAGCCGATCTGCGCCGCACGGGCGCGCGCGATGGCGGCGCGCACGGCCTCGGGGCCATCGACCGCGACGGTGCCCAGCGGCTCGCGGCCGGCGGGATCGAAGCAACGGATGGTGCGGCCATCGGCCGCGCGGATGTCGACGACGTTGTCGGCGGTGCTCATCGGACCAGCTCCTTCGCGGACACCACGTTGCCGCAGGCGGCCTCGGCGGTGCGACCGCGGCCGTCGAGGTACTCCTGCCACTTGCGGATGGTGAGATCCTGGAACGCCTTCACCACCGGCGACAGCTCGGGCGCGGGCCGATCCCAGAACTGCGACCAACCCTTCTGCTCGCGCTCGATGACCCACACGTCCTGGCCCAGCAGCGGCTGCAGCGTCAGCACCCGCTGCGCCCGCATCATGCGGCTGACCAGCCAGTAGGGCAGCTTCCAGCCCAGCATCGGCACGCGGATCACGTCGGGCCGCAGGTAGAAGATGAAGATGTGGCGGTTGTGGCCCTCGTCCCAGGGCAGCGTGAACAAGAAGTGCTTGATGCGGTCGTCGGTGTTCGACCAGTGGTACGGGTAGTCGTAGCAGGCCAGCATGTGATCGCAGCCGGACTCGCTGCGATCGATGAACCAGTCCTGCAGACGCCCGGCGGCGATGCGCGAGCGGTACTCGACCTCGACGCGCTCGCCCACGGTCTCGCAGCGCAGCAGGTCGGTGCCGGAGAACGGCTGGTACTTGCGGTGCAGGAAGCCGTGGGTGAAGTCCGAGACGTTCTCGAGCAGCATCGAGTGGTGCCCGGGGCAGTCGAACTGCACGAACGCGTGCGGCCACGGCCGCGGGCCCTCGAGCTCGGGGATCGACGGGATGTCGCGCGTGGTCGCGAGCGCGGGGTCACCGGGGAACACGAACACCAGGCCGTAGCGCTCGCGCACCGGCACCGACTCGATGCGGATGTTGGGCTGCTTGTGGCCGAACAGATCGTGGGGGATCTCGGCGTTGCCGTCGCCGTCGTAGGCCCAGCCGTGGTAGGGGCACACCAGCTTGCAGCCGACGACCTCGCCTGCGGTGAGTGCGACGTGGCGGTGGGCGCAGCGGTTCTCGACCGCGCGCAGCCGACCGTCCTGTCCGCGGAACACTGCGATCGAGCGCCCGAGGAACTTGACCTCGGTGTGCTCGCCGGCGCGCAGCTTGCTGCTCTGCGTGACCGCGTACCAGTAGTTCGGATCGAGGCCCGCCGCGCGCGCCTTCTGCCGACGGTTTTTGGCGTGCTCGAAGCTGGGCGGAGGCGAGGGGGCGTGGCCGGAGAGGTCGTGCATGGCGGGCGCTCGCGGGTGGGTCCGCAGAACCTGGATTCTGGAACGGGAATCTCGTATTCTGCGGCCAAGGCCCATGTCAACCCCCGCGCCCAGCGACGTCGCGACCGGCCGCGCGCGCCTGCAGCAGGCCCGGCGCGACCTGTACCGCGCGGCGATCCTCGAGGCCGCCGAGGCCGAGTTCGCGGCAGCGGGCTACGACGCGGCGCGGGTGCAGACCATCGCCCGCCGCGCCGGCGTGTCGCTCGCCACCTTCTATGCCGCGTTCCCGGGCAAGTGGGAGGTGCTGCGCGCGGTGCAGGAGGATCGGCTCGGCGCGCTCATGCAGCGCGTGGGCACGCTGGTGATGCAGGCGCGCACGCCGATCGAACGATTGCAGCGCGGGCTCGACGGCTACCTGCGCTTCCACATCGAGCACCCGCGCTTCCTCGCGATGCAGCTGCGCGATCAGGTGCCGTGGGGCACCACCGACGAGCTGCGCACGCCCGAGCAGACCCGCGCGTGGCAGGCCGGCCTGCAGCTGCTCGAGGCGACCTTCCGCGAGTGCATGGCGGCGGGCTTGCTGGTCGAGGACGATCCCGAGCTGTGTGCTCGAACCGCCACCGCGATGAGTCAGGTGCGGCTGGTGCGGTGGCTCGCGACCGGCATGAAGGACGACGCCGACACCGTCGCGCGCGCGGCGATGCAGCAGTTCGTGCGGACCTTCGCGCGGCCGCAGCGGCACGCGGAGCTGTTGGCGAGCACCTGAGCGTGGGTGCGGCTCGGACCGAGCCGCGGCGTCGCTATCATATCGGGATGTCTTCGATGCACTCGCCCTGCCAGAAGCAGCCGACCAGCTGCGAGCACGTGGCCTCGTCGGGCACGAGGCTGCAGCGCGCGATGCACTGACCGAAGTCGAGGCTCCACACGCACTGCGGCAGCGCGACACAGGCTTGCGTGGTGCCCTGGTCCGCGCACGCGCCGAAGTCGGGCGCCTCGGCGGTGGTGCTCTCGTCGGCGCTGCTCGTGCTGCTGCTGGCGGCGCCGGTGCTGCTGGTGCTGCCGGCATCGTCGGCGCCGGTCGACGGCTCGGGCGCGGGCGTCTGCGGGCCGCAGCCCAGCAAGGCGGTCACGCCGAGGGTGGCCGGCAGGCGGAGCGGACGGGATGGGACGCGGGGCACCCTGCGATCGTAGCCGCAGCTCAGCCGAGCTGGAACTCGATCGTCGTCTCGGAGCACGGCGCGGGCGATCCGGGCGCCTGCGGGGTGAAGCGCCAGCGCTCGACGGTCTCGCGCACGAGCGTGCGCAGGGACTCGGGCCCGCCGTCGACGCGGTTGACCTTGGGGACGCCGGAGGTGCCGACGCAGAAGTCGACCTGCACGCGCCAGTGCCCCGGGGGCACACCGCGCTCGCGCAGCTGCGCGACCGAGGGGTTGTCGTCGAGCAGCGCGTGCAGCACGACCTCGGGCAGCAGCCCCTCCGCGAGCGCGCACGCGGGCTCGGCCCCGTGGTCGCACGCGGTGCGCCAGGCCTGCTCGGCGCCGTCGGGATCACGCCTCACGCCGGCGCCGGCGTGCAGCAGATCGCCGTAGAGCAGGCACGCCTGCGGGTGCTTCGCGGCGCAGCCGCGTGCGAGCCACTGCGCCGCCTCGCGCCAGTCGGGCGGGGTCGCGGCCGCGGACACGCGCGCGGCCATCCACACGCACGCGCCACCGTAGCCGCGCTCGCAGCCGGTGGTCGCGAGCGCCTTGGCCTGCGGCAGATCCTGGCGACCGATCGCCGCCGCGAGGTAGCCGCACGCGCGCGCGAAGCCGTCGTCACAGGCGTTGCGCATCAACGCGATCGCGCGCGCCGGGTCGCGCGGCACGCCCGCGCCCTCGAGGTGACCCTCGGCGAGGTGCAGGCACGCGGCCGCGTCGCCCTGGCTGCACGGCGCGGTGCAGGTCGCGGGGCCCAGCTCGCCACAGGTCGGCGGGTAGTCGCCGTCGGCGTCTTGCGGTGGTTCGAGCCGGACCTGCGGGATCTCGGTCGCGCGGCCGCGTTCACACGCGGCGAGACACGACAGAGCGACGGCGAGGGCGCGGGGCAGCAGTGCGGTCGGCATCGACGAGCCTCGTCGGCCGCAGCGTAGCCGATGTCCCGGCGCCGTGGCTCGGCGCTGCTACAGCGCGGCCTCGATCGCGGTGCGGGTCGAGGCCAGGCCCTCCTCGGTGTCGACGTGGACGATCACGCCGTCGCGATCGACCACGACGTTGAGCGGGAAGACCTTCTGCGGCATGCGGTAGTGGCGGAACGCCGCGCTGTCGAGGTCGAGCGTCATCGGCAGCGTCAGCCCGCCCTCGGCCACGACCTGGCCGGCGAAGGCGGTGCGGTGGGTGGTGTTGACGCCGACCGCGAGGAAGTCGCTGCCGGGATAGCTCGCCATCAGCTCGTGCTCGACGGTGGCGAACTCCTCCGAGCAGCGCTTGCAGCCGAAGTTGAACATCTTGACCAGCACGACCTTGCCGCGGTGATCGCTCAGCCGAAACGGCGTGCCGTCGATGCCCGGCAGCAGGAAGTCGGTCGCCTCGACGCCGAGCTCGGGCTCGCCGCGGTTGCCGTCGATGGTGATGGTGACGGTGGGCTCGTCGGGATCGTTGGTGTGCAGCACCAGCGTGCCGCTGACCAACGCGTCGTCGCTGGGGGTGTACGAGACCGAGACCAGGCTCGATCCACCGGGCGGCACCTCGAACGCGTCGGGGCAGTCCGCGGTGGCGGCGGCGTCCTGCGGCGCGGCGACGAAGGGTGCCTCGACCTCGAGGCTGCCCACGCGCAGCGGCGCGTCGCCGTGGTTGTCGACCACCAGCAACGCCTCCACGGGCGCGCCGGGATCGCCCCACAGGTACAGCGTGTTGCCGTCGACGGCGACGTCGGGTGCGGCCGCGGCCGCACCGAGCTCGATCGGCAGCAGCGTGTCCCCGATCGCGCCCCAGATCGCGTCGCCGTGCGCGACCGCGGCGCGCCACCACGGCGCGGTCAGGGCACCGGCCTGCGGGCGCTCCTCGTCGTGCCGCGCGTCGCCGCCATGCCGCACGATCGCGTGGGACTCGACCGTGAACCACGTGCCGTCGGCCTGCACCGCGTCGAGCACGGTGCCGGTGGTGTCGCCGCCGCCGCTGCGGCTGGGGCTGCTGCCGCCCTCGAAGCGATCCCAGCCGAACACGCCCCGCAGCACCGCGACGTCGCCGTCGCCGGCGCGCAGGCCCAGTGCCGGCGAGTCGGTCGCGACGCTGCCGGTCGTCGCACCGCCGCCGGGCGCGAGCACGACCACGCCCGCGGCCCCGGCCGCGACCCACAGCGCGCCGTCGAGCAGCGCGACGCCGCGGGCGTCGGCGACGTCGCCGAGCGTGCCGCGATCCTCGAACGCACCGGTCGCGAGACCCATCGCGTGCACACCGGCGTCGCCGGCCGCGATCCACACGTCGCCGCCGTCCATCGCCACGCCGTGCACCGGTCCGGGCACGGTCGCGCGACCCAGCACGATGGGCCCGGTGAGATCGACGGCGATGACGTCGCCCTGTGCCGTGCCGACCACCGCGATGTCGCCCGAGACTGCGATCGCGCTGCAGCGACCGTCGAGCGCGGTGGTGCCGACGTCGCCAGCGTCGACCTCGACGAGATCGAAGAAGCCGTCGCCGCACGCGACCACACCACGCTCGGCGCTGGCGAGTGCGATCGCGTCGCCCGACAGCGTGATGCCGCGATCCGGTTGCGCGACCATCACGTCGTCCGCGGGCGTGCCGCTGCAGCGATCCGCGACCGCACCGTCGTCACCGACCGACGACGCGGTGGTGTAGGCGGTGTCGCTGACCCCCGCGTCGGGTTCACTCGCGCAGGCCAGCGGTGCGAGCACCGACAGCGCACAGCCTCGCAACCACGCACCACGAACGAACACGCGCGACGTCTTCATCATCGGCACACCTCCACGCTTGGTCGCCAGTTGTGGCGTACGGCGCCCTGCGTCGCAACATGCAATGTCGCCTGGGCAACTCGCCCAAGCGCTGTGCAATCCGCTCGCGGGTGCGCGCGCGAGTCGTGCTGGGCTCACGATCACGAGCTGGCACATCGATTGCTGACGAGCGCGCGCGTCGACCTCGTCGGCGGAAGGCAGCAGCTGCAACGATGCGAGCGAGAACGATGCTGTGGACCGCGCTCGCGTGCCAGCTCGGCTGTCAACGACAGTACGAACCCGGCACGCCGTGGATCATCGCCGGTGGTGGTCCGGCGGGCGCCGACGGCGACGACGGCGACGCGGCCGAGGCCGACGACGGCCTGGCCTCCGACGTCGATGGCGGTGCCGATCCGGCCGGCGGCGATCCGGGCTCGAGCGGCCCCGGCGACGCCGGGCCCGGCGACGACGACGGCGCTGCCGAGCTGTCGTCGAGCGGCGCGCCCGACATGCCGCCGACGCCGTACCAGGGTGGCTGGGACATCGGCGACTGCCAGTCGGAGATCACCGGTGCGACCGACGATCCCGGCGGTGCGATCTCCGACTTCTCCTTCACCGATCAGTTCGGCGAGACCGTGCGGCTGTACGACTTCTGCCACAAGGCCGTGCTGATCGTCGAAGGCGCCTTCTGGTGAGGAGCGTGCCAGGAGGAGGCCTCCGGTCTGGAGGCCAGGTATCAGCAATACAAGGATCGCGGCTTCATCCTCATCGCGTTGTACGCGGAGAACGACTACGGCTCGCCGCCGACGGCGACCGAGCTGCAGGGCTGGGCCGACAACTACGGCATGAGCTTCCCCGCGGGCGCCGACCCGGGCTGGACCTTCTACGATCGCAGCTGGTCGGCGAACTACACCCCGGTCAACCTGCTGCTCGCGCCGGGCATGCGCGTGGTGACCGAGGACTACGTCGACGACTCGCAGATCGAAGCGGTGCTGCCGATGTGATCGCCGTGCGTCAGTGCACCGCGGTGATCACCAGCACGCCGCCGCTGCTGTAGGCGTCGACGGTGACCATCGCGCCGTCGCGGATGGCCTTGGTCAGCGCGTTGGCCTGCTTGATGTGATCGCGGTCGGCGTACACGTCGGTGCTCGCCGTGAAGCCACCGGTGGGATCGCTGCCGCTGACCGAGGGCAGGTTGAAGCGCGCGCGGCTGCCGTGGGTGAAGCTGAGCACCGTGGGCTCGTCGGGGTTGAGCGGGCGGTCGACCCAGCGGCACGCGCCGGCGGCCACGGTCTGGGGATCGTCGCCGGCCTCGTGGCTGATCGGGAAGGTGAGCACGAAGCCGAAGCCGTTCGACGACAGCGACATGTCCATGGTGCTGCCGCCGCGGCAGCGCAACGCGTAGGCGGTGGGCGCCGTGGTGGCGGCGGCGGAATCGCGCAGCGGCAACAGGGTCGCGAGCACGAGCAGGGGCAACGAAGCGACGAGCGGGCGGGGCATGATCAGGGCTCCTGGGGATCGGACACGCTGCCGGGCGATCCGTCTCGCGCCGAAGTGTCGCCCGGCGGCGGCGGGCACGGCAGCGCCATGTGTTCGCGGATCTGCGCCACGTCGGGGCCCTGCGCGCCGCCCACGGCGGTGGCGATCGCGAGCGCTTTGCGCAGGTGGGCCGCCGACGCGGCGCACTCGCCGAGATCGGCCTCGACCAGCGCCAGGTTCCAGATCGCGTCGCCGACCTCGGCGTGGTCGGGGCCCAGCGCCGCCTCGAGGATCGCGACCGCCTCGCGCGCGTGGGCCTGGGCGATCGCGAGCCGGCCCATGCCGCGCTCGATCACGGCGAGGTTGTCGAGCGAGTCGCCGGCGATCAAGCTGCGCGGGCCCAGCAGCTCGGCGTGGATCGCATGCGCGCGCTCGGCGGCCGCGTACGCCGTCGACAGCTCGCCCGCCTCGGACGCGTTGGCGCCCTGGGTCTGCAGCATCGACGCGACCACCGGGTGGCGCTCGCCCAGCTCGGGTCGCACCAGCGCCAGCGCCTCGTCGATCAGCACCGCGGCCTCGGCGTGCCGGCCCATGTGCATGAGCGTGCCGGCGAAGTTGTTGCGCTCGCCCGCGCGCTCGCCCGCCGTGGCGTTGGGGTCGGCGTCGATGCGCGCGAGGGCCTCGCGGTGCAGTGCGACCGCCTCGGAATGGTGGCCCTGCAGCCGCGCGACCATGGCCTGCGCCGAGCGCAGTCCGCCCCAGTCCTGCTCGGGGCTGTCCGCCCGCACCAGCAGCGCCTCGGCCAGCCGTGCGGCGGTCTCGGCCTGGGCGTACTGCCGCTGGCCCAGCGACAGCACCGCGACGAGCTTGATCGCCAACAGTGCCGCCGTGCGATCGTCGTGTGCGGCCGCGGCCGCGCGCAGGCCCTGGTGCAGCGCCTGTGCGGCTTCTTCGTACTCGCCGGCGTCGTCGTGGAGATCCGACAGCAGCGACAGCGCCTTGGCCTCGAGCGGCGGATAGTCGTGCGCGCGCGCAACCTCGGCGATGGCGGTGACCGGTGCGAGCAACGGCTCGCGCTCCCAGAACAGATAGCGCCGGCTCCACGCGCGCTCGAGCGACGCGGTCGCGGCGGCGATCGCCGCGCGGGCCTCGTCGTCGCCCGGCAACGGCACGACGGCCGCGAGCGCCTCGGCGTCGGCGCAGTCGTCGATGCGCGGCAGCCCGCGCACCGCGGGCACCAGCTCGAACAGCGGCACCGCGTCGGCGTCGGCCTCGCGCACGACCTCGCTCGGCCCGGCCGCGGCCGCGCGGCGGCGCTCGAGGCCGGCCAGGCGCTGGTCGAACAGGCTCGCCGACTGCTCGCCGTGGACGCGATGGGCCTCGCAGGCCTCGGTGCGCATGCGGGTCCACGCGACGCCGTAGTCGGCGAGCGCCGCGTCGACCCGCGCCGCGAGCGCGGCGGCGTCGTGCTGCGACGACGCGGCGATGTGGGCCGCCAGCGCGGCGCGCTCGTCCGCAGCCCACGGCCCGCGGTCGTCGTCGTGCAACGCCGCGCACGGCGAGGGCTGGGCCCGCACCGCGAGCACGCCGCCGCCCACCGCCACCGCGGCCGCGGCAGCCA
>JAIBBS010000163.1 GCA_019694555.1 Nannocystaceae bacterium
CCGCGCCCGCGGCCGCAGCCGGCGCGCTCGCCTTGGGCGGCGGCGCCGGCTCGGAGGTGGTCGGCGGCGGCACGTTGCGCGCGACCGGATGCGGCGCGGACTCGTCGAAGCGCGCCTGGCTCACCAGGGCCTCGATGTTGCCGATGCTCATCGCGCGCTTGCGCGGCTGCGCGGCGCCGCTGCTGGCCTCGACCGTGCGCGCCCAGTCGGGCACCTCGTCGTCGGTGCCGGCGGGCACGCCGTCGAACGCGGCGAAGTCGAGCGCCTCGTCGAGATCCGAGTACTCGTCGTCGTAGTCGACCTGCGCCGGCGCGCCCGCGCCGAAGAGCTCGGACATCAGCGCCGACAGCCGCCGCGGCGTCCACGCGAGGTTGACCTCGGCCAAGAACGCCTCGAGGTCGCGGAACAGGTGATCGCAGTTCTGGTAGCGCTCGGCCGGATCGACCTCGAGCGCACGCATGATGATCGCCTCGAGCGCGGGCGGGAACTTCGGATCGACGAACGTCGGCGCCGGGATGTCGCCCTCGAGCACGCGGCGCGTGACCTCTTCGCGTGCGCCGCGGAAGAGGCGGCGACCCAGGCACAGCTCGTAGAGCACCACGCCCAGCGGGAAGATGTCCGCGCGATGATCGATCGGATGGCCCAGCAGCTGCTCGGGCGCCATGTACGACAGCTTGCCGGCGACTTGGCCTTTCTTCGCCACCGCCGACGCGCGCGTGGCCGCGATGCCGAAGTCGAGGATCTTGCACACGCCGTCGTAGCCGACGTGGATGTTGGTGGGGTTGATGTCGCGGTGGACCAGCCCCAGCGGCGTGCCGTCCTCGGTCGCGCGCGTGTGCACGTAGTGCAGGCCCTCGCACGACTGCATGATGATGCCGACCGCGAGCTCGAGCGGGATCGCGCGACCGGCCTGGGCCGCGCGGCGCATGACCGTGACGAGCTCCTCGCCCTTGAGCAGCTCCATCGCGATGAAGTACTCACCGCCGATCTCGCCCAGGTCGTAGGTGTGGACGACGTTGTTGTGCGTCAGCGTGGCCGCGACGCGGGCCTCGTCGAGGAACATGCCCACGACCTCGGGCCGCGCGGCGAACTCCTCGCGCAACGTCTTGACCACGAGCTCCTTCGCGAAGCCCTCGATGCCGGCGTACGACGCCCGGTAGATCTCGGCCATGCCGCCGGTCGCGATGTGCTCGACCAGGACGTACTTGTCACCGAAGGGCGTGGGCTCGATGTTGCTCAACGTCGCACCGAGCCTACCGGATCGGGGTTGTCAGCGCCAACGGGGACCACGGCCGCTACCACTCCCGCTCCGCGCGCAGGGCTCGCCCCATCAACAGATCGACGGCATCGCGCACCGCGAGCCCGCCGTACAGGATCGCGTGCATCGTCGCGACCAGGGGCATCTCCACCTGCTCGCGCGCGGCCAGGCGGTGGGCCGACAGCGTGTTCTTCACGCCCTCGGCGACCATGCCCATCTCTGCGAGGATCTCGTCGAGCTTGCGCCCCTGCCCCAGCGCGATGCCGACGCGGCGGTTTCGCGAGAGCCCACCGGTGCAGGTGAGCACGAGGTCGCCCATGCCGGCCAGGCCCGAGAGCGTGGCCGGGTGCGCGCCGAGCTTGATCGCCAGGCGGCTGATCTCGGCCAGGCCGCGGGTGATGAGGCCCGCGCGCGCGTTCTGGCCCAGGCCTGCGCCATCGCCCACGCCCGCGGCCAACGCGATCACGTTCTTGAGCACGCCGCCCAGCTCCACGCCGACGACGTCGTCGGTGACGTAGGCCCGCACGCCCGCGCCCGAGAGCATGCGCTGCACCGCCAGGCGCACCGGCTCTTCGGTCGCCGCGACCACCACCGTGGTCGGCAATCCGGCCGCGACCTCGGCCGCGAAGCTCGGCCCGCCCAACGCCGCGACGCGCTCGCGGTGCCCCGGCGGCAGCTCGGCCTGCAGCACCTCGTGCATGCTCGCGAGCGAGTCGACCTCGATGCCCTTGGCCGCGATCAAGTAGTACGGCGGCGCGGCCGCGTCGCGCTGGATCACCGCGACCTGCTTCATCGCATCGCGCATGCCGTGCGATGGGATCGCGCAGACCACCAGCTGCGCGTCGCGCAGTGCCTCGGCCATGTCGGCGGTCGCCTGCAGCCGCGGTGGGAACGGAGCCTCGGGCAGATACCGTGCGTTCTTGCCCTGCGCGCGCATGTCGGCGACGTGCTCGGCCGAGCGCGCCCACAGCGACGTGTCGAAGCCGCGGCGCGCGAGGTGGATCGCGAGCGCGGTGCCCCAGCTGCCGGCCCCGAGCACGGCGACGTGCCCGCTCGAAGCCCCCGTGTCCGCGTCGCTGCCCTCGCGCGTCTGGCCCATCGGGGCGCACTTGTACCAAGGCTGCACGCGGCTCGGGGGCCCACGCGCAGGCGTCGCGACGCCGCGGCGGATCGCGGGGCCGGCCGCGTCGTCGTCGGTGGTCCGGGCGCGGCCGCCCCGTCGGGCTCGACCGGCACGCACCCCGAAAGACCCCCGGCGAGAGCCCGGGCGTCCGCTCTCGCACGGTCGACTGTTCGGCCATGGGAGCAGGAATGCCTGTTATCTCTGCATAGCCAGTTGCGCAGGCCACGCCCCAGGGCGTAGGGTGCAGGAACTCCCCCAAGCCCAGAGGGCCGTCGCATGCGCAAGCCTTTCGCTCCTGTCTCGCGTCTGTTGGTGCTCGCCGCCGTGGCTCTCACGGCTGCCTGCGGTAGCAAGGTCGAGTCGACCGAAGCCTCGGTCGGCGACGAGGGCTCGGGCTCGAGCACCAGCGGCGGCAGCAACAACGACAGCAACTCGGGCAACGACGGCAACGACAGCGCGAGCGCGAGCATGAGCAGCAGCGCGGGCTCGATGACGGGCACGTCGATGAGCACGACCGCGTCGGAGACCGACCCCGACACCGGCATGGGCTTCATCGGCATGCCCGACGACGGCTCGATCGAGGCGATGTGCGATCCTGGGATGCAGGACTGCCCGCGCGGGCAGAAGTGCACCGGCTACGTCAGCACGCCCGGCGGCCGCACGGTCGATGCGAACCACTGCGTCGACGTCACCGGCGACCACGTCTTCGGCGAGGAGTGCGAGCGCGTCGACGGCAACGACGACTGCGCGCCGGGCTTCTTCTGCATGACCGACGTCAGCGGTCACACCGGCCCCGGCATCTGCCTCGAGTACTGCATCCCCAACCAGCCCTGCGACAACGGCGGCATGTGCTTCCCGTTCAACGACGGCTCGCTGCCTCTGTGCGAGGTCACCTGCGATCCGCTGCTGCAGGACTGCGTGCCCGGCCAGGGTTGCTTCGCGGCGTTCGACAACTTCGTCTGTGCGATCCCCGGCGCGCCCGAGGGCATGGGCAACGACGGTGACCCCTGCGCCACGATCCAGGGCTGCCAGCCGGGCCTGATCTGCCGCACCGGCACCAACGGCTGCGCCGCCGACACCGGCTGCTGCACGCCGGTGTGCGACCTGACCGACGACCAGTGCACCGACCCGGCCGAGGACTGCATCCAGGCGCTCGACGACCCGCCGCCGATGCTGCAGAACGTGGGCTACTGCGGCGTGCCCGCGTAGCGGCGCGGCGAGCCCGCCGCGTCCGATCCATGCTAGCCTGACTGCCGCAACGTGGCCGATCCGCGCGACGACAGCACGCTTCTGCACGCCTGGCGCGACGGCGACGCCCATGCCGGCAACGAGCTGCTCCGGCGGCACTTCGTCGCGGTCTACCGCTTCTTCTCCGCGAACCTCTCGCAGGCCGGCCGCGACGTCGATCCCGAGGATCTGACCCAGCGCACCTTCGAGGCCTGCATCACCCGCCGCGACGCGGTGCAGACCGACTTCCGCGCCTACGTGTTCGGCGTGGCGCGACGGCTGCTCTACCTCGAGTGGAAGCGTCGAAAGGGCACCGGCGACGTGGTCTCGCCCTCGGCCGCGGACATCCGCGACGTGCGGACCTCGCCGTCGGTCGCGGTCGCGCGCCTCGACGAGCAGAAGCTGTTCCTCAAGGCGCTCGAAGGCCTGCCCGCGGAGTTCCGCTCGGTGCTCGAGCGCTTCTACTGGGAGGACCGCCCCATCGCGGAGATCGCCGACGAGCTCGGCATTGCGCTGGGCACGGTCAAGAGCCGGCTGTTCCGCGGCAAGGCCATGCTGCGCGACGCACTGATGAACAGCAAGGCTCCGCCGGCGCTGCTGCAGTCGGCGGTGCTGCGGCTCGAGGCGCGGGTGATCGAGGGCGAGCCGCCGGCGGACGCTTGAACCTCACGCGCGGCGCCGCCCGTCACTCGCAGTCGACCTGCTTGCGCACGGTGGTGGTTGCACCGCGGCTGTCGCGGACGATCGCGGTCAACGCGTGCGACCGCGTGAAGGGCACGGAGGTGAGCGCATCGTCGAGCAAGACGCCGTCGACGCGCCAGCGCACGCTCGCGACGTCGGACTCGGCGTCGTCGACGTCGATCGCGAGCGCGATGTCGTCGGGACACGCGACCGTGGCGGGCACGGTGATCTCGGCCTCGGGCGGCGAGCCCAGCCACGAGGTCGCGATCACGTCGAACGTCGCAGAGACCTCGGCGAGGATTCCGTTGCAAGGCACGTCGAGGGTGACCTCGAACTTGCCGTAGGCAGGGATGTTGGCCCAGCCGGCCTCGAACATGAACCCGACGCCGTGTTGCGTGGGCAAGGCCGTGTCGAACGCGAGGCCGTCGACGACGGTGTGAGCGTCGAACACGAGCCCGCCCTGCGGCATCGCCGACCACACGTCGAACTCGTGCGACATGATGCCGAAGGCCGGCTGCGCCAGCGCGAGGTCGAGCGTCTGCAACTCGTACTCGACGCTCTGGCCATTGCACGACAACCCGAGCGTGACCGGCTCGTCGAGCAGCGCAGTGGCCGAGCCGATGTAGATCGGGCACGGTGCGGAGTCGTTGCCGCCGGGGCACAGCGAGCCGCCGAGGGTGCCCGACAGCGTGCCCTGCACCGGTGCGGCTGCGAACTCAGAGTCGAGCGTGATGATACCGTCGGTGCCGTACGACCACTCCTGGCCGCGGCCCAGGCCCTGACGCGCCTCGGTGACGCGTGCTGGACGATTGGCGCACAGCTCCTCGTCGAAGACCTCGCAGCAATCCGTCCTCAGGTCGCAGTCCAGCGATTCGCCCTCGAAGAGACCACCACCTTGCACCTGCGATGCGGGGAATCGGTGGTTGGACGGGCGGGCATCGCCGCCGGCGAAGACCGGGTCGATGAAGGCGGCCGGGGCGTCGCAGTCCACGATGACGTCGGGGTTGTTGGCGTACTCCAGCTCGCAGGCCGAGACACACCGCTGTCGCACGAGCGCGAGTTCCTGTGCCGTCGGACTCTCGGGGTCGAGCACCGCACCGGGCGGCGTCTGCACCCACCATCCGTGGAAAGCGTCGTCGCCCTCGGGCTCGACCAGCGGCGCCTGCAGCGGTGTGCTCGTCGTGTCGCCCGCATCGCAGTTCGGCGTGGGTTCGCCGGCACAGGCGACCTCGGCGAGGTCGAGCTCGTCGACCTGGCAGTACCAACCCGCCTGCAACGTGCCGCACACCGCGTTGTCGTCGAGCGGGCTCGAGGTGAGCTCGATCGAATCGATCAGCACGCGGTTGACGGCGTCGCTGTCGGAGAATCGCAGCACCAGGTGGGTGGCCTCCGTCGCGCCCACGCCCAGACACAGCGGCGCGAGCGGGAAGCGCACCGTCGTCATCGTCTGTTGCGCGACGCAGCTGGGGTCCGCGCCGACGACGCTGAGCATGGCGAAGTCGTTCTGCACCACGCGCCCGGTGGAGAGCAGCGGGCTCTGCGAGAGCGTCGCCTGGTGCAGCCGTTCGATCATGCCGAGCTCGAAGCTCACGGGCGCGCTGGAGCTCACGCCACAGACCCCGCTCGTGTCACCGTTGTCGGTCTTGTCGAGCACGTTGCCCACGCGCAAGCTCAGGTGGCTGTAGTCGTTCAAGTCGATCCCTTCGGGAAGCTCGATGTGGATCTCCCCCGGCTCGTCGCCATCGCCCCACTGCACCAGCATGAGCGAGGTCTCGTGCCCCGTACCCGCCGCCGTGGCCGCAGGAAAGTCGAGCGTCGCGATCGCGTCGGCCGCGTCATCGACGACGACGTTCATGCCGGCGTCGTGTTCGGGCAGGCTCTGACTCTCGAAGAACTCGATCGGTGTGCGCGTGCCGCTGCCGGCCTGATCGACCGTGTATGCGGTGCGCAGCCGCGGAAGATGCATGCATGCGTCGGCCGCGGAGAGCACACAGCCGGGCGTCGCGACGCAGTCGTTCGCGTCGACGGTGCTGCAGTCGACCTGCTCGCAGTTCTGCCCCACCACCTCGCAGCCCGCCGTCGTCGCGCACGCACCCGCCGACAAAACGGCGCAGTGGACCGGGGACTGCAGCGTGAAGTCGTCCGTATGCGCCCAGACGGCAGGATCGAGGACGGCTGGCGGGTACGACTCCCGCGTGAGGTATGACCACCATGTCTCGATGCTCTCGGCGTCACGGAAGACGGTCGCGGCGGCAAACGCCGGGAGGTAGCCGTCGACCAAGGCCTGCCCGGCGAGGCCGTGATCAGGGTCGTTCACCTCTCCGCCGCCGAAGGCGTTGTGCTCGGTGCCCCAGGAGTAGACCATCGCGCGCGGCGTCTCGGTCGCGTCGAAGGTAGTCTCGGGGGCCGAGCGGTCGTAGCGAAGGAGCGCGTCCCTCCCGTCGTCGATGTCCGCATCGGCGGCGGATGCGAGGGTGAGGATCGGTAGCGGGCCGCCCACGAACGCGTCGGGACGCAGCTCCGGCGCGAGCAGCATCCCGCCGCGCAGGGCGTACGGGCGCAGGATGTACTCGAGGAGGTCGTAGGGCGGTTCGTTGGCTCCTGCTAAGATGTTGCCTGCTGCATTTGCGCCGAAACTGTGGGCTGCAACCAGCGCATTGCAGTCGACGGCATGGCGAAACTCAGTGCCTTCGACGACCTCGTACGCGCTCTGGGCAAACTCGAGCCCACACAGCAAGCCGAACGGCGCAGCGCCGCCGATCTCGGGCTCGGTCTCGACATTCAGTACGACGAAACCCGCCGCAGCCAGGGCCGAAAAGTCGTAGTACTCTGCGGACTGGCTGTGACCGTGGTGAAACACGACGAGCGGCGCCGCTGCCGGCTCTGTTGGCCAACCGATTGGGGCTTCGATGATTACCGAGTCCAGGAGCCCACCGAAGCTACTTGCGCAAGGGCAGACTGCGCCAGCGTCCAGTCCGACAAGCGTGAGAATCTGCGTTGCGTACGTCTGATTGGGCGATGAGAACGGCGCACAGGCATCCACCGACTCGATTCCAAGGCAGCTTTCGGAAGGGCCGCCCGTACTCCCGGCGTCGCCCGCGCTGGAGTCCGCCGAGGAGGACGTCTCACTGCCTCCGCTGCCGCTCCCACCCAGAGTGATTGATGATTCGGCGCCGCCGGACAACGTCGAACCACTCGACGTCAGACTTGAGACGTCATCGACGTGGCATCCCGCCACAAGGCAGACGACCAGCATCATTGGCGAAGCGAGCGCTTGCAGGCGATCGCTACCATGGGTTTTGGCGACCAGTGAGCAGAAGCGAGTACAGAGTGTGCTGGGCAGCATCGCATTCTCCTGGGGACGTGGGGGACGTGGCCGTGTTCACGGGGGCGCTTGGCCGCGTGGGGGTGATACCCCGAATGTTCAAGCCCGGCACGCTATCCCGTACGTCAAACCAAGCGGTCCATCGCTAATTCACGCAACGACGCGAGCCACTGGGAGCGTGGCGACCCGAGCGCCCCAAGCAACGGACGCGCGCGACTATGACGAGACGAGGACATACAGGCCTTCGACGTGGTCCTGCACCACGAAGTCCAAGCGTCCGTCGTGATTGAAGTCGAACGCCGAGATGACCTCGGTCTCGTGCGGCGTCCAGCCGATGTCGAACATCTCGAGCGACTGACGATCGCCCAGCACCTGGACGACCGCCACCATGAAGTACCGGAAGATCAGATCAGCGGCGCCGTCGCCGTCGATGTCGCCCAGGATGAAGGACGCATTTGTGGGCGCCTCGTTGGGCGCGTAGCGCATCGGCGCATCCTGGTCGCTCCAGACCTCGACAGGCGGATCGAACGTACGGTCCCCTCGGGACCGATGCACTTCGGCGTACGCCTTGTACGTCCCTCCGGCTCCATCATCGAGGGCGATGACGACGTCATCGAGCCCGTCGCCATCGAAGTCAGCAACGCTCAACCACCCGGTGGGCGACGTCGCCGTGAACGGAACCTCGACGGGCTCGAACCCCCCCGTCCCGTCGCCCCACTGGGCGACGAACGAGAAGGCTCCATCCAAGTTGCGCACTTCACAGCTGCCGATCTCTGCAAGATCCGTCAACCCGTCGTCGTCGAGCTGACCGGGGGCGATTCCGATCACATTGCCACCGCAGGCGCCAAGCTTCGAGAGCGTGGGGCCGAAGAGCGCAGGCGCGCCATCCACGTTACCGAAGAGCTGATAGCCGGACCCTGGTCCCGGCATGAAGGAAGTCAAGACCGCGGACTCTTCACGCCCATCGCCATCGACGTCGAGCACCGGCTGTCGCCGAAAGGGTGAGACGAATCCACCCATCGGCGGGGGTTCCAGGACCACTGGTTCACCAGGTCCGTCGGGCGTCCAAGGCGCCACCGCCAGGCCATTGGAACTCTCGTCGCCGACGACCAGATCCGAGTGCACGCCGTCGAACAACCGCAACGGGATTCGGCCGGTCGGATCATCCAATACCGGCACCACGCCCCATGACTCGACATCGAAGCCGGCGCCATTCCAGAACGCCAGCGACATCGGCATTCCGGCCTCCTTGTTCGCCAGCAAGAACGCCTCCTCGCCGCTGGGTCCGAAGTTGCCGACCCTGGCGCTCGGTGGACCGTTCCAAACAGTTTCGAATCCCCCGTAATCGATCCTTCCGTCCCACTCGATCGCGAACCTGCGATAGCAGAACGGCTCGTTCGCGACGTTGTCGGGGCAGTCGCCCGCAGGACCCGTCGATGATCCACTGCCGGCGCTGCTCGAGCTTCCGGCGGTGTCCGGGCCCAGCGTCGCCCCGGTGACCGCGGTCATCCCTGCGGTCGTCGATCCACTCGAGCCCTCCCCGCCCGCCGAGCCGCTGCCGCTGTTCTTGCTCGGACCGCAGCCGGGCGCAGCGAGCGTCAGCGCGGCCGCGAACCACCGGCTCCACGCGCCCTCACGCATGACGCACCTCATGCCGGATGCCGGATGCCGGATGCCGGATGCCGGATGCCGGATGCCGGATGCCGGATGCCGGATGCCGGATGCCGGATGCCGGATGCCGGATGCCGGATGCCGGATGCCGGATGCTCATCGTCCTCGAGCATGCCGTGGCGAGTCTACCGAGGTCGAGCGACGTCGTCGAGGGCGTACCGCAGCCGCACGGCCAGTTTCCTCCGACACCGGCGCCCGTGTCGCCTCAGCCAGCTCACGCACCCTTGTCGAACGCTCGTGCACGGGCTGCCCGGCCGATCGGCCAGACGGGCACTTCACGCATCGAAAGACGCGGGCGGCCTCCGTGACCACCAGTGTGATGAACCCAGCGCGTGGGCAGCCGCCGTTCGACTACGACGAGATGAGCGCGTACACGCCCTCGTCGAGGTCCTGCACCACGAAGTCCGAGCGCCCATCGTGGTTGAAGTCGAACGCCGAGATGACCTCGGTCTCGTTCGGCGCCCAACCGATGTCGAACATCTCGAGCGGCTGGCGCTCGCCGAGCACCTGGACGACCGCCACCATGGAGTACCGGAAGACCAGGTCGGCGGCGCCGTCGCCATCGACGTCACCGAGGACGAAGGCGGGGTTCAAGGGCGTCCCGAACGAGCCCGGCAAGTAGCGCGTCGGCGGATCGTCGTCGTTCCAAACCTCGACAGGCGGATCGAACGTGCGATCACCGCGAGACCGATGCACTTCCACGTATGCCTCGTAGGCCGGTCCGCTTCCGTCGTCGAGGGCGACGACGACGTCGTCGCGTCCGTCGCCATCGAAATCGGCGACCCCCAACCAGCCGGTGGGTGATCTCCCCGTGAACGGAACCTCGACCGGTTCGAACACCCCTGTTCCATCGCCCCACTGGGCGACGAACGAGAAAGCCCCATCGACGTCGCGCACATCGCAGCTACCGATCTCGGCGAGATCCGTGAACCCGTCGTCGTCCAACTGCCCTACCGCCATTCCGATCGGGGTGCCCCCGCAAGCGCCAAGCGGCGAGATGCGGGGCCCGAAAAACGCAGGCACCCCGTCAACGCTGCCGAAGAGCTGATAGTCGGACCCCGGCCCCGGTACGCTGGAGACGTAGACTGCGGATTCTTCGCGCCCATCGTCGTCGACGTCGAGGATCGGTTGCTGGCGGAAGAGCGCCACGATTCCAGTGGGCGTTTCCGGTTCCACGACGACGGGTTCGCCGGGTCCGTCCGGTGTCCAGGGCGCGACGGCGAGCACCGGATCAATACCCCCAGCACCGACGACGAGGTCCGAGTGAACGCCATCGAATAGCCGCAAGGGAATGCGCCCGAGAACATCATCCAACACCGGCACGACGCCCCACGGCTCGACGTCGAAGCCCGCACCGTTCCAGAACGCCAGCGACATCGGCGTACCAGCGTCTTTGTGCGCCAGTAGGAACGCCTCCTCACCGCTGGGACCAAAGTTGCCGACCCTCGCGCTCGGCGGCCCATACCAGACGATGTCGAACCCTCCGTCCTGCAACGCCCTGTCCCACTCGATGGCGAACTTGCGGTAGCACAGCGGCTCGTTCGCGACGTTGTCGGGGCAGTCGGCCGCAGGACCCGTCGACGATCCACTGTCGGCGTCGCTCGAGCTTCCGGCGGTGTCCTGGCCCAGCGCCGCCGCGGTGACCGCGGTCATCCCTTCGGTCGTCGATCCAATCGAGCCCTCCCCGCTCGCCGAACCGCCGCCGCTGTTCTTGCTCGGACCGCAGCCGGGCGCAGCGAGCGTCAGCGCAGCCGCGAACCACCGGCTCCACGCGCGCTCACGCATGACGCACCTCATGCCGGATGGCGGATGCTCATCGTCCTCGAGCATACCGTGGCGAGTCTACCGAGGTCGAGCGACGCCGTCGCGTGCCTACCGCAGCCGCACGGCCAGGTTCCTCCGACACCGGCGCCCGTGTCGCCCGTGTCGCCTCAGCCAGCTCACGCACCCTTGTCGAACGCTCGTGCACGGGCTGCCCGGCCGATCGGCCAGACGGGCACTTCACGCATCGAAAGACGCGGGCGGCCTCCGTGACCACCAGTGTGATGAACCCAGCGCGTGGGCAGCCGCCGTTCGACTACGACGAGATGAGCGCGTACACGCCCTCGTCGAGGTCCTGCACCACGAAGTCCGAGCGCCCATCGTGGTTGAAGTCGAACGCCGAGATGACCTCGGTCTCGTTCGGCGCCCAACCGATGTCGAACATCTCGAGCGGCTGGCGCTCGCCGAGCACCTGGACGACCGCCACCATCAAGTATCGGAAGATCAGGTCGGCGGCGCCGTCGCCGTCGACGTCGCCGAGGATGAAGGCTGCATTCGATGGCACCCCGATTCCGCCCGGCGAGTAGCGTGTCGGGGGATCCTGGTCGTTCCAGACCTCGACCGGCGGATCGAACGTGCGATCACCGCGAGACCGGTGCACTTCGACATACGCCTCGTAGCCCTTCTGGAGTCCCTCATCGAGGGCGATGACGACGTCATCGAGCCCGTCGCCATCGAAGTCAGCAACGCTCAACCACCCGGTGGAAGACGTCGCCGTGAACGGAACCGCGACGGGCTCGAACACCCCCGTCCCATCGCCCCACTGGGCGACGAACGAGAAAGCCCCATCGACGTCGCGCACTTCACAGCTGCCGATCTCGGCGAGGTCCGTCAACCCGTCGTCGTCCAATTGCCCCGGGGCGATTCCGATGACGTTGACGCCGCAAGCGCCAAGCTGCGAGATCGGGGGCCCGAAAAACGCAGGCACCCCATCGACGTTGCCGAAGAGCTGATACTGAGAAATTGGCCCCTGTGGGCCCGAGATGTAGACCGCGGATTCTTCGCGCCCGTCGCCGTCGACGTCGAGCACCGGTTGATCGAAAAAGAGCGAGGCGATCCCGCCGGGTAGCTCCGGTTCCACGACGACTGGTTCGCCGGGCCCGTCCGGTGTCCAGGGCGCGACGGCGAGCACCGGACGAACAACCCCAGCACCGACGACGAGGTCCGAGTGCACGCCATCGAATAGCCGCAAGGGAATGCGCCCGAGAACATCATCCAACACCGGCACGACCCCCCACGGCTCGACGTCGAAGCCCGCACCGTTCCAGAACGCGAGCGACATCGGCGTACCAGCGTCTTTGTGCGCCAGCAGGAACGCCTCCTCACCGCTGGGACCAAAGTTGCCGACCCTCGCGCTCGGCGGCCCATTCCAGACGATGTCGAACCCTCCGTCCTGCAACGCCCTGTCCCACTCGATGGCAAGCTTGCGGTAGCACAGCGGCTCGTTCGCGACGTTGTCGGGGCAGTGGGCCGCAGGACCTGTCGATGATCCACTGTCGGCGCTGCTCGAGCTTCCGGCGGCGTCCTGGCCCAGCGTCGCCCCGGTGACCGCGGTCATCCCTTCGGTCGTCGATCCACTCGAGCCCTCCCCGCTCGCCGAACCGCCGCCGGCGCTCTTGCTCGGACCGCAGCCGAGCGCCGTGAGCGTCAGCGCAGCCGCGAACCACCGCCTCCGCGCGCCGCCTCGCACGGCAGGCTCGCTCGCGCGGCACGCCGGATGCTCACCGTCCTCGAGCACGCCACCGCGAGTGTACCGACGTCGCGGCGTTGCCGTCGAGGGCGCACCGCGGCCGTACCGGCGGACGGCGGCACCGGCGACGCCGCGACCCGCGGGCCGACGCGCGAGCAGCTGTCAGCCGCACCACGATGCGCGCGCCGCCGCGGCGCCGGCACGCTCACAGCAGCGCGCACGCAGTGCGGCTCGCGATCGCCACGTGCTGGAAGCGGAACATCCGCTCGCGATCGTAGCTGCCCGTCAGGCTCAGGCAGGCCTCGTCGAAGGACACCGTGCGGACGTGGCGGAAGCCCTCGTCGTGCAGCATCGGCAGCACGTCGTTGCTGCCGAACACCACCGACTCGCCCAGGCCGTCGAGCAGCGCCATGTTGCGCTCGTCGTCGGCGCGGAGCTTGTCGCGCGTGGCGATGCGCTTGCCGACGTAGTCGAACACCAGCACGGTGCGCTCGTCGCAGGCGTGGGCGATGCGGCGCAAGCTGGCGCGGATCGCCGGCTCGCTGAGGTAGGGCACGACGCCCTCCCACAGCACCAGCGCCGCGCGGCCGGGCTCGAAGCCCGCGGCCTGCAGCTTGGTGACGAAGTCCTCGGTCTCGAAGTCGCACGCGACGTAGCGCGCGGCGTCGCGGGGGTAGCCGGGCAGCGCGTCGACGCGCGCACGCTTGTCGGCCTGGGTCGCGGGGTGATCGACCTCGAAGAAGCGCACGCCCGGCCGCGCCAGGCGGGCCGCGCGGGTGTCGAGCCCGGCGCCGAGGATCACCACCTGCCCGAAGTCCTGCGGCGAGGTCGTGAAGTGGTGCACGTACTGGTCGAGGTACGCGGTGCGCACCGCCATCCACAGCTCGAACGCCGGGAAGCTGGGCGAGAACGCGTCGGCCAGCGCCTCGCCCTCCTCGCCGGCGAGCGCGCTGGCCCAGGGATCGTGGCACAGCGGCTGCGGCCGTGCGCTCGCGCGTCCGCGCAGCGCGGCGACCATGCGTGCGGTGCGACTGGCAGCGTGGTTGCTCGCGATCGACATCAGTCCCCCTGCCCCAGCTCGCGCCGCACGATGCGGGCGCCCTGCACCAACGCGATCAGCTTCTGCGACGCGCAGTGGCGCGGCAGCTGCTTCATGCCGCAATCGGTCGTCAGCGTCACGCGCTCGGCCTCGATGTGCGCGAGCACCTTGCGGATGCGCTCGGCGACCTGCTCGGGCGCCTCGATCTCCAGCGTGCGCACGTCGATGACCCCGACCGCCACGGTCTTGTCGTCGGGCAACGCGCGCAGCAGCGCCGCGTCCTGCATCTCGCGACAGGCGAAGTCGAGCACGAACTGCTGCACGTCGACGTCGCGGTAGTGCGGCAGGACTTCGGCATAGCCCTGCCGCGTCAGCCCCTGCATGCGGTTGCCCCACACGTTGCCGAGGCAGAAGTGCCACGAGCGGTGCGCGGTGCAGCCCTGCAGCGTGTCGTCGACGACCTCGCGCACCCACGCGTAGTCCTTCTCGCCCGACAGCGTCGGGATCCACGCCCCGAGGTCCTCGAGCTGCACGTGTTCGCAGCCGGCCGCGACGACGTCGTGGATCTCGGCGCGGAAGATCGCCGCGAGCCTGCGCGCCAGCGTGTAGCGCTCCGTGATCGGCCCGCCGTGGAAGTGCACCAGCGTCGACAGCTGCACCGGGCCCGCGCCGATGCAGGCCTTGACCGGCCGCGGGCTCGCGTCCTGGGCCAGGCGATACAGCTCGGCCATGCGGATGGGCCCGCGCGAGGGCTCGCCGTGCAGCGCGATGCCGCCGACCTCGTCGAGCGCCCAGCGATCGCGCCCGCTGGCCTGGGCCTTGGCCGGGTGCGGCAGCTTCTCCTTGCCGAAGCCGCCCATGCGCTCGAACCAGTAGAAGAGGAACGAGCCGATGCCCATGCCGTAGTCGTCGAACCACATCTGCCCGTCGGTCAAGATGTCGAGCCCGGCGCGCAGCTGGTCGTCCACGACCACGCGCACCGCGTCCTCGAAGGCCTCCTTGTGGTGGATGTGCTTGAAGGCCTCGAACACGTCGCGGCCGGCGAGCTGGTGGGTGAACCACGATGGCCGCGGATACGAGCCGACCATGGTCGTGGGCAGGAGCGGCAACGCAGTCATCGACGCCCGGTCGTACCAGAGCGCCCCGCGGACGTCTTCGTGAATTGCGTAGACGCCCCGATCACGGCGGGAACCAACGCCCGCCGCGCGAGAACCCTGGGTGGCATGACTGCCCCCCGCGCCGTGCTGCTCGCGTTGCCCTGTCTCGTGTTGACGCTGGCCTGCGATCCCGCAGCACCGGGCCGCGCGCCTGCATCCGGTGATGGCCCCGACCGCGACGCCGCGTGGTGGCAACCCGCGCCCGGCACCAGCTGGCAGTGGCAGCTGACCGAAACCGTCGACACCTCGGTGCAGGTCGACGCGTTCGACATCGATCTGTTCGAGGCGCCCGACGACGTGATCGCGACGCTGCACGAGCAGGGCCGCACGGTCGTCTGCTACTTCAGCGCCGGCACCCACGAGGACTGGCGCGGCGACGCCGAGGCGTTTCCCGCGGGCGCGATCGGCAACCCGCTGCCGGACTGGCCCGGCGAGCGCTGGCTCGACGTGCGCGACGCAGGCGTGCGCACGGCCCTGGCCGCGCGCCTCGACCACGCGCAGGCCCGCGGCTGCGACGCGGTCGAGCCCGACAACGTCGACGGCTACGCCAACGACTCGGGCTTCGACTTCGATGCCGGCGACCAGCTCGCGTTCAACCGCTGGCTCGCCGACGAGGCCCACGCGCGCGGGCTCTCGGTCGGGCTCAAGAACGACCTCGAGCAGGCCGCGGCGCTGCAGCCGGCGTTCGACTGGGCGCTCGACGAGGAGTGCATGGCCTTCGACGAGTGCGACGCGCTGCAGCCGTTCATCGACGCCGGCAAGGCGGTGTTCCACGTCGAGTACGTCGACGACGCCGCGGACGCCGACGCGCGCGCCGACGAGATCTGCGACGACGCCAACGCGCGCGGCTTCTCCAGCCTGATCAAGACCTGGGATCTGAACGCGTTCCGCCGCGCGTGCTGAGAGCCTGTCCGCGGACGCTGACAGGCTCTCGTCGCGGAGCGACCGGAACGCCTGTCCATGGACGGAGTCCGCGGCGCCCGATCACCACACGCACAGCGCGATCTGGGTGGTCTGGCCGGGGATGTCCGTGCAGGTCATGCCGTTGGGACAGGTGCCGTACGGCAGGTTGTCGTACTCGCACAGCAGCGCGCAGTTGGTCGGATCGGCGGCGCCGTCGGCCGACAGCGCGCAGATCGGCAGCGCGTCGCCGGTCGCGGGCAGCGGGCAGTCGGCGTCGGTGGTGCACTGCGGCGAGCAGTAGGGCTCGTCGGTCATCACGTCGGTGAGCTCGATGCAGTCGTTGCCGGCCTCGCAGTTGGCGTTGGCGCAGTCCTCCCACGGGCCCACGTCCATCGGTGGCGGCGGCGGTGGATCCATCGTCGTCATCGAGCCGCCGTCGGCGCTGGCCGAGGCGCCCGAGCTCGACTCGCCCGCGCTCATGCTCGCGCTCGCCGACAGGCCCGAGTCGCTCGAACTGCCCTCGGCCGCGCCCGTGCTCGTGCTGCCGCCGTCGGCCGACGCCGAGGCCGATCCACCGGTGCTGCCACTGCCGGCGCTGGTGTCCGAGTCACTGCCGCCGCCGGTGCTCTCCTCACCGCCGTCGCCGACGGTGACGTTGGTCATGCCGACGGTGAAGCCGAACGAGGTCGGGCCGTCGAGCGAGCCCTGGGCGCAGGCCACGAGCGCCACGGACAGCAACGCGAGCGTTCGACGGGGCAGCATCGCAGCACCTTATCAGAGGCGCGCGCGGGCCGGAAGCCGGGGCGATCAGTGGTGGTGGTGATCGCCCTCGCCGTGCACGTGACCGTGCAGCAGCTCCTCGGCGGTGGCGTCGCGCACGTCGACGATCTCGACCTGGAAGTGCAGCGTCTCGCCCGCCAGCGGGTGGTCCATGTCGACCATCACGGTGTCGCCACGCACCTCGACCACACGCAGCGGCATCGGATCGCCGTCTTCGTCCTCGACCACGAAGGTCATGCCCGCGGCGACTTCCATGCCCGAGAACGCGCTCTTGGGGATGGCCTTGGGCCCGCCGGGCGACTTGGGCCCGTACGCGTCCTCGGGCGCGACGGTCGCCGTGATCGCATCGCCCTTGCCGCGACCCTCGAGCTGGCGCTCGAGCCCGGGAACGATGTTGCCGGCGCCGTGCAGGTAGACCAGCGGGTCACCGCCGTCGGAGCTGTCGAGCACCTCGCCGGCGTCGTTGCGCAAGGTGTAGTGGATGGTGACGACCTTGTTGGCGGTGACGGTCATGGAACGAAGCGCCGACACTAGCAGCCCGGCGCGTCGCTGTCGCCGGGGCCCGCGCGTGCGATCGCGGCGGCGAAGCCCGGCCGCGGGTCTTGCCGCGCGGCGCGGGCGTGCCACAGCCGCGCGCGCCGCAGCGCCTGCAGCAGCGCCGCAGGTCCACCGGGCACGGGCGGCGTGCTCGCCGGCGGGCGCAGCCGCTCGAGCGCCTCGAGGACGACCGTGGGGTACGACAGCGGCGGGCGCACGGCCACCAGCGCGTCGTCGCGCAGCACCACCCGCAGCTCCCACAACGCCGCGGGGCCATGGTCCACCGGGCGCAGATCGAGTGTGCCGTGCAGCGGCAGCGCGATGCCGGCGGTGCGATCGCGCAGCCACGCGCGACCGCCGGGGGTCGGCCACACCTCGAACAGCCCGCACACGGAGGTCGCGAGCACGCGCTCGTCGTCGCTTGCCGGCGCGGCGGCGCGGCCCTCGACCAGGGCCCAGTCGGTGCGCGCACGCACCAGCGCGATGGCGTCGTCGTCGCTCGCCCGCACCTCGCCGACCTGCTCGGCCCAGCGCGCGAGGTGGGGTGCGAGCCGACGCTCACCCTCGGCGCCCGCGAACGCGCGCTCGGCCCAGCGGTCGAGCGCGTCGTCGAGCGCCGCGTCGATCATCGCGCGTCCGCGTGGCCGCGACCGCGATGCTCGCGGACCATCGCCGCGAAGGTGTCGAACCACGGCGACGCGTCGTGGGGACCGGGCGCGGCCTCGGGGTGGTACTGCACGCCGAGGATCGGTCGCGTCGACAGCCGCACGCCCGCGACGGTGTGATCGAAGAGGTTGAGCCGCGTGACCTCGGCACCGCCGGCGCGGCCCAGCGAGCCGGCGTCGACGCAGAAGCCGTGGTTTTGCGACGTGATCTCGACCGCGTGCGAGCCGGCCTGTTCGCGGCGCACGGGATGGTTGCCGCCGTGGTGGCCGAACGGCAGCTTGTAGGTGCGACCGCCCAGCGCCAGCGCCAGCAGCTGGTGCCCCAGGCAGATGCCGAAGATCGGCAGGCTCGGCGCGCGCTCGCACAGCGTCCGCACGTTCGCGATCACGTCCGGCAGCGCCGCGGGATCGCCGGGACCGTTGGACAGCAGCACGCCGTCGGGCGCACGCGCGAGCAGCTCGTCGGCGCCGGTGCGCGAGGGCACGACCTCGACCTCGAGCCCGCGATCGACCAGGTGGCGCAAGATGTTGCGCTTCACGCCGAAGTCGACCACGACGACCTTCGCACCGTCGCGCGGCCGCGGCGTGCTCTGCCAGGTCGGCTGCTCGAAGCGGTACGGCGCCGCGGTCGAGACCTCGTGCGCGAGCCCGCGACCTTCCATCGATCCGGCCGCGCGCGCGAGCTGCAGCAGCTGGGCCTCGGGCGTGCCGTCGTTGGCCAGCGCGCCCATCACCGCGCCGTGACGTCGCAGGTGTCGCGTGAGCGCGCGGGTGTCGATGTCGGCGATGCCGATCACGCCGCGCGCCGCGAGCAGCGACGGCAGGTCCTGGCGCGCGCGCCAGTTGGACACCGTGGGCGACAGCGAGCGCACGATCAGCCCCTCGGCGCCGGCGCGCTCGGACTCGAGGTCGTCGTCGTTGCAGCCGACGTTGCCGATCTCCGGCACCGTGAGGCACACCAGCTGTCCGCGGTACGAGGGATCGCTGACGATCTCCTGGTAGCCGGTCATCGCGGTGTTGAAGACGACCTCGCCGACGACGCGCCCACGCGCGCCGAAGCCGGTGCCCCGGAAGATCCGACCGTCTGCGAGCGCCAGCACGGCCGGCTCGGAGGTGTCGCCGCGGTGTTCGAGCTCGGCCACGCTTTGCCGCTCCCCTGGTCACGGCGTGCGCCGTGGCGGGGCGGTTGTCGCGGGTCCGGGCGGCGGCGTCAAGGCGCGCGCGCAGCCCGATGCGCACACGCGCGAGCCGCCGCGCGTGGGCCCCGGCGGCGCGCGCGGGCGCATGGCCCTG
>JAIBBS010000361.1 GCA_019694555.1 Nannocystaceae bacterium
GTTGCGGAGCACGCGGCTGCCGGCGGCCTGGGTCGCGGTGCCCGTCGGCGAGGCCGCGGCGGCCGGGGTCGCCGGGCTCGCTGCGGGTGCGCTCGCGGGCGTCGTGGTGGCGGCGGCTGCGGTCGGCGTGGCGGCGGCGACGGGTGCGGGCGTCGGCGCGACGGCGGGGCGCGCGGGCGCCTCGCTCACCACCGGACGCTGCGGTGCGACCGGCCTGGGCGTCGGAGCCGACGGCGGGGGATCGGCCGGACGCTCGAGCCGTGAGGCCATGCCCGTGGCGAAGCGACGGGTGCCCGGCGGCAGCTCGATGCGCGTGCCCACGGCGGGGCTCGGCGGACGATCCGCGGGCTTGGCCGAAGCGGCTGCGGCTGCCGCAGCGCTCGGTCCGGGCGCGGACGCGGCGGCGGCGGTCGGTGGCGGCGTGGTGGGAGCCACGACGGGCGCGGGGCGCTCGACAGGAGTGCGGACGACGGGGGCAGACGCTGCGGGACTTGGCACGGTGGGATTGGGTCGTTGGGGCAAGGGCGCCCGCATCGGCGGGGCACCCTGGGGCAGCGGTCGCTGCGGCGCAGGGCGGCTCAGCTCGGTCGCCGCAGCTGCGGCGGCCTCGGCCGCCTCGGCGGCCTCTTCTTCCTCGCGTCGCTTGCGGACCACGTCCGCACGACGACGGATGACCTGCGCGGGTGCGGCCGCAGCCGCGCTCGGAGCCGCGTGGGGCGCAGACGGACCCGGGCCGTGACCGCCCGGACCGGGGCGCACCGCGGGACGCGGCGCACCGCCGCCACCATGGCTCGTGCCCGACGCGGGGCTGTTGCCGCCACCACCGCTGGCGCCTGCGCCACCGGAGCCACCGCCACCACCACCACCGGAGGCACCGCCACCGAACGCCGCACGGACACGGTCGACCTCGTCGGGCGACAGCGTGCTCATGTAGTTCTTGATCGGAATGCCGAGGCCACGGATGGCCTCCTCCAAGGTCTTGTTGTCCTTGTCGAGCTCACGAGCGAGCTCGTAGACGCGAACCTTCGTCGACATCGATCAGGCACCCTCCCCCGACCGCTGCAGCGACTGCTGCACGCGGACGAGCGCGGAAATCTCAGGGCTGTCGGTCGGCGCTGTGCGACCGAGCAGCGCGAGTCGGCCCGCGACCGCGGCCGCGATCGCGCCCACCAGCGCGTCGGCCTCGGGCTCGCGCACCGACAGCTTTGCGGGACCACCGAGCGCGCGGGCAATCGCGCGCTGGCGGCCGGCCGCCAGGATGCAGCGACGGCTGGGATGCAGCCACGCCGAACGCCCGGTGCGACGGCGATCGAGGTCGATGACGACCTCGCCGTCGGGGCGGCGGCGCAACCGGACCAGCGCCGCGGGCTCGACCCGCGTACGACAGCCGACACAGCTGCGTTGGCTCGGCGCGCGCGTCACTCGTCACCTCCGAGCTGCGCATGGCCGAGATCACGATCCCGGCCGGCCGACGATGCCGCGGGGTAGTTCACCGCGAGCTGGATGTTGCCGCTGGCGGCGTCGTTGGCCACCTCGATGATGGCCTCGGCGCGCTCGAGCGTGTCCACGCCCGGCATCGCCGCGAGCTCCTCTGCGTCCGCGACCGCCAGGTCCCGCAGGCCGCGCCAGCCGTTTTGGAACAGCAGCAGCGCCAGCTCCTCGCCGACCTGGGGAATCGCCGCGATCTCGGCCAGCGAGCGCCGTTCCATGTCGCGGATCTTGCTCTCCGAGTGGATGTCGATGCGCCAGCCGGTCAGGCGCGAGGCCAGCCGCACGTTCTGGCCCTTCTTGCCGATCGCCAGCGAGAGCTTGTCGTCGGGGACGATGAGCTCCATCGTGTGGCGATCCGCGTCGATGAGCACGCGCGAGACCTGCGCCGGCTGGATCGCGTTGCACACGAAGCGCGCGGGGTCCTCGTTGAACGGCACGATGTCGATCTTCTCGCCGCGCAGCTCCTGCACCACCGCCTGGACCCGGCTGCCGCGCATGCCCACGCACGCGCCGACCGGGTCGACGTCGCGGTCGCGGCTCGACACCGCGATCTTCGAGCGCGCACCGGGCTCGCGCGCGCACGCCTCGATGCGCACGATGCCCTCGTAGATCTCGGGCACCTCGTGCTCGAAGAGCTTCTCGACCAGGCCGCGATGGGTCCGCGACAAGATGATCTGCGGACCGCGGGCCGACTTGTCGACGTCCTTGACGTACGCGACGATGCGATCGCCGGGGCGCAGCGACTCGCGAGGCACCTGCTCGCGCACCGGCAGCACCGCCTCGGCGCGGCCGTTGTCGACCTCGACGATGATGGCGCCGCGCTCGAACCGGCGCACGGTGCCGGTCATGAGCTCGCCCTTCTTGTCCTTGTAGGCGTCGAAGAGGTTCTCGCGCTCGGCCTCGCGGACGCGCTGGATGATGACCTGCTTGGCGGTCTGCGCGGCGATGCGGCCGAAGCCGTGGCCGCCCAGGCGCAGCATGGGCAGCTCGGGGTAGTCCTTGAGCTGCTGCTCGGCGCGCTTCTTGTCGGCCTCGAGGTAGAAGATCTGGAACAGCAGCTCGTCGCCGATCTCGGCCTCGAGCCCGGCGCGCTGCGCCTGCTCGAGCGTGATCTCGCGGTTGTCGTGGTCGATCTCGTCGACGACGTAGAGCACCTGGAACAGGTTGACGTTGCCGGTCTCGGCGTCGAACTGCGCCTCGATCTCGCGATCCTCGAAGACCTTCTTCGCGGCCGCGAGCACGGCCTGCACGACGGTCTCCGTGAGCACGTCGCGAGAGATGTTCTTCTCGCGGCAGACTTGATCGACGACGGCGCTGAGGTTGACGGGTTCGTCCATGGCTACACTGCTTTTGCTGCGGAGGGCCGCTTGCCGCGGGGCGCCGGGGTTGGCTCCGGACTCCACACCAGGTGGGCTCGGCGGATGAGCGACAGTGGAATTTCGTGGGTGCGCGTGCCGTCCTCGTCGAGCAGCAGCGCGATGCCTTCGTGGTCGTCGTCGGGCTGGATCGGATCCGGCCGCGCGCCCGCGATGGTGCCGTGGAAGGTCTTCTGGGGCGTGCCGGGGTCGACCGGCGCGTGGGTGCGGACGGTCGCGCGCTGGCCGACGAAGCGCTCGAAGTGGCTGCGCCGCGACAGCGGCCGCTCGACGCCGGGCGACGAGACCTCGAGCACGTAGGGCGCGGCGAGCAGCGCACGCATGGTGTCGCCCTGCGCGCCGTGGTCGTGCTCCGCGGCGTCGAGCGCGTTGCTGACGATGGGCGAGAGCCGGGCGCAGTCGTCGAGCGTCACGCCGCCGTCGCAGTCGACGAAGATCCGCACCACGCGGGGTCGCGCGGTCGCGGCCAGCTCGAGGTGCACGAGCGCGTAGCCCATGGTCCGCAGCACCGGCTCGATCACGGTCTCGAGCGCCCGCTGTGCCGCGTGCAACGCCGTGACCGCAGCGAGTCGCTCGCCCGGCTCGACGTGCGACGACGCGACCGCATCGCCCGCGAGGGCGGCGATCGCAGCGTGGTCGGCTTCGGTGTGCGTGGCGGTCATGGTGTCGGACAAAAAAAAGAGCGGGGACCCGAGGGCGCCCACTCCCGTGCTCTGTGCGCCTGTTTCGGGGGACTCGATAGCACAGCGCAGATCGGTCCGCAACCGGGCAACAGGCGGGGTTTGGCGGTCCCGGGGCCCGCGCGACGCCGCCCGCGGCCCGCTCGCGAGGGCGTCGGCGGTGCCGCGGTGGCCGAGGCGATCTCGCCCAG
>JAIBBS010000362.1 GCA_019694555.1 Nannocystaceae bacterium
TCGCTGGCAGGCGCTCAGTCCTGCGGCCACGGCTCGGGCGGGTTCTTGGTCGGCGGCGGCTCGGCGGCTCCGCGGGCGCGCAGGTTGTCGATGAACTTCTGCACGTAGACGAGATCGTCGGCGATGTCGTCGTCGGGGTTGCTCGCCAGCCACTGCTGCACCGACGCCGCCAGCGGCAGCAGGGCCGACAGTGCGCCGGCGTCGTCGCCCCACAGCGCGCGTTCGCTGGCGAGCTGGAAGCCGGCGAAGATGTTGAGCATCACGAACGACTTCTCCACCGCGGCGCCGTCGAAGCGACCGCCGTCGGGGACCTCGCCGGGCGCGAGCGTCGAGGTGACCGGCAGCTCCTGCGCGACGACCTCGCCGGTGACCGCGTCGACGTAGCTCAGCGACACGTGACCGACCGTGCCCGCGCCGGCCTGCGCACCGCTGTGCGGTACCAGCTCGACCACCATCGCACCGCCACCGCCGCGACGACCCTCCTCGTCGTCCTCCACGCTGGTGCGGTGGGCGATCTGCACGTTGGGGATCTCGATGCTGCCGTCGTTGCCCTCGAGCTCGTAGCGCTTGGTGCCGTACATCGCGCGCAGGGTGTAGCCGGGCTCGATCGCGACGTCGATGCGCAGGTCCCGGGCCAGCGGTACCAGGAAGGTCGAGACTTCCTGCTCGAAGACCTCCTGCACCGCCGCGGGATCCTCGAGGTAGTAGAACGCGCCGCCGCCGGACTCCGACAGCGATCGCATCAGCACCGGGTCGAACTCCTCGCCGATGCCGACGGTCGTGAGCGAGTGACCGATGGCGTTGTAGCCCGCGCTCATCGCCACGATCTTCGACGTGCTGGTGATGCCGGCGGTGGCCTCACCGTCCGACAGCAGGATCACGCGGCTCTGGCGGCCGGCCTCGGTCGCGGCCGCGAGCTTCTCGTAGCCCACGCGCAGGCCGTCGTAGATGTTGGTCTTGCCCTGGGCCGACAGCGCCTCGATCGCGAGCTGGATGTCCGCGGTGGCGTCGCCCGCGGCGCCGTCGAGCAGCACCTCGGCGCCGCTGGCGAACGAGATCAGCCACACGCGGTCCTGCGGCTGCAGCTCGTCGAGCATGCGCAGCAGGCCCTCGCGCACGTACTCGATGGGCTCGCCCATCATCGAGCCGCTGGTGTCGATCACGAACGCGAGATCGAGCGGCGGACGCTCCATGGTGGCGGGATCGATCGGCGTGTTCATGCCCATCATCACGATGGTGCAGTTGCTGCCGGTGATCATGTTGCCCATCACGCCCAGCTCGGCGTGCATGCACAGGTTCTCGCCGCAGTCGGGGGCCGGCAGCTCGATCTTGTGTTCGTTGAAGAAGCCGACGTCGTCGAGGGTGTTGGGCGCCGGGATCGCGCCGGCGTCGAGGATGTCGCGGAACTGACCGAAGTCCTGCGCGCCACCTTGGCCGACGCCGGGGCCGACGCCACCGCCGCCGTCACCACCGTAGGACGCGTCCTCCGAGGAGGCGCCGCAGGCGGCGAGCGAGAACGACAAGGCGGCCATCGCGAGCTTGTGTGCATGTCGAGTCATGACGTGGTTCTCCTTCGTGCAAGCCAAGCGGTTCACTGCGCCGCGCCCTCCACGAGCGCGGCGAGCTCGAGGTCGTAACCCAGCAGCTGCGGGCCCGCGGCGCACTCGCCGTCGAGCAACACGCGGTCCTGCGCATGCGCCAGCGCCAGCGTCACGCGGGTGCCGTCGTTGCGCTCGAGCGTCAGCGGTGCGCCACCGTGCTCGAGCTGCGTCGAGGAGTAGCCGTCACCGCCCACGGTGAGACCGACCGCGCGACCGACCGTGCCGCAGGCATCGACCGACAGCGTGCAGTCGTAGGCGGGCACGGCGGACAGCTGCAGGCCCGGTGCGCTGCTGATCTGCGGCAGCGCGCCGCCGCGGCTGAGCCACAGCTCGCGCACGGGCTCGGCCGGCAGGAACTCCGCGTCCAACGCGGACAACACCAGGGCCTCGGACTGCGCACCGTAGGCCGCCGCGATCGCGACGTTGTCGCCGGCCGCGAACGGCAGCTCGAGCGTGGGCATGCACAGGTACTGCCGGCGCGGCGCGTCCTCGCTGCCCGCGACCACGAGATCGAGCGCGACGCAGCCGTCGACGCCCGGCGCGATCGCGGCGATGGTGAAGTTGCCGACAATCGGCTCGTCGCCCCAGTCGATGCGATCCGCGTCGTCGGGCGCCGCGCAGGCGCCGGTCGGCGCGGAGGCCTCGGCGTCGCGCGGAAACAGGATCGGCTCGTGGGTCGTGTAGCTGCCCACGCCGTCGACGTCGAGCTCGAGCGAGACCCAGCCCGGCAGCGTCTCGTCGAGGCCGTCGCCGGGCAGCTCGCGCACGAAGTAGTCGCCGCTTTGCCAGAACAGCACCACCGGCTCGAAGCCATCGGCGTCGACGCGGGCGGCGTAGCAGGTGGCCGAGAAGTCGACGTGATCGATCACGGTGAGGTTCGCGTCCACCGGCAGCGACCAGCTCTGCACCGCACCGAAGACCTCGTCGGACAGCAGACGGCCGGGCTCGGCCTCGATCTGCGCGCAGTCCAGCAGCACCGTGGGGGCGAGGGTCCGCACGCGCACCACGAGCGGCTCGCCGGTGCCGTTGTGCAGCCACACGTCGCCTTGGATCGGCGGCAGCCAGCCGGACTCCGGGAACGGATCGGGATCGGGGTCGGGCCCGGGTTGCGAGGTCGCGACCGAGCACAGCAGGCCCACCGCGGCGGCACCGGCCTCGGCGCTGCGGCGCGCCAGCGCGGCTGCGGGTGTCGTCATCGCGTGGCCGAGCACGCGCCACGACACCGCGAGCATCGGCAGCGCCAGCAGGTCGGTGGGATCCGACGTGATGATCCACGGGAAGCCGATGCCGGCCATCAGCGCCGACCACGTCGTCGCCGCGAGGCTCGACAGCTGGATCGCGGAGAACACCGCACCGACGGCGACGTGCGCGAGCAGCAGCGAGCGACGCGTGCGGGCGCGGATCAGCGTGGCGAACAGCGCGGGCGCGACCACCAGCCCCGCGAGGTCGCTGAGCTTGCCGGTGACGACGTCGGGCAGCAGGCCGGCGTACTTGAGCCAGTGATCGTTGAGCGCCAACAACACCAGCGATGCGAGCCACACCGGGTGCAGCAGCGCGCGCTGGGGTGCGAGCGGAGTCGAGCGGGACGGGGTGCTGGGGCGGACCATGGCGCGGGCCTCTCGGGCGGGGTAGTGCCGCCCGCTCGCGCGACGATCGAGCGACCGCAACGAAGGTGTCGCGGCGCACACGTGTCGGCGCACGCGCGATTGCACGGGCGCCTCGGGCACGCTGCGCTATGCTGCCGCCATGGTGCGTGGGATCGTGGCGATCGCGATGTCGGTGATGTGCCTCGCGGGCTGCGGCGACAAGGAGGACGCCGGCGCCGGCGACGACTACACCGATCCCTACATGGACGAGCCGCTGCCGCCCGCGTGCCGCGACACCAGCACCGGTCCCTGCGAGACCGAGGGCGAGGTCCACGACGAGTGCGAGCAGAGCACCGACTGCGCCGACGGCCAGGCGTGCCTGGCCGACTTCGACGGCGACCGCGCCGCGTTCCGCTGCGTCCAGGCCTGTGTGCCCACCGCAGACGAGAGCCAGTGGTGCACCGACGACACCTCGTGCTGCGACGCGGCCGCCCAGTGCTCGCCGCGCGGCTACTGCCTGGTGCCGTGAATGGCGACA
>JAIBBS010000363.1 GCA_019694555.1 Nannocystaceae bacterium
AACGAGCCCGAGGTGGAGATCGCGGCGGCGCCCGAGCCCGCGCCGCGTCGCGCCGCGCCGCGCCGCACCAAGTCGCGGCCGCAGCCATCGACCGCCGCGTCGGCCCCCGACGCCGCACCCGCGCCCGCCGCACCAGGCGAGCCCGAGGTGCCCAGCGAGCCCGCACCGCTCGAGTGACGGGGAGCGATGCCGGAATTCCGCTAGCCTCCGGCTCGCGATGGTCTACATCTCGAAGGTCTACACGCGCAGCGGCGACGACGGCGGGACCATGCTCGCGACCGGTGATCGCGTGGGCAAGGATCACCCGCGGATCCGCAGCTACGGCGACCTCGACGAGCTCAACGCCCAGCTCGGCGTGCTGCGCATCGCGCTGCGCCGCGAGGCCGCACCGGCGGGCGCAGCCGCGTTCGTGCAGACCGCCGACGAGGAGCTGGGCCGGATCCAGCAGGAGCTGTTCAACCTCGGCGCCGAGCTGGCCACGCCGTGCGCCGCGGGCGAGACGCCCAAGCTGGCGGTGCACGACCGCCACGTCGAGCGACTCGAGCGGGAGATCGACGGCCACAACGCCGCGCTGCCACCGTTGCGCAGCTTCGTGCTGCCCGGCGGCGGCGCGGTCGCGGCCCAGTGCCACGTCGCGCGCACCGTCTGTCGCCGTGCCGAGCGCGAGCTGGTCGCGCTGGCCCACGGCGAGCTCGTGCGCGGCGAGGCGCTGCGCTACGTCAACCGCCTGAGCGACTACCTCTTCGTGCTCGGTCGCGCCGCGGCGCGGGCCTACGAGCTGCCCGAGGTGCTGTGGGATCCGGCGTCGGTGTGATCATGAAGAAGTACCGCTACGAGTTCCCGCCGCTCGAGCCCCACTTCGTCGAGGCGCCCAGCGCCGACGCGATCGTGAAGTACGTGCGCCGCACCTACCCGCACAACTTCGACGAGATCCTGCCGACCCTGGTCGAGATCCCCAAGTGGCCGGCGTTCTGGATCGTGCTCGACGAGTCCGGCCGGCCGCTGCCGACGCGACCGGGTTGAGTCGCGATCACCACGGGCTGCGCGCGGCGCCCAGGCGCTGCAGCAGCGTCTCGATCGCCGCACGACCGTCGGTCGACAGCGCGCGGCTGTCGTCGCCGACGTACAGCGCGATGTGGCGATCGATGACGTCGGGTGCGAGCTCCTGCGCCAGCGACTCGACCCACGCACGACTGGCGCGCGGATCGGCGAACGCCGCGGCGACCGACTGCGCCAGCGCGCGCTGCAACGCCGCGCGCAGCGACGGCTCGATCGCGCGCTGCGCCGCGATGACGCCCAGCGGCACCGGCAGTGCCGTCGCAGCCTCCCAGTGCTCGCCGAGATCGGCGATGCGCTCGAGCCCGTAGCCGGCGAAGGTGAAGCGGCCCTCGTGGATCACCAGGCCAGCGTCGACGCGCCCCTGGGCGACCGCGGGCATGACCTGCTCGAAGCGCATCGGCAGCGGCCGCACGCTCGCGGGCGCGAACGCCTGCAGCAACCGCCACGCGGTCGTGCGCAGGCCCGGGATCGCGACCGTGCAGCCGTCGAGGTCGGCCAGCCGCGCCAGCTCGGGCCGCCCGGCGTGGCGCACCACCAGCGGACCGACGCCGCGCCCCAGCGCCGCACCGGCGCCGAGCACCGCGTAGTGCTCGAGCACCTCGGGCAGCGCACCGACGCTGAGCTTGGTGAACGACAACCGCGCGCCGTCGGGATCGCACGCGCGGGCGTTGAGCGCCTCGATGTCCTCGATCACCGGTCGAAGCGGCGGCCCCGACCACGGCACCAGGCCGTGCACGAGCGCGTGGAACATGAAGGTGTCGTTGGGGCAGCTGGAGAACCCCAACGTCAACACGGCGTCGCTCACGATGGCCACCTCGCGTCGACGAGCACCGCGAGCATGGACTGCAGCGCCGCCAGGGCAGCCGCGAGATCCCAGCCTGCGCGCGCGCGCTCACCGGTGTAGTTGCTGACGGTGCGCAGGCCGACCCACGGCACGGCCTCGTCGGCGCACACCTGCGCGATCGCGGCGCCCTCCATGGTCTCGATCGCGCAGCCGGTGCTCGCTCGTCGCCGCGCCAGCCCGTCGGTGCCCGAGCAGCTCGAGACCGTCAGGCCCTCGACCACCGGCGCCGCGAGCAAGCTCGCCGCGCTCGCGGTCGGCTCGGGCGCCGCTCGCCACGGCCCGGTGTGCCCCAGGCCCAGCGCCGCGAGATCGAGCAAGCCGTCGACCGTCCACACACCCTCGTCGCCGTGGCGATCGCTGCCGACCACGCAGCGCGATCCGATCGTCAGCCCGCGATCGCGCACGGCGCCGCAGACCCCGACCGCGACCACGCCGTCGGGCCGCTCGCGCACGAGCGCCCGCGCCAGCGCGCTGCTCGACGCGGTCTTGCCCACGCCGAGCTCGCGCCGCCACAGGCCGAAGCGTGCGAGCGCTTCACCCTCGGCCGGCGCGGCGTGCACCCAAAGCCAGCGCATCCCCCACGAGGAATACGCCAACCGCGGCCGCCAGGGAACCGCCGCGGCCGCGCCGCTTTTGAACTGCGGCGCGGCGCGTGCCATAGTCCAGGGGCCTACCGTGCTCGTAGCGCTGATCAAGACCCTCCGGCCGCGCCAGTGGGTCAAGAACTCGTTCGTCGGCGTACCGCTGTTCTTCGCGCTGCGGCTGTTCGATGTCGTGGCGCTGTCACGGTCCGCGGCCGCGATCGCGCTGTTCTGCCTGATCTCCGGCTGCGTCTACGTGCTCAACGACATCGTCGACGCGCCGCAGGATCGCCTGCACCTGCAGAAGCGCCATCGCCCCATCGCCTCGGGCGCGCTGCCGGTCGGCGTGGCCAAGACCTTCCTGGTCGTGGCGGTGCCGCTGGTGATCGCCGGCGCGGTGCTGCTGTCGCCGCGCTACGCCGCGGTGCTGGGCGGCTACTTCGTGCTCAACATCGCCTACAGCTTCCGGCTCAAGCGCGTCGCCTACCTCGACGTGCTGTGCATCGCGACCTTCTTCATCATGCGCGTGCTCGCCGGCGCGTTCGCCATCGACGTCGAGCCGTCGCACTGGCTGCTGGCGTGCACGTTCCTGCTGGCGACGTTCCTGGGCTTCGGCAAGCGCGCGCACGAGCTCGCCGCCAGCGTCGACGCCGACAAGCAGCGTGCGGCCCTGCGCGGCTACGACCTCGCGAGCCTGCGCGTGCTGCTGCACGTGGTCGCCGCGCTCGCGGTCATCACCTACGCGCTGTACACCCGCAGCGAGCACACCATCGCGACCTTCGGCACCGACCGGCTGATCTGGACCGTGCCGTTCGGCGTGATCGGCATCCTGCGCTTCTCCCACCTGGCGACCACGCGACACGACGCGGAGAGCCCGACCGAGGAGATGCTCCGCGATCCGCTGTTCATGGCGAACTTCCTGGTCTACCTCGCGGTGACCGGCGCGATCCTCTACTGGTCGTGATCGTGGGCGGGCCGCGGCTGCGGTGGCTGCACGCGGTCGCGCTCACCGCCAGCGCCATCACCTTGGTCGATCGCGTGCGCGCAGGACCCGGCCCTGCGGCCGCGTTGTCGACCGTCGAGCTCGCGGTGCTGTGGTGCGGCTTCGCCACGCTGGCGCTGGCGCTGGCCGGCACCGGCGCGCTCGCCTTCGCGGGCGCGCGCGTGCTCGCGCGGCGTGTGCCGTGGGCGGCGCGGCGGCCGTTGCCGACCGCG
>JAIBBS010000364.1 GCA_019694555.1 Nannocystaceae bacterium
TCAGCGGGCCGGCAACCGCTGCAGCGCTCGATCCGCGCCGTCGGCCTTGCCCACGCGGATGATCGCGGCACAGCGCGCGTCGAACGGCGCGGCGACCTTGCCCAGGGCCTTCGCAACGCAGCTGCGCACGCGCTCGGACGCGCCGCCCTCGAGCGTGACCTCGCGGGTGCGTCCCGCGTCGAAGCGCCAGCGCGCGATCACGGCGTCGCCGGCCGGAGCGCAGCGATCGATCGCGGCGTCCTGCTTGGCCAGCGCACCGATGATCGCGAGCGATGCGAACAGCGGCGTGGAGTCGAGCGCGCAGGCCAGCGTCGACAGCTCGAGGCCGTCTGCGCTGACGCCTTCGATCGTCACGTTCGCGTCGGCCAGCAGCGGCGTCGGCTTCGCGGGCTCGGGCTCGCCGGTGCTCGGCTCGGGCGGCGCGCTGGGCGGCTCGGCCGCGGGCGCGGCGGCGGGCTCGGTGGCGGCGGGTTCGCTCGCCGCGGGCGCGGGTTCGCTGGCGACGGGCTCGCTCGCGGTCACCGGCGTCGCCGCGCTCGGCGGTGCCGAGGCGGTGTCGCGGTGGTGGCATGCGAGCGCGAGGACGGCAGACGCAGCGGAACATCGCAGCAGCTTGGTCATGCGCCGACAGTCGCGTCCGACGTCGTGGCGGATGCGCGCGTGTGCTGCGGCCGTGACCGCAGCCACCGTCGTCGGCGTCGGCCTGCAACCGCGACGCGTCGCGACCGTCGTCGTGGCGGCGCGGTATCCTGCACGACGTGGCGGACGACGCGCACTCGTGGTCGAAGCCGGTGCTCGACGCGTCCAGCTGCGGCGGCGAGCGCAGCGGTGCCGCGGTGATCCTGCACGATGGCTTCGAGGATCCCGCCGCGCTCGCGCGCACGATCGTACAGCGATGCCTCGACTGCGGCGCGGCGCTGTCGCTGCCGCTGCACAGCGTGCTCGACGAGCGCAATGCGGCGCGCAACCGCGGTGCGCAGCGCCCGGCGATCGTCGCGGCGTTCGGCTTGGTCGAGCGACGGCTGGGCGAGCTCGTCGGCGTGACCACGGCGCTGGACACCAGCGCGTACGTGCTCGAGGTGCGCTGCGATGACTGCGGTGCGATTCACCTCGCGGTGTTCGGCTACGGCGAAGTGCAGCCGGCGCGCTACCTCGCGAGCTTCCACGGCATGCTGTCGTGCGCCCACGGCACGCCGCGTCCCGTGACGCTGGCGCTGGGCGACGTCACGCTGCGCCCGCTGCTGCCCAGCGATGCGCCGGCGCTGCTCGAGTACCTGCAGGACCCGGCGGTCACGGAGCGCACGAGCTACCCCGAGATCACGCCGGGCTTCGTCGACGCCATGATCGCCCGCGCGCGCGCGCGCTGGGCCGATGGCGAGCTGTCGCGGTGGGCCCTCGCGCGCAGCGACGACGATCGACTCGTGGGCACCTGCGGCTTCGGCGAGTGGTCGCGCGTGCACGGCTGGGCCGAGCTCGCGTTCGACCTCGCGCCGGCGCAGTGGGGCCGCGGCGTGATGACGCGTGCGGTTGCCGCGGTGCTCCAGGTCGCGTTCGAGCGGGCGCGCGTGCAACGCGTGCACGCATACGTGCGCGTGGACAACGCGCGCTCGCGGCAGGTGCTGCTGCGCGCCGGCTTCGCGCACGAAGGGTGTTTGCGCAGCTTCCGTGTGTGCCGCGGCCAACGTTTCGACTTCGATCTGTTCGCCTTGTTGCACGCGCAGTGGGCCGCGCGCGGCGCAGCAGCGCCGCGCGCATGAGCGCCTGGAGCCGATCCGCGTGAGGCGAGCGGACCCCACGGCCCCGCACGCGATCGCGGTGGCGGGCGGACGCGCGGCGACGCGAACCGCTGTCATGGTCGCCGCACTTGTGACCGTGGCCTTCCGTCCGCTCGCCTTCGCGTTGCCCTTCGCCGCGCTGTTGTCCTTCCCCGCGCTCTCCCACGCGCTCGACCAGTCCAAGCACCGCGCGGTGACGCGCGACGCGTGTGCCGAGGCCGACCTGCCGTGGGACTTCTGCGAGCGCGTCGGCATCGAGGCCTACAACGTCGATCACTTCGAGTGGCACGACATGGCCGCGCACGCGCAGGTCGACGTCGACGCCGGGCAGACGCAGTGCGATGGCGCCAACGCGGCGGCGCAGCGCGTCGCGATGCTGGGCGTGGAGCTCAGCGGCAACATCACCGCATTCTCCAAGCAGCAGCTCGGCATCAGCAGCCAGACCCTCGCGACGTCCCTGGGTCGCGCGCTGCACACGATCCAGGACAACTGTGCGCACCGCGGCGTGTCCAACCCGCACCACGCGTGGCTCTCGCACGACGACACCTGCCTGGGCACCAGCAGCAGCCCCGACGCGCGACCCGAGGCGTTGACGTGCGCGCAGACCGAGACCGCCGCGGTGATCGAGACCTTCGTCGCCGCGCTCGAGGCCGCCGGCGTGCAGCCGCACTGGCTCGACGACCAGGGTGAGATGCCCAGGGAGATCACGCGCTTCCCCGCGCGTGGCGACGTCTGCGAGTTCCTCGGCAGCGGCGGACAGTGGAACGGCATCGACGATCACTGGAACGATGCGATCGTGGTGCCGGCGCTGCGGCAGAGCTTCGGCGGCGGACTCGGCAGCATGGCCAGCGCATCCGACGTGTGCCACGGCGATCCGCTCGCGCTCGCGGTGACGCCGGATCCTGCGATCGACACCTCGAAGGGCCAGGCGCAGTGCGGCAAGGTCTCCGCGTACTGCTTCGGCAAGGACGACTCGCCCGACGACCTGCCGCCGTGGCAGGACCCCGCGCAGGCGGACGGCGACAACGCCGGCAGCCCGCCGGAGCAGGGCTGTTCGGTCGCGGCGGAGCCGGGCCCGGCGCCGCTGGGCTGGTTGTTGCTGCTGCCGCTGGTGCTTCGTCGCCGGCGCTGATCTCCGGTGCGCGCTTGCCCGTCGCCGTCCGTGCGGGCGAAGATCGCCGGCATGGATCGGATGGCGTGGCTGCTGGTCGGGTCGGTGTCGATCGCGTGCGGTCCCGAGACCACCACGAACACCGGCGGTGACACGGGCTCCGGTGGCAGCAGCAGCGGCGCCAGCACCACGGCGACGAGCGCGAGCGCGAGCTCGACCACGGGCAGCGGCAGCAGCGGTGGCGAGGGCAGCAGCGGCAGCACCGGCGGCGCCGACACGGGCTCGTCCACCGGCGAACCCCAGTCGTGCTTCCCCGGCGATCAGTGCCCGCCGGGTCAGTGCTGCGCGCAAGACGTGCCCGGCATCTTCATCTGCGTCGACTTCGGCGGACAGTGCAACTGCCAGACCGATCGCGACTGCACCGACGGGCTGCTGTGTCGCGTCGTCTCGATCAAGGGCGAGCAGGCGTGCGTGCAGTGCGGTGACGACTCGGACTGCGACCCGGGATGGCAGTGCGAGTTCCGCGAGCAGACGTGCGTGCCGATTCCGGATGGATCGAGCTCGGGCAGCGGCGGTGGCTCGAGCAGCGGCGCCTGAGCCCGCGCGCTCACGCCAGCTTGGCCTCGCGCCATCCGTCCACGGCGAGCGCGAGCTTCATCAGCACCAGGCCCGCGAGCAAGAACGGCCACTGCGACGGGATCGCGTTCGTGAACGCGGGGGACACGGCGATCTCCGCGGTCTGTGCGACCGTGCCACCCACCAACATCGCGAGGCCGAAGCCGCGACGTCGACCGACGTA
>JAIBBS010000365.1 GCA_019694555.1 Nannocystaceae bacterium
CGGCACGGTGAGCGAGCCGTCGGCGCGCGCCAGCACGGCCGCGACGTCCGGCACGCGCGTGCGTCCCACCACCGCCGCGTCGCCGACGAGTGCGAGCACGTCGCCGAGGCTGCCGGGGGCGTCGCGCGCGAGCAGCTCGATCGCGACGCGCCAGCGCCGTCCGCCATCGACGGTCGCGTCGCGGCACAACCCCGCCAGCTCCGCGAGCGCCCGCGGCGAGCTCCACAGCGCGATGCTCTCGAACATCGGCTCGTGCCCGGCCCCGTCGGCGCGCACGCACGCGACCAGGCGCAGCTCCCCGGCCTCGCCGAGCTCGAGCAGGCGCAGCACCGCGGCGTGGACCACGGCCTCGCTGCCGCGCACGCACGCACGCGCGAGCGCATCGAGGTCGGTGCCGTGCGCGACCTCGACGCGCTCGTCGGCCGCGAGCGAGCGCGGGGTCGAACGCGCCGGCTGGGCGCGCCCCGGCACCCCGGGCAGCGGCAACCACTGCCGCAGCACCGCGAGGGTCTCGCGCGTGCACGCGGCTGCGGCCGCGAGCACCTGCGGCGTCGCGGCTTCGACCGCACCGCGTGCGATGCCGCTGCGCACCAACACACCGAGGATTCGGGCCGCGCTCGTGCCGAGCTCGGTGTCGAGCCGCGCCACCAGCTGCGGCACGATCGCGGGCACGAAGCCCTCGCGCAGCGGCGCGAGCATGCCGCGCCACATCCAGCCCAACAACACGCTCGCGCACGCGTCCCACAACCATCGACGCGCGAGCCGTCCACCCAGCGCGACGCTGGCGAGCAACACGCCCGACCAGCCGTCCTCCTCGGCGCACAGCCACGTCGCGAAGCCCTGCGCGTGGCGCTCGAAGCCGACCGCGATCGCGTCGACCAACGGCGGCACGGCATCGCAGTCGCGCCACATCGTGAGCACCGCCAGCCGGAGCCGCTCGGTGAACTCGTCCGCGTCCTCGCCGAAGCGCTCGAGCTCGCGTGCGACCGGCACGAGCCCGTCGGCGCACCCGACCAGCGCCACGCAGGCCGCGAGCGACGGCGCGGGTTCGCGTCGCGCCAGCGCGTCGGTCAGGCCGAACGACGGCGCCGCGAGGGCCGGCGCGAGCGCAGCCTCCAGTGCAGCCGCATCGCAGCCCGCGATCGCCTCGTGCTCGGCCAGACCGAGGCGATGGATCGACCACACCCGCGGCCGGCTCTCGGGCTCGGCGCGCGGCGAGACCCGGGCGACCCACCGCGCCACCGACGGCTCGCTCGCGGCGCGCCAGCCCGCGGCGAGCGCAGCGACGAGCGCCGGCGACGGCGTGAGCGCCTCGTCGAACCAACGCAACAGCTCGACCACGGCGCGCGTGGGCAGTTGCAACAGGCTCGCGGCAGCGTCGGTCCGTACCGTCGCCTCGAGCATGGCGCGCGCGAACGCGTTGTCGCACGGGCAAGCGACCAGCGCCGGCAACACCCGGATCGCCAGCGGTGCGCGGTGCAGCTCCGCGAGCCGGCCCGCGACGAGCGTGAAGGCAGCCGACGACGCGGACCACGGCGCGGTGGTGGCGAGCTCGAGCAGTCCCAGCGCCACACCCACCGGATCGCGGTGCAGCGGTCCGTCGGCGCGATCGATCTCCTCCCGCTGCGCGGCCGCCCACCGCATGCACGCGACCGCGCGCGCCAGCCCGACGGCCGCGGGCGCCTCGCGCTCGAGCTGCTCGAGCCACCACAGGTGCGCCGTCTCGAACGGCAGGCGGCACACCGCGTCCCACGCCGACGGCGTCGCGGTCGCGAGCGCATGCACGGCCGGCTCGCCGAACGCGTCGATCAACGCGCGCACCCGTCGCTCCGGCAGCAAGCTCGCGACCGCCGCGGCGGCCTCGAGCGACGGCACGCCGTCGTCGTCGCGCACCAGCGGGCCCGCGAGCAGGCCCATCACCAACGGCGTCGGCAGCGACGCACCGCCGCGCGTCCACAGCAGCGGCACCATCGCGCGGCGGATCGCCAGCGGGATGCCCGGCAGCGCCACGGCCCGCGCGTCGCAGCGCAACGCCAGGCGCGACAGCCCCTCGGACCAACCGTGCCGCGATCCGATCGCGACCGTGGCGACGAGCCCACGCACGCGCAGCGCCGCCTCCTCTGCGTCGCCGATCGCGTCGGCGAGCGGGCCGACCGCCGCGCCCTCGCCCGCGGCCGCGACGAACTCGAACAGCGTGTCGAGGCAGTCCTCGCCCGGCGGCAGATCGACCGCGGCGCCTGCGATCGACGCCGCGACGTAGGCCTCGCAGCCCGCGGGCGCGCGCTGCTCGGCGATCGCGAGGTGGCTGCGGATCGCCGCCACGGTGCACTGCGACAGCGCCGCAGCGGCCGCGGCGGCCGAGACCGCGCCGCGGCGCCACAGATCGAGCAGCAGCGGCAGCGGTTGCTCCGGCCACGGCGCGTCGGCACACGCCTCGCGCAGCAGCGGATCGGCGCGGGCCCAGGCGAGCAGCGTGCGCGCGCCCTCGGGCACCTGCGCAACCGCCTGCGTGCGCACGTCGGCCCGCGCATGGAAGAGCGCGTGGGCGTAGCGCATCGGTGCGAGTGCGGCGCAGGCCGCCAACGCGCGAACCGCCTCCGCGCGTACCCGCTCGTCGTCGTCGCCCAGCGCGGCGACGATGCGGCGCAGACCCACGATGCCGGTGGTGCCGGCGAGCAACGCCAAGCCGGCCCGTCGCGCCGCGGCATCGCCCGCGTCGCACAGCGCCCCGGCGTGGGCCAGCAGCGTCGCGCGGCCGTGCTCGTCGGCCGCGTGCGCGAGCGTGGCCGCGAGCACCTCGGGCGTGAACTGCCCGGCCTCGAGGTGGCGCCACAGGACGAGCTCACGCACGACGGCGCTCGAGAGTGTCGCAAAAAAAAGCGCCCGAGATCGGGCGCTCCCGCCCACGGCCGCGATGCGGCGCGCAGGCAACCCACGAGGGGCTCCGAGCACGACTCGGTCGCCCGGACCACGCGGCGGTCCGCGCAGGGGCGGGACGCGAGCAGACCCCAAGGGGTCCAAGCGCTCGTCGTCCCATCGCGCGGTGGTCGTCTCGCGATCGCGGGCAGCACACGGGAGCGGGTGGGAAGCGAGCACGCCCAGAGCTCGAACACCAGCCGCACAGGCCGGCCGAGCAGGCGCCCCCATGGTTCCCGTTCATCGACGGTACGGAGGGGTTCGCACCGCCATCGCTCGCCGAGATCGGCGAGCTGGCGGTGCGCCCAAAGGCGCTTCATCGGTGATCTCGAAGCGCCAGGGCCCGCGCACGATCGCTCTCACCCGAGAGATCGCCGTACTTGGCGCGGCCCCGCCCGCTGCGGCCCGGTGGACATGCCACCGGCACAGCGGGCCCGTCTGGACCCGAACCCGCGCGGCACGCGGACCTGCCGTCCGCGCCGCGTGATCGTTTCAATCGCGAAGCGAGGACACCACGTCCGCGGCCCCGAGTCTCGATGCAAAGGCCGGATCGGCCGTGCATCCACTCGGTGCGTCGTCGGAAATTGTTGCGTGGTCGTTCACTTCGGCGATGTCCTCCGGGCAGTGCTGCAAACCTTCGAGTTTCGCCCGCGCCGGATGTGGCGCGAGCAGCCGAGCACTTTACGGGCGAGCGGCGGGTTCGTCAAGCGGCGGCGGCAGACGCAATCGCAGCGGGGATGATTCAGTGGGCTTGGCGGAG
>JAIBBS010000366.1 GCA_019694555.1 Nannocystaceae bacterium
TCCGATCTCGAGCCCGGCCCACAGCGCGCGCGCGGCCGCGAGCGCGTCGGCATCGATCCCCAGCAGCACCGGCACGCCGAGGTCGCGCGCGCGCGCGACGATCGCCCCGCAGCGCTCGAGCACCGCAGACGGCGCGGCAGCGGGCGTGCGCAGCCACAGCGCCAGCAGCCCCGCGGCGCCCGCGTCGTGCCAGCGATCGATCGCGTCGGCAGCGATCGCACCGTGCGGCGGCGTGATCGCCAGCAGTCGCGCGCGCGTCACTCGATCGCGCCGTGGCTCGGGCTGCTCGCGACCGCGTGGCCGCGCACCGGCATGCGCCCGGCGCGGTAGGCCATCCGTCCCGCGACCACGCCCAGCCGCATCGCCGTGGCCATCGCCACCGGCTGCTGCGCGGCCGCGATCGCGGTGTTGAGCAGCACCGCGGTGCAGCCCAGCTCCATCGCGACGGTCGCGTCGCTCGCGGTGCCGACGCCCGCGTCGACGATGACCGGCACCTCGACCGCGTCGAGGATCATCCGTAGGTTGTGCGGGTTGCGGATGCCCATGCCGCTGCCGATCGGCGCGGCCAGGGGCATCACCGCGGCGCAGCCCATCTGCGCCAGCTTGCGGCACACGATGGGATCGTCGGTGACGTACGGCAGCACCGTGAAGCCCTCCTCGAGCAGCATCGCGGCGGCGCGCAGGGTCTGCTCGTTGTCGGGCAGCAGCGTCTTGGGATCGCCGATGACCTCGAGCTTGACCAGATCCGCGATGCCCAGCTCCCGCGCCAGCCGCAGCGTTCGCACCGCGTCCTCGGCGGTGTAGCAGCCGGCGGTGTTGGGCAGCAGCGTGTAGCGATCGCGATCGATCCAGCCCAGCAGGTTGTCCTTCGCCGACAGGTCGACCCGTCGCAGCGCGACGGTGACGATCTCCGCGCCGCTGGCGGCGAGCGCCGCGCGGGTGGTCGCGGCGTCGGCATACTTGCCGGTGCCGACGATCAGCCGCGAGCGCAGCGTGCGGCCGGCGAGGGTCCAGGTGTCGGCCGCGGCGTGCTGGTCGAGCAGGTCGCCGGTGCTGCTGTTGGGATCGCTCATTGCTCGCTATCCTCCTCCGACGAAGGTCACGACCTCGAGGCTGTCGCCGTGCTGCAGCGTGGTGGACTGCCACAGCGCGCGCGGGACGATCTCGGTGTTGCGCTCGACCGCGACGTGGCGAGGGTCGAGCGCGAGCGTGGTCACGAGATCCATCACGGTCGCGCCGCGTTCGATGGATCGCGCGGCGCCATTGACCTGGATCTCGAGCACGGTCGCTGGTGCATAGCACGCCGGTCGGGCCCCCGGCGACCGGCCCCGCACCCCGCTGGCAGCCGACGCCAGGGCATCGCTGCCACAGCCGCTGCGGCGAAACGCGACGCGCCCGTCTGCTCGGCGTGCCACTGTGGGGGTTTCGCGACAGCCGATCTCGGGGCGCCGGGGCTGGAGCGAGGGGCATTTGTGCAGTCATTCCGCGCGGGTCACGATTTGTTCACGGAGTGTGGCCTGTGGCACGCCCCATGCTCTTTGGGCTTGCCATGCCGACGCCGTCCGATTCGCGCTTGCACACCATCCCCCTCGAGCGGATGCCCGTTGCCGATGTGCTCACCTGCGTGGAGCCCTTCACCGCGGCTCGCGCGCCGGAGATCGAGCTGCTCGCCCAGGCGGCCGTGCGACTGCGCAAGCCCGCCGGCGCGCCCATCATCGAAGAGGGCAGCACCCCCGACGGCCTCTACGTGGTGCTGCGCGGTCGCGTGAACCTGGTCCGCGCCGGCGAGGGCAACCGCGACCTCATCCTCATGACCGTCGGCCCCGGTGACGTCGTCGGCGAGACCTGCGCCTTCGATCGCGGTCACGCGACCACCGCCGCGATCGCGGCGGTGCCGGTCGAGGTGCTCAAGATCCCCGCGGACGTGCTGTCGGCCCACCTGCGTCGCGAGCCCGAGTCGATGATGCGGCTGATGCAGCTGGTCGCCGACAAGCTGCGCGACATCGAGAGCGTGGCGTCGTCGCTGGCGCTGCACGACGTCGAGGAGCGGCTGCGTCGCACGCTGGTGCGCCTGGCCCGTCGTCAGAGCCGCATGTCGCCGACCGCGTCGCAGAGCCTGGTGCTCGCGCCGGTGCCGACGCAGTCCGAGCTCGCGCGCATGGTCGGCTCGTGCCGCGAGACGGTCTCGCGCACGCTCTCGGCGATGGCGCGCGACGGCCTGGTGAGCTCGAGCGGACGGCGCATGATCCTCGATCCGCGGCTGGTCGGCACCGTCGCGGCGTGAGTGGGTCCGGCGCGCGCGGCTTCGGAGCCCGCGCGCCTGCAGGCGGGTGAGCGAGACGGCGCCCGGTCCGCGCGGGAATGCGCGGCCCGGGCTTTCGCGTCGGGGCCGGTGCGACCGGCGTTTGTGCCGTCGGCGCCGCCCGTGCTATGAGCCCGCCTGTGGCCCACGATCCGGCCCTGCGCACGACCCCGCCTGCAGCGCCCGCGGTGACCGTGCGACCGACCGTGGCGCGCGTCGACACCTCGGTGCTCGCGCACAACCTCGCGGTGGTCACGCAGCACGTCGGCAGCGGCTGTCGCGTGCTCGCGGTGGTCAAGGCCGACGGCTACGGCCACGGTGCGACCGAGGCCGCGCGCGCGTTCGAGGCCGCGGGCGCGTGGGGCCTCGCGGTGAGCCTGGTCGAGGAGGGCGTCGAGCTGCGCGAGGCCGGCGTGCACGGCCCGGTGGTCGTGCTGGGCGGCGTGCCGCCGGGCGCCGCGGACGTGCTGGTCCATCGTCGCCTGCGCCCGGTGGTGTGGAGCGTCGATCACCTGCAGATGCTCTCGGCCGCGGTGCTGCGCGCCGGCGCCCACGCGCTGCCGGTGCACCTCAAGATCGACACCGGCATGTCGCGCCTGGGCCTGTTGCCGCGCGACCTGACGCCGGTGCTCGACTGGATCGCCGCGGACGCCGGTCGCACGCTGCAGCTCGAGGGCGTGATGACGCACCTGGCCTGCGCCGACGAGATCGACGACGAGCTGACCTCGGCGCGGCAGCTGGCGAGCTTCGGCGACTGCCTCGGTACCATCGCGGCGCGCGGGCTGCAGCCGCAGCTGCGCCACGCCAGCAACTCCGCCGCGATGGTGCGCTTCCGCAGCGCGCACTTCGACATGGTGCGGCCGGGCATCGCGCTGTACGGCGCGGCCTCGGGCGCGGCGGTCGAGCTGCCCGGACTGCGGCTGGCGATGTCGGTGCACGCGCGCGTGCTGGGGATACGCGAGCTGCCCGCGGGCGTGCGCGTGTCCTACGGCGGCCGCGCGCAGCTGCGCCGCGACAGCCGCCTGGCGATCGTGCCGGTGGGCTACGGCGACGGCTACCCCCGCGCGATGTCGGGCCACGCGCAGATGCTGGTCCGCGGCCACCGCTGCGACGTCGTCGGCACCATCACGATGGACGTGTGCATGCTCGACGTCACCGACCTGCCGGGCGTGCGCGTCGGTGAGGAGGTCACGCTGCTGGGCCGCCAGGGCCTGGGCGCGATCGACCTGTACGAGCTCGCGGGGTGGGCCGGCACGGTGCCCTACGAGATCACCTGCGGCATCTCGAAGCGGGTGCCGCGGCGCTACGACGGCGGCTGAGTCGCGATCAGGTGCCGGGCTTGGTCGCGTCGGGCTTGGTCGCGTC
>JAIBBS010000164.1 GCA_019694555.1 Nannocystaceae bacterium
GCGCGCGGGCGCATGGCCCTGCTATGGTTGCCGCCGCGCACGCGCGGCCGCCCGCGACCGCACGCCCGCGGCCGCGCGTCGGCCCCTCGCCCATGGCCCCCAGCACCTCCCCCACCGCAGCGGTCCTGCTCATCGGCGACGAGCTTCTCAGCGGCAAGGTCCGCGACGAGAACGGTCACGCGCTCGCGACCTGGCTGCGGCGCCGCGGCATCCGTCTGCTCGAGATCTCGGTGGTCGGCGACGCCCCCGACGAGATCGCCGCGGCGTTCCTGCGGCTGTGCGCGCGCGCACCGCTGGTGTTCACCTCCGGCGGCGTGGGCCCGACCCACGACGATCGCACGCTCGCTTCGATCGCGGCCGCGACCGGCCGCCCGCTCGTGCGTCATCCCGAGATGGAGGCGCAGCTGCGCGCCTACTATGGCGAGCGCATCACCGAGGCCGCGCTGCACATGGCCGACGTGCCCGAGGGCACGCAGCTGCGTGCGATGCCGGGCTGGCCGGTGCTGCGGCTCGACCTGCCGCAGGCGCGCGCCTACATCCTGCCGGGAGTCCCGAGCCTGCTGCGGGCCAAGCTCGAGCACCTCGAGGCCATCGACGGCGAGGTGCCGCACAGCGACGGCTGGCACCTCGCGGTGCTCTACACCAACCTCGACGAGAGCAAGCTCGCGACGCACCTCGATGCGATCGTGGCTGCACATCCGGACATCGACGTCGGCTCGTACCCGCGGTGGAGCCGTGGCGCCGACGGACGCATCCACATGCACGTGCGCGTCACGCTCGAGGCCCCGCGGGCCCACGCCGCCCTCGTCGACGCGGCGCGGGATCGACTCGCCGCGGCGCTGCCGCCCGGCAGCGTGCTCGAGCACGAGCCGCCGGTGTGAGCCACCGCGGCCGGTGCAGCTGCATCGCTCCGCCGCCGCCGCCCGCCGCCGCCGGGGCGCAGACCCTGGTCCGGCCGTGGACAACCCCGCGCCAAGTGATAGCTTTACCGCCCATGCGCGCCCCCTGGTGCCCCCGCCCCGCGCTCGCGGTCGCGCTGCTGGCTGCAGCCGGCCCGTCGATCTCGTGCAAGACCAACAAGCACGAAGACCCCAAGTTCCTCGCCGCGCCCAAGGCGTTCGACCCCAAGGGCGCCGACCTGACGTTCAACGAGAAGAACCTCGAGGCCTTCAACACCATGGAGGACGACGCTCGCGAGGCGCACCTCGAGAAGCTCAAGGCCGCCGCGGGCTCGTTCAAGGGCCAGGCCAGCTACCAGCGCACCGAAGAGCTGACCGACAAGATCGACGACTCGAAGTACGGCAAGTACGTCATCTGGGCCAAGGTGCCGCAGCCGGTGTGGCTCGAGGTCACCGTCGAGTACCACCTGTTCTCGGACAGCGACCTCATGGGCCCGGCCGCCTCGGACACCTACGTCGAGTTCAGCGGCACCCTGCTCGAGCTGACCTACCTCGACGACGCCAAGCCGCGTCGCATGGAGATCAAGGTCAAGGCCGACTCCGTCAACGTGCTCAAGTGAAGGCTCCTGCTTGATCGCCGTCGCAACCCTCGGCACGCCGCTCCTGTGGGCGGCATTCCTGGTCGGGATCATCTTCCTGCTGCTGGTCGACCTCGGCGTCTTCCATCGCCAGTCGCACACGGTCAGCGCCAGCGAGGCGCTGACGTGGTCGATCGTGTGGGTGTGCCTGAGCCTGTGCTTCAACGGCTTCGTGTGGTGGAAGTTCGGCCGCGACCCCGCGCTCGAGTTCCTGTCCGCCTACGTGCTCGAGAAGTCGCTGTCGGTCGACAACCTCTTCGTCTTCATCGTCATCTTCCGCTACATGGACGTGCGGCCGCAGGTGATGCACCGCGTGCTGTTCGCGGGCATCGTCGGCGCGCTGGTGCTGCGCGGCCTGTTCATCGTCGCGGGGCTCGAGCTCATCGGCCGCTTCGAGTGGCTGTTGTACCTGTTCGGCGGCTTCCTGCTGCTGACCGGCGTGAAGCTGCTGTTCGCGAGCGAGGAGCAGGTCGACCCCAGCGGCAACCTCGCGTACCGCCTCGCGCGCAAGGTCTTGCCGCTGACGCGGCGCTACGTCGGCGCCCGCTTCTTCGTGCGTCAGGACGGCCAGCTGCGGGCCACGCCGCTGTTCATCGTCCTGATGATGATCGAGACCTCGGACGTGGTCTTCGCGCTCGACTCGATCCCGGCGGTGTTCGGCGTCAGCCGCGACCCCTTCATCGTGTTCACCAGCAACGTGTGTGCGGTGCTGGGCCTGCGCGCGATGTTCTTCCTGCTGCAGAACTTCCTCGACCGCTTCGCCTACCTCAAGTACGGCCTGGGGCTGGTGCTGTCGTTCATCGGCGCGAAGATGATCCTCGCCGAGGGCAGCTTCGGCCTGGTCGAGCCCATGGAGGTCCCGATCGGCCTGTCGCTGGGCATCGTCGGCGGGCTCATCGGCGCGTCGATGCTGGTGAGCCTGGTGATGCCGCCCAAGCCCGAGCGCGAGGAGGTGCTCGAGCACACCGAGGCCGCCTCTTTGATCGCGGACATCGACCCGCACGCGTCGATCACCGCGTCGGTCGACGGCTCGATGATGCCGCGCAACCCCGCGGACGACTCGCAGGTCATGTCGATGCCGCCGGGCAAGCCGCCCACGGCCGAGCCCGAGCCGCCGGTCTAGCTCGGCAGCGCGCCCCGGTCAGCGCCGCGGCGTGAGCTCGAGCTTGATGCCACCGGCGCCGGGATCGGCACCGCGCTCGCCTGGCTTGGGGCGCGTGGGCGGAGCCGGGCGGTCGATGGGGCCGTCGTCCACCGGCGCGTCGTCGACCGGCGCGTCGTCGGTGCCGTCGTCGACCGGCGCGTCGTCCACGGCACCGTCGTCGACCGCGTCCGCCTCGCCCTCGCCGGCGTCGCCACCCTGCAGCGCCGCGCGACGCTCGTCGAGGCGCGCGCGCTCCTCGAGCTCGATCAGCCGCAACCACTCCTCGCCGTCGACCTCGATCGCACCGTCGCGCTGGATCTGCACCGCGACCTGGGTCGTCACCGGGCGGACGAACGCGTCGGGCTGCCGCGGCATCATCACGTCGCGGAACGCCCGCGCCACGCAGCTGCGGACCTCCTCGGGCAGGCTCTGCGCGTCGATGCGGTTGATCATCGTCTGGCCCTCGCGGTTGACGAGGTTGAGCCCGCCGATGGTGTACGCGCCGGTCGGCACGCGGCCCTGCAGGCACGGCTTGGCGCGGATGCCCGCGGCGATCGACTCGCGCTTGAGCTGGTCGGCCCAGGCCTCGGTGTGCACGTCGCCCTGCATGCCCAGGCTGACCCAGTACACGATGTCGACGAAGTGGTTCACGCCGCCTTTGTTGGGCGGAAACTGCTGCTTCTCGATCGCCCGCTGCACGCACGCGGGCATGCGCTCGTCGCTGAAGCCCGACTCGAGGATCTCGGTCGCTACGACCTCGCCCGAGGGCGCGATGCGGGCGCGGATCTTGACCTGACCCTCGGGCACGCCGGAAAAGCCACGCTCGTCGCCGGGCGCGGGCTCCATCGTCTCGATCGCGCGCGACAGGAAGCACAGCGCCGCGGGGTCGCGCAGCGCGTGGGCGATCTCGTTGAGCCGCGGCAGCTCGTAGACGCGCTCGGCCTTCTCCGACGGCAGCAGGATCACGCCTTCGTTCGAGCTGCGGATGGCCTTGCGCACGTAGCGGTCGGTGCCCATCTTCGTCATCGGCGTGATGGCGGTGTTGGCCTTGCGCAGGCCGCAGCCGCCGGCGACGAGCGCCATCGCCATCGCCAGTGCCGCGCGCGTGCGGGCGCGGCGTGCAGCGCCGGGCGTGCGTCGACTCATCGGCATCCGCCCGGTTGTAGCAGGTCGACCCGCGCGATGCCCTGGGGCCTCGCGCACGCCTGGGATGGATCGCGTGCGCGTGCCGCCCGTGGCTGGCCTGCGCTCGCGGCCGCGCCCCGAGGTGGCGATGGCGCCTTGCGTGTGCCACCGCGCTTGCCCCATAGTGCGGTCCCCATGGCCGAGACCCTCGCGCACACCCCCCTGCACGACGCCCACGTGGAGCTCGGCGGCAAGATGGTCGCTTTCGCGGGCTGGCACATGCCGATCCAGTACCCCGCGGGGATCCTCGCGGAGCACCGCAGCGTGCGCGAGGCCGCGGGCATCTTCGACGTCTCGCACATGGGCGAGATCGACTTCCGTGGCCCCGGTGCGATCGCGTGCGTGCAGCACCTGGTGACCAACGACATCGGCAAGCTCACCGACGGCCGCGCCGCCTACACCGTGACGTGCAACGAACACGGCGGCATCGTGGACGACTGCATCGTGTACCGGCTCGGCGCCGAGCACCTGCGCATCGTCGTCAACGCCGCCAACGTGGCCAAGGACTTCGCGCACTTCCGTCGCCACGGCAGCGACCGCGGCTGCAGCATCGAGGACGTGTCGTCGCAGTGGGCGCTGCTGGCCGTGCAGGGCCCGCAGGCGGTCGCGATCGTCGCGGAGCTCGCCGGTGCGCCGCTGCAGGACGTGCCCAGCTTCGGCCTGGGTCAGGGCCGCATCGCCGGCGTCGACATCACCGCCGCGCGCACCGGCTACACCGGCGAGGACGGCTTCGAGCTGTTCGTGCCCGCGACGCAGGCGGTGCCGGTGTGGCGCGCGCTCATCGATCGCGGCGTCGCGCCGATCGGGCTCGGTGCCCGCGACACGCTGCGGCTCGAGGCGCGACTGAGCCTGTACGGCAACGACATCGACGAGAACACCGATCCCTTCGGCGCCGGCCTGGGCTGGGTCGTCAAGCTCGACAAGGGCGTGCCGTGTGTCGGCCACGAGGCCCTGGTCACGGTCAAGCGCAACGGCAGCGCGAACCGGCTGATCGGCTTCCGTGTGACCGACCGCGCGATCGTCCGCGACGGCGCCGAGGTCGTCGACGCCCACGACGCGGTCATCGGCCGCGTGACCTCCGGCGGCGTCGCCCCCACCGTCGGTGGCGCCGTGGGCATGGCGTGGGTGCCCGCCGCCGTCGCGGCCGCGGGCGAGCCGCTGCGCCTGCGCCAGCGCGGCCGCATCAGCGCGGCCGAGCAGGTCAAGGGCCCCTTCTACCGCCGACGCGCGAGCTGATCGACACTTCCCGCACCCGCCAGCCCCGAGGACCCCAGATGAGCAACGACGTCCCCGCAAACCTCCGCTACACCAAGGACCACGAGTGGGCGCGCCGCGATGGCGACGTCATCGTCATCGGCATCACCGCGCACGCGGTCGAGCAGCTCGGCGACATCACGCTCGTGACGCTGCCGGACGTCGGCGCGAAGGTGAAGGCGGGCGAGCGCTTCGGCGACGTCGACTCGGTCAAGGCGGTGTCGGAGCTGTTCGCGCCGGTCTCGGGCGAGGTCGTGTCGAAGAACCCCGAGCTCGATGGTGCGCCCGAGCGCGTCAACGAGGATCCCTACGGCGCGGGCTGGATGATCACGATCAAGCCCGACGACGCCGCGCAGTTCGACGCGCTGCTCGACGCGGCCGCGTACGGCAAGCTGCTCTGAGCCTGTCGGCCTCCGCGGACAGGCGCTCAGGCCGGCTTGCGTGCGACGCAGAGCTGGCCTTGGTGCCACGGCTCGAGCCACTGCGGCGCGCCCAGCCGCAACATCGCGTCGCGGTACTCGGGCCGCTGCGCGTCGTGCAGCAGCAGCACGCCTCCGGGCTCGAGCAGCTCCCAGCCCGCGGCGATGCAGAAGCTCCGCGCGCGGCCGTCGACCAGCACCAGATCGAAGCGGTGGCCCAGGCTCTTGGGCCGCGCGATGTAGTCGTGCATGAGCTCGGGTTCGCGCTCGCAGCGGAGGTGGAACGCGGACGCGACCGCGCGCGCGGCCTTGGGCGAGAGCCCGTCGGTCGACGGCGGCGGATGGTTGGGCCCGACCAGGAACAGCTGCAGCCGCGGGTCGTCGATGGCCTCGCGCACGCGCTCGTACCAGGCCGCGTCGTTTTCGATCGACACCAACAGCTCGATGCCGGGCACGCGCGACAGGAACATCGCGGTCGAGCCGCCCGAGCCCCACTCGAGCACACGCTTGGGTCGCAGGGGCACGACGATCTCGAGCAGCTGCGCCAGCTCGACCTCGTGCATGTACACCGCGAGCGCGCCGTCGGGTCCGCGCAGTTTCTCACCGAGCTTGTCGAGCCAGCCCATCGGCGGCGGACCGTAGCAGCCCACCGCGAGGCCAGGCAACAAGGGCGGCGGCGTGGGCGCGCGAGCGTTGCCACACCCGCGGCGGCGCGCGGGCGGCCGCGACCGGCGTGCTAGCTTTGGCGGCGGACGTGGCCCGCGCACTGCCCATCCGCCTCGCCGTCGCGACTGCCCTGCTGCTGGGCGGGCTCGCGTCGCCGGCCGGCGCGTTCGAGCCGCTGCGGCCGCAGCGACCCGACGAGGCCCTGGGCTCCGATCTGCCGCCGGGCGGCCGCGTGCCCGGCCCGCCCGAGGTCCGCGCGAGCGTGCGCGACCGCAGCGGCGAGATCGCGCTGCGACCGGGTCGCGACGGCCGCCTGGTCTACGTCGATCCCTCGGGTCGCTTCACCGCCATCGTCGATCACGACGGCACGGTGTACTTCGCCGACCGCTTCCGTCGCCCGCATCGTCGCAACCGCGGCCGCGGCCGCGGCCTGGGTCGACCGCCCGAGGGCGCGCGCGGCATCAACCCGTTTGTGGGCGTGCGCGTGCGCGGGCCCAACGAGTGGCTGCTGCGCGCCAGCGGTCACGACCTCCACGTGCGCGCCAAGGCGCAGTTTCTCGATCGCACCGCGAGCCTGCGGCGCGAGCTCGCGACCGCGGCCGTGCGCGCGCAGCTGCAGCAACAGCTGCGCGCGCTGCCACGGCAGCTCGATGCGATCTGGCGCGCGCCCTCGCTGTCGCCGGCGCAGCGCCGGCGGCTGCTGTTCCAGCGCTGGGACGAGTGCGACGAGCCCGCCGCCGCCGCGACGTCGCGCAGCGAGCTCGACCGCGTGCGCGAGGCCGCGGCCACGGCCGCGCGCGCGACCATCGAGGCCTGGGTGCGCCGTCACGCGCCGCGCGGCGACGCCATGGCCTTCGGCGACGACGAGCTGCGCCGGCTCAACCGCGACCGCCGCAGCCGCGCGCCCTTCGATCCCTACGCCCGCGAGGAGCTGCCATGACCGCAACCCCGATCGTCCCCCGCCTCGACCCCGAGCTGTCGCGCTGGCGCGCGCAGTACCCGATCCTGGCCGACACGCTGTACATGAACAGCAACAGCATGGGCGCGATGCACCGCAGCGCGCCCGAGGCCCTGGCCGACTACGCCGCCGGCTGGGCCCGCGACGGCGTCGAGTCGTGGGACCACTGGACGAAGGTGGTCGAGCAGACCGCCGACGCTGCGGCGCGGTTCTTCGGCGGCAGCGCCGGCAACACCGCGCTCAACCAGAACGTCGCGTACTTCGAGGCCGCGATCGCGGGCTGCCTCGACTTCTCGGGACCGCGTCGCCGCGTGGTCATGGAGGCGCTGCAGTTTCCCAACGTCATCTACGTGTGGGAGCGCTTCCGCGAGCTCGGCGCGGAGCTGGTGCTGGTGCCCAGCGACGACGGCATGACCGTGCCGCTCGAACGCATGCTCGAGGCCATCGACGAGCGCACCGCGATCGTGCCCTGCTCCCACGCGATCTACGTCTCGGGTGCGCTGCAGGACGTCGGCGCGATCTGTGCCCGCGCGCGCGAGGTCGGTGCGCTGACGATGATCGACGTGTACCAGACCGCCGGCGCCGTGCCGATCGACGTCGCCGCGTGGGGCGCGGACATGGTCGTCGGCGGCAGCCACAAGTGGCTGTGCGGCGGGCCCGGCACCGCGTTCTTGTGGACGCGGCCGCAGCTGCGCGCGCAGCTGCGGCCGCGTAACACCGGCTGGTTCGCACACGCGCAGCCGTTCGCGTTCGAGCCCGCGCCGATCCGCTACGCCGACGACGCGTGGCGGCTGATGTCGGGCACGCCATCGATCCCGGCGTACTGCGTGGCGCAGCGCGCCTACGAGCCGCTGCTCGAGGTCGGCGTGCCGCGGATCCGCGCGCACAACCTCGCGCTGTGCCAGATCATCATCGACCGCGCCGACGCGGCCGGACTCACGGTGCACTCGCCGCGCGAGCACGAGCGCCGCACGGGCTTCGTCGCGGTCGACTTCCCCGGCAGCGAGGCCGTGAGCAAGCAGCTCATCGCCGAGCGCATCAAGCACGACTGGCGCCCCGGCTGCGGCCTGCGCCTGGGCCCGCACTTCTACAACACCGAGGAAGAGGTCCATCGCACGATGGACCGCGTCGTCGCGCTCGCGCGGCGGTGACCGCGGTCACTGCACCCAGCGCGGGCATGCGGCTAGAACCACGCTGCCGCGACTGACGTGGCACCTGCTCCGCTTGGACTGCATGACCATGATCCACCGCACCTGCACTACCCCCAGCTCGCTCGCGCTGTCGTCGTTGCTCGCCCTTGCCGCCTGCACGGCCCAAGGTGGCGACGACGGTGACGACGGTACCGCCGCGGGCAGCAGCGGCGGCGGCAGCGAGGGTGGCGACGCCAGCGGCTCGAGCACGGCCGCGGCCGACAGCAGCGGCGACGGCGGCGGCAGCAGCACCGGCGGCGGCATGGCCGATCCCGCGGCCGCGACCGAGTTCTTCGCGCGCTGGCCGGGGCTGTGGGTCGGCCCGGTCGACTCGATGACGTCGGCCGGCGACTTCCCGACCATGAACATGGACGTGCGGCCCGCGGACGACCACACGCTGTTCAGCCGCGTCGACCTCGACGGCGGCAACTCGCTGCGCTTCGCCATCGTGATCGAGCGCCAAGGCGACGAGGACACGCTGGTGTTCCGCAACGGCGGCTACTTCCTGGGCATCCTGCGGGACAGTCGCACGGGCCTGGTCGAGGCCGACCTCGACGCCGAACGATTCCGTTTCTGCGCGCTCGAGGCCGGCTGCGACTACATCGATGCGACCTTCGACTTCGAGGGCCCCGATCACCTCGACATGCACGTCGAGGTCAAGGGCAAGGTCCACTTCGACTGGCCGGCGACACGCGCCGAGCTGCGCGAGATCGACGGGCCGTTCCCGGTCGACGACACCGCGCAACCCGCCGACGAGCCGTTCCCGCCGATGCCCACGCTCGACGCCACGCTGAGCTGGACCACGCCGCTGGAGGCCGCCGCGGACGCGTGGGTCATCCTCAGCACCACCGCGTGCGGTCCCGGTGGCGGCTGCACGCCCAGCCGCTTCATCCGCGTGCACGCCGACGCGGGGGCCACCAGCGCGGTCGCACACTTCGATCAGATCCATCCCGGCGACTACAAGGCCAACGCGATCCTCGATCGCAACGGCAACCTCGGCGCGACCTTCCTGCCCGACGCCGGTGATGCGATCTGCGTGCCCAACACCGCGGTGACGGTGGCCACCGGCGGCAACGAGGTCTCGCTGCCGCTGCTCGTCGAGCTGTGACGGGCCGCTCAGCCGCCGGGTCCGCCGCCGCCGGGCCAGTCGGCGCTGCGGGCGAAGTAGACCTCGAGCATGCCCGAGACCCCCAGCTGCGCCGGCGTGGGCTCGAGGTCGTCGATGCGCGTGAGCCGTCCGTCGCCCTCGAGCACGAACATGCCGCGCGGCTTGGCGTCGTCGTCGTCGGGATCGAACGTGTACAGCAGCGCGTTGCCGGCGTCGTCGATCGCCAGCGGTGCCATCGGCAGGCCGTCGTAGCGTTCGAGCCCCAGCGCGGAGACCCGCACCACCGCCGCGAGCTCGTTGGTGGGAAACTCGGTGATGACGCCGCTGGGGTCGCCGATGCACGTCATCAGCACCCAGTTGCCGTCGGGGCTCACCACCGGCGGCCCGTGCAGCGCACAGTCGTTGCGCTCGCCGTTGACCAGCGAGATGCCGTGGTGATCCATGCGCACGACCTGCGCGCCGGCGTTGATGAAGACCATCGCGCGACCGCGATCGGCCGGCACCATCCACGCGTCGGTCGAGCCCACGCCCAGCCGCGGCAGCTCGACCCAGCCGCGCGCGGAGAGATCCGCGAGCAGGTGCCGCTCACCGGTCTGCAGCACCACGAGATCGTCCGACAGCGCCGCGAGCAGCCGCGGCTCGTCGATGACGTCGCACTCGGCCGGTAGCGGTACCTCGAGCGGTGGACGCGACGCGCCGTCGCTGCCGGTGCGGCCCCATCGCCAGCGCAGCAGCGTGCACGCGTCGAACGCGGTGCCGAGCGCGGCGTCGCCGTCGGGCGTCACGCACAACCCGCCGTCGCACCACGACGTGCGGGTGTAGACGTCGCCAGGATCGTCGACCCCGGGCCGCACGTGCATGGTCGAGCGGCCCAGCTCGACCAGGTCCTGCACGTCGCCGAGGTGGTGCGGGCCGGGGAACGCATACGCGGCGATCGTGCCGCCGACGACACCGTCGACACCGACGCGCTCGGCCACGAACACCACCGGCGCATCGGAGGCGGTGCGCACGACCCACGCCGAGCCATCGGTGCTGGTGGCCGGGGGCGGCGTGAGCATCAGCGGCGTGGGCGTGGCGCCGCCGATCGGCAGCAGCACGTCGCCCGCGGCGGGACCGGCGGCGAGCGTGCGCACGATCGCCATGCCCGAGCGCGCGAAGCCCAGCGCGCTGCCCAGCTCGCCCCACGGCCCCAGGCCGATGCGCCCGCGCTGGCCGCTGACGAGGTCGACCCACACGGTGCCGCCCTTGATCGACGAGACCGCGAAGCCGCGTCCGGTCGGCGAGACCGCGAGATCGACCTGCGTGGTGTCGCTGTCGGCGATGATCGGATCGAGCCGGGCGCTGCGCAGCTCGCCGCGATCGTACAGCCGGATCGGCCGCCGCCCCTGCGCGTCGGCGTCGGCGTCGATCCACGCGACGACCGCGTCGACCGACGGCATGCCGCAGCCGCAGGCGGCCACCAGCGCCAGCGCGGTGCGGCCGAGCAGCGCGGAGCACGGCGGAGGAGGTCGCAGCACGGGACTGCCGCGATGCTACCAGTGCCGCGCATCGCCAGGTGTCGGCCGGGCGCGGCTTTGGCAAGCTTCGCAGCGATGCCGTCCGCGCCTCGCTTGCCCGCCCGCGTCCGCGCGCTCGGGCTGGCCGCGGCCGCGGCGTGCGGCGGACCGCCGCCGGGGCCGCCACCGTCGTACGCGCCGGTGCTGGCGCCGGGCGAGTCGGTGTTCTTCGTCGGCAACAGCTTCTTCGACTGGGAGCAGCGACGGCTGCCGCAGTGGGTCGCGTCGATCGGCGAGGCCGCGACGCCACGCTTCGCGATGCAGACCGGCGACGACATCGTGCCAGGTGATCTGCCGCTGATCGACTTCCTCGACGACGATGCCGTGCGCGAGGCGCTGGCGTCGCGACGTCACGCGGTGTTCGTGCTGCAGGGCCACGAGTACGAGGCGGTCGACGCCAAGGCGCAGTTTCACCAGGCGGTGCGTGACTTCCACGCCGCGATCACGGCCGCCGGCGGCCGCACGGTGTTGTTCATGACCTGGGAGCTGCGCTGGCGCGAGTTCATCGACGAGCTGTCGGCGTCGTACGACGAGATCGGACGCGAGCTCGGCATCCCGGTGATCCCGGCTGGGCTGGTCTTCGCCGATTGCGGCCAGAGCCCGCCGCCGGGGCGCAGCCGCCACTGGCTCACCGCGAGCGCGACCGAACCCGAAGGCGATCTGCACCCCAACGCCGCGGGCATGGCCGCGAGCGCGTACACCAGCTTCGCGATCCTCACCGGACGCGACCCCACCGACGTGCCGCTGCCGGCGGCCGCGGCCGAGCTCGACGCTGCGACGCTGCAGCAGCTGTCGCGCGCGGCATGGCGCCGCGCGCAGCCGCGACTGCAACCCGCCCCCGCCGAGGTGCCACGACCGTGAACGATCCCTCCCGCCCCTCGCGCGCGCACGCGCTGCTGCGTCGACTGCAACGCCTGCCGATCCCCGGCGGCGCGATCACGCCGCTGCCGCTGCTGCAGATGGCGCGCGCGCGCCTGCTGCGTCGCGGCGCACCGCTGCCGGTCGAGGCCCACGCGGTGCGCAGCTGGCAGATCGCGCCCGGGCACACCGTGCGCGTGCCACCGGCGTACTTCCTGCCCGGACAGCTCGAGCGCGTCACCGGCTGGGCGTTCATGGACGAGCACCCCGCGCGACAGATGCACGGCGGCTTCGAGCAGCGCCACGGCCCGACCCGCGCGCTGCTGCTCGAGGACGTGTTGCTGGTCGACGGCGTGCTCTACGGCGGCGAGGGCTGCACCCACCTGTCGCCGCGGCGCCGCCGTGTGCCGCAGCTGCACGTCGACGTCGAGATCGATCACGCGGCGCTGGGTTGCTCCGCGCACGGCAACCAGTACTTCGGCTCGTGGATGATGGACGACGCACCGCGCCATCGCCTGGCCGAGGCCCACGGCGTGCCGGTGGTCACCGAGCTCGATCCCGCCGAGCACATCCGCCAGTACAGCGCGTGGCTGGGCATCCGCCCTCGCCGGCTCGCGGGCGCGTGGCTGCGACAGCTGGTGGTGTTCGACGACGTGGGTCAGAACCGCGACAAGGCCAGCCGCGCCGCGGCCATCCGTGCGCGGCTGCTGCACTGCAGCGGCCCGCGCGAGCGCCACCCGGGCGTGTTCGTGCTGCGCGGCACCGCGGGCCTGCGACGGGTGCTGCGAGGCGAGCGCGAGCTCGCCGAACACCTCGCGCGCAGCCGCGGCCTGCGGATCCTCGACCCGCTCGCGGTCGACGTGCCCACCATCGTCGCGACCTGTGCCGGCGCCGAGCTCGTGGTCGGCGTCGAGGGCAGCGCGCTGGTGCACGCGACGCAGCTGCTGGGTCCCGGCGGCAAGATGGTGGTGCTGCAGCCGCCCGACCGCTTCTGCGCCGTGTACAAGCACCTGGCCGATCGCGACGCGCAGCACTTCGGCTTCGTGGTCGGCACCAAGCACGGCGAGGACTTCGCGATCCCGACCGACGAGGTCGAGCGCACCATCGACCTGCTGCCGCACTGAACGAGCGCGGCCGGTGCCGCGGGCGCTCCGGGCCCAGCGCGCCTGTCCGCATCCGCGGACGGGCTGTCAGCGCTCGAGCACGCCCGCGAGCGCGTCCGCGATCACCTGCACGTAGGGCTGCCGCATCACGCCGCGGTGATCGCTGTCGACCTCGTGCACGAGCACGCTGCCGCCGCGGCCGGCCCAGCCCTGGTCGGGCGCGATCGACATCCACCGCGGCCACGGCTCGCGGGTCGCCCGCACCACGTGCACCGGCGCCTGCACGGTCGCGTCGCGCCGCGAGAACCGCTGCACCTCGGCGTCGACCTCCGCGCCGTCGATGGGCAGATCGACCGCACCGGCCTCGCTCGCCGGGGTCGCGGCGACCTTGCGCAGGGTCGCGAGCACCGGGAAGCGTGCGGCCAGCTGCTCGCTGCGCCGCCGCACGAAGCGCGTGAGCTCGCCGCGCTCGCGTGCGAAGCGACCCGCGGCCTCGGCGTAGCTCCACAGCCGCTTGACCGCATCGACCTCGACCGCGCTGGGCAGCACCGCGTCGACGATGCACACCAGCTCGACGGTCTCGCCGATGGCCTCGAGCTGGCGCGCGGCCTCGAACGCCACGATGCCGCCGTAGCACAGCCCCAGCAGGCGGTAGGGTCCGCGTCGCTGCTGCTCGCGCAGCAGCGCGACGTAGCGCGTCGCCATCTGCTCGAGCGACGGTCGCGGATCGCGGCCGGGCACGTAGCGATGCGGCACGTGCATGCCCACCACCGAGCAACCCGGCGGCAGCGCGTCGGCGAGCGCCTGGTACAGCTGGATGCCGAACAAGCAGAACAGCGGCGGGCGATCGGAGCTGCCGCGGCGCAGCCACGCGACGATGGGCCGGTCCTGCGCCGCGCCGAGGTTGCGCGCGAGCTCGGCCGCGGTGGGGAACTCGAACAGCCGCGCGACCGGCAGCTCGAGCTGCAGCGCGCGCTCGAGCTGCAGCGCCGCCTGGGCCGCGAGCAGCGAGGTGCCGCCGAGCTCGAAGAAGCTGCGATCGGGTCGCACCGCCGGCAGTCGCAGCACCTCGGCGAAGATCGCGGCGACTTGCGCGGTGCGATCGTCCATCGCCGGCATCGGCTCGGGCGCGGCCGCGGCCGCGGCCGAGCGCACGTGGTCGTGCGGTCGCGGCAGCGCGGCGCGATCGATCTTGCCGCTGGGCGACAGCGGCATCTGCGGCAGCTCGACCCACACCGACGGCTGCATGTACGGCGGCAGCCTCGCGGCGGCGTACTGCTGCAGCTGCGCCGGCGCGGCGCTGCCCACGACGTAGGCGCACAGCCGCAGACCGCCATCGCCCGAGCCCTCCGGTTCGGGCACGCCGACGACGACGATCTCGGCGACGCCGTCGCAGCCGCGCAGCACCGCCTCGATCTCGCCGGGCTCGACCCGGAAGCCGCGGATCTTGAGCTGGTGATCGATGCGGCCCGACCACTGCAGCCGCCCGTCGGGCAGCGGCCGCACCATGTCGCCGGTCAGGTACAGCCGCGCGCCGTCGTCGAGCGTCACGAAGCGCTTCGCGGTCAGCTCGGGCATGCCGCGGTAGCCCCGGGCCACGCCGGCGCCGCCGATCGCCAGCTGCCCGGCCTCGCCGGGCGGCGCGCGACGGTTGGCCTCGTCGAGCACGCGCAGCTCGGTCGCGTCGATGGGCCCGCCGATCGCGATGGTCTCGCCGCCGGGGCGCACGCGCTCGAGCGACGACCACACCGTGGTCTCGGTGGGGCCGTACATGTTCCACAGCGCACCGCCGCCCTCGAGCAGGCGTTCGGCCAGCGCCCGCGACAGCGCCTCGCCGCCGCACAGCATGGTGAGCCCGACGTGCGAGCGGAAGCCGGCGTCGACGAGCAGACGCCACGTCGCCGGCGTGGCCTGCATGAGCGTGATGTCGTGCTCGGCGAGGTGCCGCATCAGCGCCCGCGGATCGCGGGCGTCGTCCGCCGACGCGATCACGATCTCGGCCCCGACCGCGAGCGGCAAGAGCAGCTCGAGCGCCGCGATGTCGAAGCCGATCGTCGTCACCGCGAGCACGCGGTCGCGCCCGTCCATGCCCGGCGTGTGGGCCATCGAGCGCAGGAAGTTCACCACGCTGCCGCGCTCGATCTCGACGCCCTTGGGGCGCCCGGTCGAGCCGGAGGTGTACATCACGTACGCCAGCCGGCCGGGATCGTCGGGCAACCACGGCGGCGTGCTGGGATAGTGATCGATGGCAGCCTCGAGGTCGTCGACGCGGATCACCGGGCCGCCGAAGCCGGGCAGGATCGGCGAGGCCGCCGTCGCGATCAGCACCTGCGGCGCGGCGCCCTCGATCACCAGGCGCAGCCGCTGCTCGGGGTGGGTCGGCGGCAGCGGCACGTAGGCACCGCCCGCGAGCCACGTGGCCAGCATCGCGATCAGCTCCCGCGCGCCGCGGGGCACCGACACGCCCACGATCGAGTCGCGATCGACCCCGAGCGTGCGCAGGCGCTGCGCCAGCGCGCTGGCCTTGGCCACCACCGCCGCGTGGGTGAACTCGCCGTCGGGTGCGCGAACGGCCGTGCGGGCGGCACAGCGCCGCGCGCTCGCCAGCCACCACGACGCGAACGCGTCCGCCGTCACGGCGGCGGATGCCGGGGCCACGGCGTGCTCAGGGTTTTCGGCAGGGGCATCGAACGCCGGCGAACGATCGACCGGTTGCTGCATCGCGTGGAGCTCCGCGCCCGCCGCCCCCTGCCCCCGTGCGCGGTCGGGCGCACCTTCATCGTGAAGGTCGGTGCGCTCGGGGGTCAAGCCACCCGGTGGCGCCGTGGCGGCGCGCGGCTGCGCGCGCGCGTCCGCCTGCGGGAAGGATCCCGTGCTCACCCCCCAGTCGTGGCACCGCAGGGGTAATTCGATCCCGACTGCCGGCACAACGACCGCGTCAGGCCCGCAACGGTCCACCCGAGCCGCGGTCCAGCGCCGCGAGCGTGGGGGCCGATCGCATCCAAGCGCTCGCTATTGCGCCCCGCGGGGCCCTGCGGCACGCTTCGCCCCCCATGCCGCCCGAGCACGACGACGACGATCTTCCGCGCCAAGACCCCGCGCAGGGCGAACCCGACGACGAGGGCGACGAGGAGCTCGTGCTGGGCGCCGCGGACGACGACGACGAGGGCGACGAGGACGAGGACGCCGACCCGGCTGCGGTCGAGGCCGCGGCCGCGGCCATCGAGCTGGTGGTGCTGCCGATCGCGTGCACCAACGAGGGCAAGGGCGCGCCGTTGTGCATGGGCATCCAGCGCTGGTGGGCGCAGGAGCTCGCGACCCGCGGGGCCAAGGCCGCTGCACCGGTGTTCACCGCGATGGCGCAGCAGGGCCAGCGACAGGTGCCCGCGCTGATGGTCTTCCGCGAGCCGTGGTCCGACGCGCGCGCGCTCGATGGCATCAGCCGCTTCCCCAACGCCAAGCGCGGCCTGGTCACGAACATGCGCGTCGACGACGACTCGGTCGGCTGCGAGCTGCGGCTGGTCCGGCTCGAGCCGCTGGCCGCCCCTGCGGCGCCGGCCGAGGGCGAGGCCAAGCCCGAGGGCGAGGCGCCCACGCACCGCCTGGTCGAGATCGAGACGTGGTCGTGGAGCGCCAGCAGCGCCGAGCTGCCGACGAAGCTGTTCGAGGTGCTGGGCACCTTGGCCAAGCACTGCGGCGTCGAGCTCGAGGAAGGTGACTGGAAGGCGGCGTTCGGCACCGGCAATCCCCAGGCGCTGACGTCGTTCCTGGTCGGCTTGGGCAACCTCAGCGCGCTGCAGGGCCGCTGCGTGCCGACCACGCCCGATCAGCTGCTGGCCGCGCTGGTCGACGCGATCAACCGCGATCCGCAGATGGACGCGGCGATGCAGGCGCTGCACGTGATGACCGACATCTTGGTGTCGAACCCGGTCGACCAGTCGGCGATCCCGCTGTCGCTGCAGGCGCTCAACGTCGCCGCCGCGCGGCGCCCCAAGGACCAGGCGGTGTTCCACCACCTCGCGGCGCTGCTGCGGCGCCTGGGCGATCTGGGCTCGGCCGTGCAGGCGTTCAACCAGGCCTTCAACCTCGATCCGGCGCACGAGGGCGTGGCGGTGCAGTTCATCGACACGCTGCGCAACGCCGGCGACAAGGCCAACGCGTTCAAGGTGGCGCAGTTCGCCGCCGAGCACGGCAACGAGTCGCCGCGCGTGCTCGCACGGCTGGGCTCGCTGATGCTCGAGCACGATCAGTTCGACGAGGCCGAGCCGTTTTTGCGCCGCGCCATCGACGAGGGCAAGGTGCCCTCGGCGTACGGCGACCTCGCCAACGTGCTGTGGGATCGCGCCGAGGGCGACTCGGCCGAGGAGGATCAGCAGGAGGCGGTGTCGCTGCTGCGCACCGCGGTGGGCCTGCCGAGCCTGGCCAAGAGCACGCTCGACATGCTGCTCGACCTGCACGAGGAGGAGAAGCGCGAGGACGCGACCTTGCTGCTGCTCGAGGCCGCCGAGAAGCACCCCACCGACGCGACCGTGCTGCGCTACGTCGCGACGATGTACCTCGAGGGCGACGATCCGCCCAAGGCCCGCGACTACCTCGAGAAGCTGCTGGCGCTGCCGCGGCGCACGCTCGACGACGACGCGTTCGCGCGGCGCGGCCGGCTCACGCTCGACGTCGAGGACTTCGAGGAGCGCTACGACGCCGCGATCGAGCACGTGCGCTCGGGCGACGCCAAGCGTCAGACCGAGGCGGCCAAGTTCCTGCGCGAGGTCATCGCCCGCGACAACCGCTTCTGGCAGCCGCACCTGATGCTCGCGCTCGCGGTGCGCGAGTCCGAGGGCGACGAGGCCGCGCTCGCGCACCTCGCCAACGCCGTGCGCCTGCGGCCCAACGACGTCGAGATCCGCAACCTGCTGGTCGCGATCCTGCGCAAGCAGGGCCGCCCGCGCGAGGCGGTCGAGCACCTGCGCGCCGTGGTCGCGCTCAACCCTCGCGAGGTCGAGCCGGTGGTCATGCTCGCGGCGACCCTGCGCGACGCGAACATGTTCGGCGAGTCGCGCCAGGTCTGCCGCGCGGCGCTGCAGATGCTGCCCAACCACCCCGAGTTCAAGCGGATCCTCGACAGCCTGCCCGCGCCCAAGGCCGGCGAGGACGACGACGAGGACGAGGGCTAGCCGCCCGCGCCGCACCGCCGCCGGGGCGCGTCCGGGGGCGGCCCGTCCCTGACGCCGGGCACCGCTTCGGCCGCGCGCTATACTGCCGACGTTCGTGCGCGAGCGCTCGCAACAGCCCCAGGTGCTCGTCGGCGTCATCGTGGCGTCGGTGCTGGTGCACGCGCTGCTGTGGCCCGTCAGCGACGAGGTGCTGGGCTTGACCTGGGGCTCGCGGCCGCTGCCCGAGGGCAACGGCCTCATGGAGGTCTCGCTGCTCGACGAAGAGGACCCCGAGCGCGATCCGGATCCCGAGGCGCCCGAGCTCGCGCCGGGCAAGCTGGTGCAGCTCGATCGCGTGCAGGACGAGCGCCCGCCCGAGCGCGACACGCCCTACGTCTCCGAGTTCGACAACCGCGCGGCCAAGCCGACCCAGGCGCCCAACGTGCACCCGCAGCCGGGCAGCCCGCGCTCGGGCAACGATGGCCGCGAGGGCACCGCGCCGCAGCCGAGCCCGGCCACGCCCACGCCCCCGCATGCGCTGCCGCTGCTGCCGGGCACGCAGCCCGACGACGGTCCCGGCGAGCCCGGCGAGGCCGCCGACCAGGACGATCGCGGCGAGCTCGCGCTGCCCG